>NZ_CP113930.1:0-342500 GCF_029392095.1 Lactobacillus sp. ESL0700
TACTTTGTTTGATATTAATAAATTTTGGCAGCATTTTAATAATGAAATGCGTGAGCATTTTAATGAAGTTGCCTACAATGCTTGGTTCAAAAATACTAAACCACTTTCCTACAATAAGGATACGCATGAATTAAAAATTGCCGTGCAAAATCCGGTAACTAAAGGATATTGGGAAAAGAATTTGGCATCGCAATTGATCCAGTCAGCATACGGCTATGCCAATATCGAAATCACGCCTGTTTTTCAAATTGAAGGTGAGCGCAGTACTGAACGAATTGTCACGCCCAAACCGCAAACACAGATTACGCAGCAGCGCCAAAGCGAGCGTACTCATAATGCGTTCGTGCGCAACCTGAAATTAAATGAAAAATATACTTTCGATAATTTTGTTCAAGGTGAGGGCAACAAATTAGCTGCGGGTGCCGCTTTAGCAGTTGCTGACAGTCCCGGCAGTTTTTACAATCCGCTGTTTATCTTTGGCGGTGTCGGACTAGGAAAAACACACCTAATGCAGGCCATCGGTCACCAAATGCTGGCCGAGCGGCCGAATGCCAAAGTCGTTTACATTCAAAGCGAAACTTTTGTTAACGATTTTATCAATTCAATCAAAAATAAGACACAAGATCAATTTCGCGAAAAATACCGCACTTGCGACTTATTATTAGTTGATGATATTCAGTTTTTTGCCAAAAAAGAGGGCATTCAGGAAGAATTCTTCCATACTTTTGAAACTCTTTATAATGACCAAAAGCAAATCGTAATGACAAGTGACCGCCTGCCGACTGAAATTCCGGATTTATCAGAACGGTTAGTTTCCCGGTTTACTTGGGGTCTGCAAGTTGAAATCACGCCGCCAGATCTTGAAACACGGATTGCCATCTTGCGCAAAAAAGCTGAGGCCGAAGATTTAACAATCGATGACAGCACCTTAGATTACATTGCTTCACAGGTCGATACGAATATTAGAGAACTCGAAGGTGCTTTGGTTAAAGTTCAGGCACATGCAACAATCGAACGCGAAGATATTAACGTCGGTTTGGCTCGCGAAGCTCTTGCGGACCTAAAACTCGTCCAAAAAAATCGCGGTTTGCAAATATCTAAAATTCAGGAAGTTGTTGCTAACTACTTTCAGACTTCTACTTATGAATTAAAGGGCAAAAAGCGGGTGCGACAAATTGTGGTCCCGCGGCAAATTGCCATGTATCTTTCTCGTGAACTAACGGATTCAAGCCTACCTAAGATTGGCCAGGAGTTTGGCGGCAAAGATCACACCACGGTCATGCATGCCTACGAAAAGATCAGTCGGGCAATCAAAACCGACTCGGACATTAAAACTGCCGTTTTTGATCTTAAGCAAATGCTTGATCGCTAAAAGTTAAAAAATGTGGACAACTTTTAGCTTTATCCACATTTTTTAAACCGCCCTAATTACGTTATTTTAGGCCTTGCATAACTTCTCAACAGAAATCACAAGACCTACTAATACTACTAAATAAATTATATAATTAAATAAATAAAACATACCTGAAACAGGAGGCCTTCATGAAATTTACAATTAATAGAAATCTTTTCGTTGATAACCTAAACAACGTTATGCACGCCATTTCTTCACGTGCAACTATTCCAATCTTAAGCGGCATTAAGCTTAACTTGACAGATGATGAATTAATTTTAACTGGTAGCGATACCGATATTTCAATTGAATTAAAAATTCCAGTTAGCGAAGATTTAACTGTTGAATCAACCGGTGCAATTGTTCTACCTGCTCGCTTCTTTAGTGAAATTATTCGGCGTTTACCTGGGAAAGAATTTTCACTTGAAGTAAAAGAAAGTTTTCAGACGCAAATTATTTCTGAAAATAGTGAATTCACGATTAACGGTTTAGATGCAAATAACTATCCAAGATTACCGGAAATTCCCGACGAGTCCTCTTTTGTTATTTCAGGAAAAACTTTCCGTGAAATTATCACGGAAACGCAATTCGCTGTTGCCACGCAAGAAAGTCGTCTAGTTTTAACAGGTGTCCACTTCACTTTCAGTCCTGACCGAATTCACGCTGTTGCAACTGATTCACACCGTTTATCTAGTCGAGCATTAACTTTAGAAAATGGTCCGCAAACCAAAACTGATTTGATTATTCCAGGAAAAAGTTTACTAGAACTAGCCCGGATTATTGGTGAAACTAATCCGGAAGTTCGCGTTTGCCCTGGAGATAGTCAAGTACTGTTTGAAATTGGCAACATTCTATTCTATTCACGACTACTTGAAGGCAGTTATCCAGATACTGAACGTTTAATCCCGACTGAAAGCACAACCAGTGTCGAATTTGACCTAGTTGAATTATCAAGCGCGCTTGATCGTGCAAGTCTGTTAACTCATGCTGGTCGCAATAACGTTGTTGATTTAACGCTTGATGTTGAGGAGCAAACGGCAAAATTATCCGGTGAGTCCGCTGAAATTGGTAACGTTGAAGAAGATGTAAGTTTCAAAAACTTAACTGGTAAAAACTTAAAAATTTCGTTTAACCCCGATTATTTGCGTGATGCCTTAAAGGCATCGGTAACTGATTCGGTTGTTATGGAATTTACGCAGCCGCTAAGACCGTTTACGGTTAATCCAGACCAAGCCGACATTGAATTTGTTCAACTAATCACCCCAGTTAGAACTTTCTAAATAAAAAATTATGAACTAAAGGTCATCATCCGATGACCTTTTTTATGTGCCTTTTTTGTTAACGGACAAAATAAGCACGTTGTACTGTTTTAATGACCGTTTACTATAAAATGTTTATTCTGCTAAAAACCGTTTATATGGCTTTATATTAGCTTTTTAAGTTGTCTTTTAGCCTTAAAACGAATATACTTAAATATAGGAAACTAGCGCGATGAAGGTGAGTATTATCAAAGAATTTACAGTAAAAGGTGAGTACATTACCTTAAGTCAATTTTTAAAAGAAGAAAGTATTATTTCTTCTGGTGGTCAAGCAAAGTGGTATTTGCAAGATAATCCAGTTTTGCTAAATGGTGTTAAAGAAAATCGCCGTGGTAAGAAGTTACGTTCAGGTGACCGAGTTGAAATTGCCCACGAAGCATATATTTTTCGGTAGTCTTCAATGTATTTGAAGCATTTTGTGGCGCAAAATTACCGTAATTTGCAGCAATTAAACGTTGAGTTTGATCCTAACGTCAATATTTTTATTGGGCAAAATGCGCAAGGTAAGACAAATCTGCTGGAAGCAATCTATTTTTTAGCATTGACACGTTCACATCGAACTAGCAGTGACAAGGAATTGATTGCCTTCAATCAAGAATATGCCAATGTCACCGGTCATATTTATAAAAGTCAGCTTGATTTAACTTTACGTGTCTTAATTACCAAAAAAGGTAAAAAGGTCTGGATTAATCGTGTTGAGCAGGCAAAATTATCTAAGTACGTGGGGCAATTAAATGCAATTCTGTTCTCGCCTGAGGATTTGGACTTAATCAAGGGGGCCCCGGCCTTAAGACGCCGGTTTATGGATCAAGAATTTGGTCAAATTAATCCGGAGTATTTGTATTTTGCTAGCAAGTACCGGCAGGTTTTGCAGCAAAAGAATAATTACTTGAAGCAATTAGCCAAAGGTCAAGCTCATGATCAACTATTTCTTGATGTCTTAGCCGATCAATTAGCTGGAATTGCTGCCGAAGTAATTGTGCGCCGGTTTAAGTTTCTTAAATACTTGCGCACGTATGCACGTGATGCCTACGCACACATTAGCACTGGTGGTGAGGAATTAACGGTAACTTATCGGCCATCTGTTCCTGAAGTGACAGCTGATGATAGTACGGAAGAGATTTATCAAAAACTCTTGGCAAACTTCAAGAAAAATAAGGCTGCAGAAATGCGAAAAGGAACAACTTTGTCTGGCCCGCATCGTGATGATATTGAATTTGCCTTGGATGGCAAAGATGCTCATTTTTATGGCTCACAAGGCCAGCAACGCACCATTGCACTGAGTGTTAAGCTAGCAGAGATTCAGTTGGTACATCAATTGACTGATGAATATCCTTTGTTATTACTTGACGATGTAATGAGTGAGCTTGACCATAGTCGCCAGAGTGCGCTACTCAATTATATTCATGGTAAAACGCAAACGTTTATTACAACAACAGATCTTACAGGTATTTCCTGGGAAATAATTAAAAAGCCTCAGGTTTACCGGATTAAGTCTGGAAAAATTTATTTGGAAAAAGGAGAATTGAATGGCTGATCATAACGAAGAAAAACTTGATCAAATCAAGCAATACGAAAAAGAAGCTGATAAATATAATGCCAGTCAAATTCAGGTTCTGGGTGGACTTGAAGCTGTTCGCAAACGGCCTGGGATGTATATTGGCTCAACTAGTTCTCAAGGCTTACACCACTTGGTTTGGGAAGTAATTGATAATAGTATTGATGAAAGCTTAGCTGGATTTGCAACTAAAATTGAGATAACGGTTAATGCTGATGGCAGTGTAACTGTTCAAGATGATGGTCGGGGAATTCCAGTTGATATTCAAAAGAAAACTGGTCGGCCAGCTCTAGAAACTGTTTTTACTGTTTTGCACGCCGGTGGTAAGTTTGGCGGTGGCGGCTATAAAGTCTCTGGTGGACTTCATGGTGTTGGTGCTTCGGTAGTTAACGCCTTGTCAACTGAACTTGATGTTACCACGATGCGTGATGGTAAAAAGTACTACATCGATTTCAATCGTGGTCGTGTTAAGACTGAAATGAAATTGGCTGGTACTGTACCTTTGACTGAGCACGGGACCATTGTACATTTTTATCCGGATCCAGATATTTTTACTGAAACCACCAGTTTTGATGACAAAGTTTTGAAAAACCGGATTCGCGAACTAGCCTTCTTGAATAAGGGTCTAAAGCTAACTTTTACCGATAAACGTAAAGAAACCGCTGAAACTGATGTCTATCACTATGAAGGCGGAATTAAGGAATACGTTGCCTTTTTGAATCATGGCACAGAAGTTTTGTTTGATGAGCCAATTTATGTCGAAGGTGACTACAACGAAATTAATGTTGAAGTATCTTTACAATATACAAATGGCTACAAAACAACGTTAATGACCTTTGCTAATAACATCCACACTTATGAAGGTGGGATGCACGAAGCTGGCTTTAAGACCGCATTAACGCGGGTGGTAAATGACTATGCTCACAAAGCCAAAATCTTGAAGGACAAGGATGATAATCTTTCCGGTGAGGATATTCGTGAAGGGATGACAGCAGTTGTTTCTGTTAAACACCCGAACCCGCAATTTGAAGGGCAGACGAAGACTAAATTAGGAAACTCTGATGCCAGAACTGCAGTCGATAAGGCCTTTTCAGAAACTTTTACTAACTTCTTGATGGAGAATCCGCAAGTTGGCCGCAAAATCGTTGAAAAAGCACAGCTAGCTGAACGGGCTAGGACTGCTGCTAAGCGTGCTCGCGAAGTAACGAGAAAGAAATCAGGACTTGAGATTGCTAATTTGCCAGGTAAACTGGCTGATAATACCAGTAACGACCCAAGCATTTCAGAATTATTTATTGTTGAAGGTAACTCGGCCGGCGGTTCCGCTAAGCAAGGCCGTTCTCGGTTAACGCAGGCAATTTTACCGATTCGTGGGAAAATTTTGAACGTTGAAAAAGCATCAATGGACAGAATTTTGGCTAATCAAGAAATTCGGTCATTGTTTACTGCTTTGGGAACCGGATTTGGTGCGGACTTTAATGTTTCAAAGGCTCGCTATCACAAGTTGATTATTATGACGGATGCCGATGTCGATGGCGCCCATATTCGGACGTTACTATTGACGCTCTTTTACAACTATATGCGGCCAATGATTGAAAAGGGATATGTTTATATCGCACGTCCGCCTCTATATCAAGTCCGTCAAGGTAAAGTTGTTAAGTACCTTGATACTGATGAGGAGCTGCATGATTATTTAGGTGCACTGCAGCCAAGTCCTAAGCCACTTGTTCAACGCTATAAGGGACTAGGTGAAATGGATCCAGAGCAGTTGTGGGAAACAACGATGAATCCTGAAAACCGCCGCCTTGATCGCGTTAGTCCAGAATATGCTAAGAATGCTGATGAGGTCTTTGAATTATTGATGGGTAATGAAGTTGCGCCACGGCGGAAGTTCATTGAAACTAACGCAAAATACGTTGAAAACTTGGATGCTTAGGAGGTTTTAAATGGATAACGACAATCAAGGTCAAGATCATAGAATTAGAAATGTTGATCTGACTAGTGTAATGAGCAGTTCCTTTTTGGATTATGCGATGTCAGTTATTGTTGCCCGGGCTTTGCCTGATGTGCGCGATGGTTTAAAGCCTGTCCAAAGGCGAATTCTTTACGGAATGAGTGAGTTAGGAGTTACTCCTGATAAGCCTTATAAGAAGTCTGCCAGAATCGTTGGGGAGGTTATGGGTAAGTTCCACCCCCACGGCGATTCTTCGATTTATTTGGCAATGGCGCACATGGCTCAAGACTTTAGTTATCGCTATATGCTAGTTGATGGTCACGGTAACTTTGGTTCCGTTGATGGCGACGAGCCTGCCGCAATGCGTTATACTGAGGCGCGAATGAGTAAAATCGCCGTTGAAATGCTGCGCGATATTAACAAAAATACGGTTGATTGGCAACGGAACTATGATGATTCTGAAAACGAACCAGTAGTTTTGCCAGCGCGGATTCCGAACTTACTAGTTAACGGGACAAGTGGGATTGCCGTCGGGATGACGACTAATATTCCACCACATAATTTATCCGAAGTTATCAGCGGTTTGCATATGCTGATGAACAATCCGGATGTCACTACCAAGGACTTAATGAAGGCAATTCCGGGTCCTGATTTTCCGACTGGCGGGATTATCATGGGTCGCGGCGGTATTTATCGGGCATACGAAAGTGGTCGCGGTAATATCGTTGTGCGGGCCAAGACCAATATTGAAACTGAAAAAAGTGGTCGGGAACGAATCGTTGTTACTGAACTGCCATACTTGGTTAACAAGGCTGAATTAGTTAAGAAAATTGCTGATTTGGCACGCTCTAAGACAATTGATGGGATTACCGGTGTTCGTGATGAATCCGACCAGACAGGGATGCGGATGACAATTGACATTCGTCGTGATGCAAGTGCCAGTGTTGTTTTGAATAATTTATTCAAATTAACGCAAATGCAGGCTAACTTTGGGATGAACATGGTTGCCATTGTTGATGGTGCACCACATTTCTTGAGTATCAAGCAGATGCTGTCGTATTACTTGGAGCACCAAGAGGACGTTGTTACACGTAGAACAAAATTTGAGCTGGCCAAGGCTGAAGCAAGAGCCCACATTCTTGAAGGTTTGAAGATCGCTTTGGATCACATTGACGAAATTGTTCATATTATTCGTCAAAGCAACTCCAGTGATATTGCTAAAGCTGCCTTAATTAGCCGCTTTGGACTGGATGATAAGCAGTCACAAGCTATTTTGGATATGCGGCTTGTTCGCTTAACAGGCTTGGAACGCGACAAGGTTGAGGCCGAATACAAGGATTTGCAAGAAAAAATTGCGGATTACAAGGATATTTTGGCCAAGCCTGAACGGATCAACGAGATTATCTACAATGAATTGCTCGATATTCAAAAGCGCTTTGGTGATAAGCGGCGGACTGAAATCGGTGCTAGTGAAGTTGTCTCAATTGAAGACGAAGACTTAATTGAAAAGCAAGATGTTTTGCTAACCCTTACCCATAGTGGCTATATCAAGCGGATGCTGATTAATGAATTTAAGACGCAAAACCGTGGTGGTAAAGGTATTAAGGGCATGGGTGTGAAGTCTGGCGATTTCATTGAAAAGCTGATCTATTCAAGTACCCACGACTTACTGCTGTTCTTTACCAACAAGGGTAAAATCTATTCCAAGAAGGCATACGAAATTCCGGAATTTAGCCGGACTGCTCGGGGCTTACCAATTGTTAACCTATTGCAACTTGAAAAAGGCGAGAAGATTCAGACAATTATTAATATTCCTGAAAATGCTGATGACCAGTACCTGTTCTTTATCACGAAGATGGGGACGGTTAAGCGGACACTTGTCAGTGAATTTGCGAATATTAGAAACAGCGGCCTGATTGCCTTGACTTTGCGTGATGGCGACGAATTGACGAATGTTCTAACCACTGATGGCAACAAGGATATTATGATTGGCACGCATCTTGGCTATGCTGTTCGCTTTAATGAGCAGACTGTCCGGGCAATGGGTCGAACTGCTGCCGGTGTTCGCGGGATTAACCTGCGTGATGGCGATTATGTTGTTGGCTCGGGTGTCATTGAAGATAGCGATGAAGTCCTAGTAATTTCTGAAAAGGGGTATGGTAAGCGGACTTCTGCTGCTGAATATCCAGTTAAGGGTCGTGGTGGTAAAGGAATTAAAACCGCTAATATCACTGAGAAGAATGGTCCGCTATCTGGTGTGACAGTTGTTGATGGTACCCAAGATATTATGGTGATTACCAATGACGGCATCATGATTCGCTTCAAGATTGCAGATGTTTCGCAGACCAGCCGCAGCACCTTGGGTGTACGGTTGATTAAAGTTAACGACAACAGTAAGGTTGCTAGCTTAACAGTTGTTCCTGCTGAGGAAGATCAGGAAGTAGCGGCTGATTCTGAGACCGAAGAAGAATAAAAGTGATTTAAATTTAAAAATTATCAGACTTTTAAGCGTACCTATTAGTCGGAGAAATAAAATTCTCTTAGGATCACGTGAATATAGTTTGGTAATTTTTTTGTTTATGTGCTAGAATTAGAGATTGCGAGTAATAAAATTGATTACTCCTTGTTCTTGATTTTAGCAAGAACCATTTAGACCAAAAGGAGGTGCACTAGAATGACAACTACTAAGTACGAAATAACTTACATTATTAAACCTGATATTGATGAAGAATCAAAGAAGGCACTTGTTGAAAACTACGATAAAGTTATCGCAGACAACGGTGGTACAATGGTTGAATCTAAAGACTGGGAAAAGCGTCATTTTGCATATGAAATCGAGAAGTATCGTGAAGGTACTTACCATATCATGACTTTCACTGCTGATAACGCAGACGCAGTTAACGAATTTGACCGTTTGTCAAAAATTGACAACGCAATTTTACGTTCAATGACTGTTAAGTTAGACAAATAATATTACGTTATCGTGATCGTGATTTAGGAAAGGAAGGACCTTGGAGTATGATTAATCGAGTTGTACTTGTTGGCCGTTTAACACGTGATCCTGAATTACGTACTACTGGGAGTGGAATCTCGGTTGCTACGTTTACTCTTGCTGTTGACCGTCAGTATACTAACGCTCAAGGTGAGAGAGGTGCGGATTTTATTAGCTGTGTCATTTGGCGCAAATCAGCAGAAAACTTCTGCAATTTTACGTCTAAAGGATCATTGGTTGGTATTGACGGCCGGATTCAAACCAGAACTTACGATAATAAAGACGGGCAAAGAGTATATGTAACAGAGGTTGTCGTTGACAACTTTGCATTGCTCGAGTCACGCAAAGACCGTGAATCCCGCAGTCAAAATGGTGGTTACACACCAAATAATAATGGGAATTTCAATGGCAACTTTGGTAATCCAAATGCCAATAATTCTCAAAATATGGGACCATCTAATCAGAATAACCAAAATAATAATCAATCAAGTATGCCAAAGGATCCATTTGCTGGATCTGGGGATACCATTGATATTTCTGATGACGATCTTCCATTCTAAACTTATAGAAAGGACCTAGGATATGGCTCAACAAAGAAGAGGCGGCCATCGTCGTCGTAAGGTTGACTTTATCGCAGCCAACCATATTGATTACGTTGACTACAAGGACGTTGATCTGTTGAAACGTTTTATCTCAGAAAGAGGTAAAATCTTACCACGTCGTGTCACTGGCACTAGCGCTAAGAATCAACGTAAGGTAGCTAAGGCAATTGAAAGAGCTCGCATTATGGGCTTGTTGCCATTCGTTACTGAAGACTAATCAGTTGAATAAAAATAAAAATGCGGGAAGTTATTTTCCGCATTTTTTTGTACGCTATTTTAAGCTGGATATTAGGGAGTTTCTTATCAGTTGAATCCAAGGTATAATAATAGTGATGTATTTTACATTAATTTAGGAAGGATCTTGCATGAAAGATTTTTTGCGTAATGGATTTCCTGCTTTTATCAAGGATTCACGGCTGACAGCTTCGGTAATTATTATTTTGGCGCTGTCGCTCTTGGGCAGCATTGTTGCCATGATTATGAATCCGTTGTTTGGTTTGGCAATGGTGCTGATTTTTATTCTTACCGTTGCCTTTACCGTCTATGGAGCGTATGTTTTGGCAGGTAATGCCAATAATTTTGCGGTTAGTCTGTCCTATCGCATTAAGCGTAGTGAACAAGAGGCAATGATTAAGATGCCGCTGGGGATTTTGCTCTATGATGAAGACAGGCAAATCCAGTGGGTCAATCCATACTTGCAGCTTTATCTAAAAGACGATGACTTAATCGGGCGAACCATTGAGGCAGTTGACCCAGATTTAAATAAGTTAATTGATGAGTCGCTGGCGGCCAAGACTGCTGAGAATCAAACAGTAAATTGGGATAATCATCAATTTGAGATGGTTGTTCAAGATAATTTAGGCGTGATTTATCTACTTGATATCACGCGTTATGCCCAGATTGAAGAAAAATACAATGATGAGTTACTGGCAATCGGGCAAATCTTCATTGATAATTATGATGAGCTAAGCGAAGCAATGCATGATCAGGAATTGACCAGCATGAGTTCGTATGTACAAAATACCTTGAGCGACTATGCTAAAAACTTTAATGCTTATCTTAAACGAATTGATGAGGATCACTTTTTATTATTGGTGCATATGCAGGATTTAGCTAAAATGGAAGATGATAAGTTTTCTGTTTTGGATAAAATCCGCCAAGAAACCAGTCGGAATAATACCCCGCTAACTTTATCAATTGGGATTGCCTTTGGCAGCAGTTCAATTACGGAATTGGCTGATCAAGCACAATCTAATCTTGATCTGGCCTTGGGCCGCGGGGGCGATCAGGTTGTCCTGTGCCAGCCGGGTAAGGATGCACGCTTTTACGGCGGAAAGTCGAACCCGATGGAGAAGCGGACACGAGTCCGGGCACGGATGGTTTCACAGGCAATTAGTGAACTGTTCAAGGAGGCTGACCGCGTATTTGTTGTTGGTCATGCCAATCCGGATATGGACTCAGTCGGTAGTGGTATCGGCGTTGTTAAAATTGCCCAGCTGCATGACGTTAAGGCTAATTTTGTTCTAGATGTTAATAAGACCAACTATGATGTTGGCCGATTAATCGTTAAGATGCAGCAGGCAGAAGAAGATGCGGACTTGTTCATTGCGCCTAAAGACGCTCTGGAAAAGGTAACAGATAAATCAATGCTGGTCATGGTAGATCATTCTAAGTACTCAATTACTTATTCTAAGGAATTGTATGACCGGTTGAAGAATCGAATTATCGTAATTGACCACCACCGCCGCGGCGAGGAATTCCCAGAAAATCCGATGTTAACGTATGTCGAGCCGTATGCTTCATCTGCGTGTGAGCTGGTGACAGAAATGATTGAGTACCAGCAGCCAAGTTCTGGTAAGCGGGTCTTAACCGACTTAGAGGCAACGGCAATGCTTGCCGGAATTACCGTTGACTCTAAAGAATTTTCACTAAGAACGGGAACCAGAACCTTTGATGCGGCGAGTTATTTGCGCTCAATCGGTGCAAGTTCAACTGGGGTCAGTGAGCTGCTCAAGGAAGATATTGATAGCTTCTTGGAGCGCACAAGTTTAGTTGCCAGCTTAAAGATTATCAACTCCAACATGGCCGTCATGTGTGGTCCAGAAAAGAAAATTATCGATCCCATTGTAACGGCGCAGGCAGCCGATACGGCACTTGACTTAGAAAACGTTGAAGCAAGTTTTGCGATTACGCGGCGTGACAAGGATACGGTTGGGATTTCTGCACGCTCGATGGGCAGTATTAACGTTCAAGTGATTATGGAAAAGCTTGGTGGCGGTGGTCATTTGTCCAATGCGGCGACGCAGATTAAGGACGTGACGATTGAACAAGCTCTTGCAAAATTGACGGATGCAGTTGATACTTATGAGAAAGAAAACGAATAAAGGAGATTACAAATGAAGGTTATTTTTACTCAAGACGTAAGAGGCCGTGGTAAACGCGGTGAAGTTAAGAATGTTCCTGATGGCTATGCCCAAAACTTTTTGATTAAGCGCGGCCTAGCTAAGGCTGCCACTAAAGCTAATATGCACACGCTGGAACGGGTTGCTGCCAACGAGCAAGCTGCTTATGAAGCCGATAAAGCTGAAGCCGAAAAGGTTAAGGCAGAACTTGAAAAAGACGAAACAGTTGTTAACTTTAAGTCAAAGGCCGGAACAGATGCTCGGTTGTTTGGTTCTATTTCAGGTAAAAAAATTGTCGAAGGCTTGGAAAAGCAATTTGGCATTAAAATCGACAAGCGTAAATTAAACCTGCCTGAGCCGATTAAATCTTTAGGTTACACAAATGTACCTGTTAAGTTGTTTAAGGGCGTAGAAGCTAAAATTCGCGTTCATATCACCGAGCAAGATTAGTGTCCGGTCTAGATTTTAATAAAAAAGTGGTCATAACTAATGGATAATATTGTTTCGCAACAAATACCGCATGATGATGAGGCGGAACAAGCAGTTTTAGGGGCAATTTTTATTGATCCAGAGGCAATTGCGGATGCAAGTGCCATATTACAGCCCGCCGATTTTTATAAACGAGCAAACCAGCTGGTTTTCCAGGCGATGCTGGATCTGTCAGATCGTGAGGATGCAATTGATCCATTAACGCTGCAGGATGAATTAACCAAAAAGAAGCAGCTGGAAGATATTGGCGGGATTGCGTATGTTTCGGAATTGGCGTTAGCAACGCCGACCGCCGCCCACGTTACTTATTATGCTAAGATTGTTCACCGGAAAGCACTGCTTCGGCGGCTAATTTCTGCTAGTCAAAAGATTATTACAACCGCCATTCAAGATTCCGATGATGTGACTGACATTTTGGATAATGCCGAAAGCGAGATTATGAATGTCTCCTCGGAAAACAGTGCAAGTGGCTTTCGCGGAATTAAGGAAATTGTTAATTCAACGATTGAAGAAATTAACAACATACCCGAAGACGGCAACATGGTCACGGGATTGCCAACGGGTTTTGCTGAGCTCGATAAGATGACGACGGGATTTCACGATGATGAATTGATTATTATTGCGGCGCGTCCCGGTGTCGGAAAAACGTCCTTTGCATTGAACGTTGCCCAGCACGTTGGTCTGCATACTGATAAATCGGTTGCCATGTTTTCCCTAGAAATGAGTGGCGAGCAGCTAGTCCAAAGGATGCTAGCGTCTGAAGGACTGATTAACTCCCAGCATTTGCGGACAGGTCAGCTGGATGAAGAAGAATGGCGCAAGCTAATTGTGGCCTCGGGCTCACTTGCGACGGCTAATGTCTATATTGATGATACGCCGGGAATTAAGATGAGTGAAATTCGGGCACAAGCACGGCGTTTGGCCAAGGAAAAGGGCAATCTGGGATTAATTGTGATCGATTATTTGCAGTTAATTGAAGGTCCCCGCAGTGAATCGCGCCAGCAAGAAGTTTCGGCAATTTCACGACAGTTAAAGAAGTTGGCGAAGGAACTGCATGTGCCTGTAATTGCCTTGTCGCAGTTGTCACGGTCAGTTGAGCAGCGGCAGGATAAGCGGCCTGTACTGTCAGATATTCGGGAATCTGGGTCAATTGAGCAGGATGCCGACATTGTTTCTTTCTTATATCGGGATGATTATTACCGTGATGAACAAGATGACGATGATCATAATCAGGGTGAGGTCGAAGCAGAAGATGATAATGGCGAGGT
Source organism: Lactobacillus sp. ESL0700 (assembly GCF_029392095.1). Taxonomy (NCBI): domain Bacteria; kingdom Bacillati; phylum Bacillota; class Bacilli; order Lactobacillales; family Lactobacillaceae; genus Lactobacillus; species Lactobacillus sp. ESL0700. The sequence continues at coordinate 13,978 of NZ_CP113930.1, forward strand.
TGAGGTCATTATTGAAAAGAACCGGTCAGGTAGCCGGGGAACGATTAAGCTCATGTTTTCTAAGCCATATAACCGTTTTTCTAATCTCGACTATAGTCACGATCAGCCAAATGAATAAAAATGATAAAAGTCATGGAGTTTAGATAATTAATTCCATGACTTTTATTGATTTAGCAACTTTTGTCAAAAATTAAGGCCTTTTAAATGACATTATTTAATTATCATTGTATTATAAAAGTATGGTTGTAAGATAAATTTAGAAAGGACTTAAAATTATGGCTAACAAAGGTTTTAAAGATAAAATTGCTGGCAAAGCAAAAGAGGTTGAGGGCAAAGCTCAACAAGCCGCTGGTGATGTTAAGGATAAGGCAGCTAAGGCTGCAGATGATGCCAAAGATAAGTTCGATGACGTCAAGGACAAGATTAAAAAATAATAATTACTAGTAAAAGAGCTCAGAAACAATTAAATTTCTGAGCTCTTTTTGTTACACATGAAACATGTGCAAAATCAGTGTAATTTTTGTTCAACATCTGGTGGCAATTTTAAGTCAGGATGCTGAGAATCATAGAATTCGTAAAAGATAGGGCCTTTATTTGAGTCGTTGCTCTTAGGATAAAGTTCATAATTGTTGACCTTCAGTGGCAAAGTCATGTTGTTTTTGTAAGAATTCCAAATATTACTGAAAATTTGGGTAATCAGCTTACGTTCATCGGGCTCAAGTGACATTAAAATTCGTCCGAAACGATAAGTTCCCAGCAGTTTGTTGCTAGTTAATTGGTGCAACTCATTGATATCGGCATTTTCAAACGCTTCAAACAATGCAGAAAACGATTCACCACGGTCGGATTTGGGGATCGAACGATTGAAGGTGATTAAAGCATGGCGAATGACGCGACTGCCAGCTGTTAACCCATCGGCAAGTGTGAAACTGTCGCGGCCAACTGACCAGCGCCGCGGGTCATGCTGATTGCGCATGGCGGCGTTGCTCTTAACAACTAATGTGTGCTCAGGGTGATCTAGCATGGCGCCGAAGATTGAGGCTTGAGGGATGTAAGTTTTCATCTTGGACATTGAGCGAATGAAGCCAGGACTAGTGTAGACTTCACGGAAGAAGCCAAGGCCATCAAAGCTCAATGCCTTAATGATTCGGTCTTGAATCTCTGGCTTGACAGCACTTAAGGCATATTGGGCAAAGTTGCCGCCCTTGGAATGCCCGACAAGATAGATACGCTGGTCGGGAAACTTCTGGGCAATGTCTTCAAGATATTCAGCTGCCACGTTCTGCCCGTAAATTTCCGGCAGATAATTCATCCGCATGTCCTCGTTCCAGCCAATCATTGAACCATCGGTGCCGCGATAAGCAATAACCATTGTCTGCGGATTGATGGCAAAAGTGGCAGCGGTAAATTGTAAAGGATGCGGCTCTTTTTCTAAGCGATCAGTCCAATCGAGGATTTTCATACCGCCAATGCGTGGACTTTCCGGCAATAATAGCACCTCAGCGCCAGTTTCAGAGTGCATTTGGTGCTGAAACGAAGGCAACTGCCGCAACTGCTGTGCAACGTCACCCAAGGTGTGTCCGACAGCCGAGGTATCAGCGGGGAGGTAAACAATTGATGAAAGCAGCGCTGCATCAACACTATTAAAAGGTTTCTCTTTGAATGAAAGATCACCGCGCCAACGTAAATAATCGAGTGAACCAGCCATAAAATTCTTCCTTTCTGATTAGGTAATAATTACTATTGTAGTTAATTTGATTTGTAAATACCAAAATAACGGTATAAAAAAGGCAATAGTTAGACTATTGCTTATAATTTTATTTACCCATGCTTGTGTAACTAATCCGCTTGATGTCAGGATATTTACGCAGAGACATGATAATATCATTTTCATCAATGTTATTGTTAATAATCCCATCAACAAAAAAGATAATTCGTTCATCATTAACGTACAAAATTTTAACAGAAACATTTTGGACATGACTGGCCTTTAGCTCATCCTCAATTGTCTCCAAAATATGGTGCTTGTTGACGGCTTCAATCTGAATATTGAACCGAATGTGCATGATGATTTTATCAATCAAGCTATCATCATGGAATAGCATTTGGATAAGAAAGAGAAAGGCGGTCAGGGAAATCCCTAAGAAATACAGCCCAGAGCCAATTGCCATCCCAATTGCGGCAGTTGCCCAAATTCCGGCAGCGGTTGTCAGACCGGAAACCTGTTGCTTTTTAATTAAAATCGTCCCGGCACCAATAAAGGAAATCCCAGAAACAATCTGGGCCGCGATTCTTGACGGGTCAACCGCCACATCGTTAAGTTTTAATAAATCGTAAAATCCATATTTGGAAATAATCATAAATAATGCTGACGAAAAAGCGACGACAATGTGGGTTCTGACCCCAGCGCTCTTTCGTTGAATTGCTCGTTCGTAACCGATTAATGCTCCGCAAAGCGAGGCCACAATGACCCGCATTAGCCATGGTAGCTGCGAATTAATCGGTGTTAAGTTAGCCATCATATCACTCCGTTCTTAAATTATATTTTATAATTATACTCTATCCTTTACGTTGTGAGAATAAAGATCAAAGAATAGTTATAACAAAAATTTAGAAAAAGTCAAAAAATACTTGCGTAATTGTTACGAATATGGTTTAATTAATATCGTTGTCAAGTAAGACAATGCTGACTTAGCTCAGTTGGCAGAGCACGTCATTAGTAATGATGAGGTCGGAGGTTCGAATCCTCTAGTCAGCATAAATTTTTATAAATTAGCTTTAAGAAGTCTATTATTGAGGTTCTATAAATACCTTGATGATAGGCTTTTTTTCTTGTTTTTGATTTTTAGTTGATACTTATGCAAAGTTGTTAATATTTAATTTTTGCCACACAAATACCACAAAAGTTAAATTTGATAATTTTTGTGTGGTGAAGATATTATTAAGCTGCTATAAATACTGGTATAACAGAATTTATAAGATATATTTCTGTGTGGTAAGAGATATAGCATAATAAAAAGCCCGAGCATTATTGCTCGGACTTGACATTTTTTCCAAAACCTAATTTAGAAATTGCTTTGTTTAGCTTATAAATCTTTTCGTCAATATTTTCATCTAATTCATCTTTTGTTTTTTTGCTATTTTGCCATTCATACACATCTAGTTTTAAGTCCGAACTAAATTTTTCAATTGTGTTAAGAAGGCTATCAGTATCATATTTTAACTTATCTTGTTTGTATTGCTGTTCTATTCTTTCAGTGACTTTTTCAGAAAATTTTTCTTTATTTAAACCTATTAATGTTTTTTTGAATTTGAAATCATTGTATAAAAACTCAAAAGTTTTTTTCCAAAATTTATCAATTTTTTTAGAACGAGGGAAATGTGCCTTTATTGCTTCCCTACTAACCTCTCCTGTGTTGTCTTGATAAAAGATGAGGGGATTGAATTTTGGTGAATCATATAAAATGTTTGAATAATACATGCGTTGGTTAAGATCCAGGTAAGAATCGATTAATCTTTTAAGTTTATAAGGCATTTTTTGAGGATCTTCTTCAAGTGTAATTACATAATTTGAATATGAATTAAAATATGCGTTATGCAAAGTATTAGTTAATGTTTCATCAATATCCTCTTCATTTATACCTTTCCCTGCTAAATAGTTTTGAGGAACATTTAGTGCTTCAGAAAGTTTATTAAGAGTATCATCACTGGGAGTATTTATACCTAATTCGTATTTTGCTATTCTGGCTCTTGAAATATTTATATTTTTTTCTTTTGCCAAATAATCTGAAAATTCAGCTTGAGTCATACCTAATTTTTGTCGAATTTCTTTAATTCTTGGTAATGCCATAATTTTCTCCATTCTCGGGTTAAATAAATTATATCATGATTGCAAAATGATAGTTAAAGGTATATATTTAGTTTAGCGAACAAAAAGTTCGCAAATGTAATATTTTTTATTTATTTTTAATTTTTTGTGATTAAAAAGCAACTGTAGAAAGAAAGGAAAATTTATGTCAAGTAAAGAATTCTCAACAGAAGCTGAACAAATTGAAAGTAAAAGTACACCAATTTTAAGTAAGCGATTGGAATCTGCGTCAGTATTATCAGTAATTGGCAAGGTATTTATTTTGCAAGGAGGCTATATTGATAAAAGTCAAGATTTTAAAGATAAAAGTAAAATCAATACCAGTGCAATTCATGAAGTTGCGGTAATTTCTAAAAATGCTAAATTACCACTTGCCACACGATTACAAGTAAAGGTCAAAGAAGGTGATCTATTAAAAGAAGAAAAAGATGCAGCAAGTTTATTGTTGGGTGTTAAGCATGTAGTAGTTGCATTCGATGAAATTAATCATTGGATTTATAACGGTAAGGAAGGATTGAATGCCAAGAGTGTTCGAGTTTTAAATATGACACCAGAAGAAGCAATGAAAATTTAAGGAGTTGGTAAAAATGAAAAATAAGAAGATTATTTTTGATACAAAAAACCCGTTGTGGTTAAGCAACGGGTGGAGAATATTAGTATTTGTGACTGCAGCAATCGTAATTTTGGTCGATTTCGGCTTGCTGACAGTTCATATCATCACCATTAGAAATATATCTAATTTGGTATATCCTCTACTATTTATGATACTACCATTTTCGTTAGTTTTGATAAAATTTTTGCTTCAAGTCAAATACTACTTTCCTTTAAAAAAAGTTGTTAGATCAGCAGGATTAATTGATTATGAACAGGATGGTACTGATCAAGGTATTAAAAGGATTGTTAATGCTGTAAAAATTGAAGTCGAGCAACATAACAATAATATTTATATTACTTTTCTTACTGATGGTATTAAAAATAGTGAAAATGCTAGGCAGCTTTCAGGTATTTTGTCTGATGTATTTAAGATGAATTGTACGAAAGTAGACGATTTTTTTGGACAAATCACTTATAAGTTATACAAAATATCAGATCACGGAGAGAAGGTCAGTGACAGTGACTTTTTCTAAAAGTAAAGGGTATATCACTCTAACATCAACAATTAAACTTAATTTTCGAGGAAGCCCTGGGCTTCTTCTTGTTGGTCGTTCTGGTATGGGTAAAACGCAACTGGCAACATATATTTCTTTAAAATTTATGTCGCAAATGCAAGGCGGTTTATTAATCGTTGACAATAAACGTTCAGATTTATCTACTTTAAGTAATTATCTTAATAACGGCGAACAAGTTGTTGCTACTACTGTGGGGCAAACTGCAAGGTTATTAAGAAATATGGTTGATAATATGAACAACCGTGCTAGTCATTTTAGGGGCAAATTTGGTCAAGATTGGTTTGATTATAATTTGCGACCATATTTGATTTTAATTGATGAAGTCGCAGCATTAATGGCAGAAGCGACTACTAAAGAAAAAAATGAATTAATGTCCTTATTACGTCAATTAATTTTAAAAGGACGGCAGGCAGGAATTTTTGTTATTCTTTCTGCACAACGATTAGAAGCAACGGTAATAGATCGTTCTTTAACTTTACAATTAGGCAATCGCATTATTATGGGCAATGCTGACAGCGAGACTTATCGCATGGTATTTCCTGGAATTGATACAAAAGAATTGCCTAAAATACCAAATAAACCAGGTTTTGGCTTAATTGAGATGGATGGACAAGCTAATATTTTGCCCGTTCCTTTTGTCGCACCTGATATGTCTAATGTTAATGTACCTAATGTAATTAGTAAGCTAGAAAATAATTTGAATTTAGATAGCTTTGCTGATGAAACAGGTTATTGGCAGTAATTAAAACGTTAGGTAGCCCGCTGGCGGGAACTGTGTTCCCGAGTAGCACGTCCAAGCGGAGCGTGCGGGCTACCCCCGTATAATAATATGGGGGTAACGGAAAATCTTTGAGGCAAAAATGCAAGAAATTAATATGATTAGCATTGACCAAATTAGATTTTACATTCCGTATGTCGCAAATAAATTTCATATCGAAGATATAGATGAATTACGGTTAGCCAATAAAATTTTTGCTCTTTCAGATTATTTTGAAATTAAAGCTGAAAGTAAGGGGCAAAATGGCTATTCAAAAAGCTATAATTTTGGTTCTAATGAAAAGAAGTATATTTCGGTAATGTGGAACCCTGACAGAAAAGACATGGGAATTTCAATTGATTTTACTGCTGTTGGCAAGGCTGTCTATGAAGCATTGGTTGCTGATTATACCGGTTTAAAAGTTGATTGGCAGAATCTTATTAAGCAGGTTTGTTTAGAATATCAAGGTCATATTTCGAGAATTGATATTGCAACTGATTTAATTGACTATAATTTTTCAGTTGATTCAATTGCTAAAAGAATTATGAATCAAGAATTGATATTTTTAAATAAACAAGGCAATCGAATTCCGTCGGGACGTTTGAAATTTATTAGTAATGCTGAAAAAGTAGAAACTATTTATGTTGGTGCTAGAACCAGCGATTGCTTTCTAAGAATTTATGATAAAAAGATTGAGCAAGATCGACCTGATGGACGTTATCGGAGTATGGCTAAAGGCTGTCATGATTGGTTACGTTTTGAAGGTGAATTTAAAGGTAAGACTGCTCATCAAATAGGTGAGTTAGTAGCTAAATTGAATAAGCAAGATATTTATTCAGACTTGTTAGGAATTGTGTTAGAGCGGTGGTCGCTAGTTGAATACAAAAAAGATTAATGAAAAATACAATCTTGCACCAGAATGGAAAGTTTTAACAGAATTAGCGAGTGGACTAGGAATTAATAACTTGGATCAAGAAAAAGCTAATTTAGATTTGTCGTTAAATAAAACAATAATGTGGTTTTTACTAGGTGGAGCTGCAGGTGTTTTGTATTTAATTAAAGATAATTACGGACAGGTAGGTTTAAATCAGTTTTACCAATTTTTAAATTCATATCTTGATAAACCTAACCAAATAGGCGGTATTAAGTTATCAGATTCGTTAATTAGAAAATCGCAATTCATTAAAACTGAAAGCGTTAGGCAAGATTTTTCAAGAATATTAAACAATTTACAACAAGAATTAAAAGATAGAGATACAGGAAAGGAAAAATAATGTTTGGTGATACATTATTGAACGCACGTCAAATAGCACAAAAGTTAGGCGTGAGTTATACATATTTTTTTAAATTAATTGATAACGGGTGCCCATATCATCAATTAACAGAAGATGGACGTAAATATTATGTCTTTGATGAAGTTCAAACTTGGCTTCTCTCTAAGCGAACATGTAAGGTCGTGAAGAAGTAGATGGCAATCACGTTAATTAAGACTGGTAAGAATGCTGGTAAATATCGCGTTAGAATACAACCAACAGATAATGAAACTGGCAAGACTATTTCTGTACCAAGTAGAATTACTAAAACGACTAATAAACGTGAGGCTAAGCAATTAGAAGAGAAGATGTGGGTAAATTATCGTGAACGCAAAAATCTTGCGTTAGACGTGTTAAATCAGCCACTTGCAGAGGCTTTAAATCGATATGTTGAAGAAGAATATCGTTCAGGTCGTTGGTCGTCAATTACTACGTATGATAATTGGAAGTATACGGTTAAATTAGTATCACACTTCTTTGGTAAAAAGAAGGTTTATGCAGTTAAAGAAAAAGATATTCGTAATTTCGCAAGAGAATATGTTAGAACACACAAGGTGACTGTTACAGCACATAGTACGATCGCTAGGCAATTACAAAATTTACGAGGCTTCTTTTTCAGTTTGCAAGATTATGGCTTGGAAAAGAATCCAGTACCAATTAAGGCATTATCAAAATTTTTTAGACGTGATGAAATGGTGTCACCAACTAAAAAATATGTTTTTACAAAAGATGAAATTGCTAAGATTGAAGCGGAAATTTATCGCCAGTTAAATGCAACTAGTGTCAGTTATTGGACTACAAAAATTGCAATTTTAATTGCTTTGCAAACTGGTATGCGACCACAAGAAATTCAAGGACTTAAATGGTCTAATTTGATTGATGATGGCAAGTACAAAGTTTTTAGAATAAATAATTCATGGAATGAAAAAGAGAAGCAATTTAACGGTCATTTGAAGAGTAGGCCTAAAGGTGAATTTCGGCTAACCTTGCCCCTTCCTGAACCACTTTTGCAGTTGTTGGAGAAGTTTAAACATTGTCAGAATAGATTTCTTTTTGAGCATGATATGGCTAATAAAAATGATTTGATCATGTTGAACATTAAAGATTATCGTTTGTGTGCTTTAGGCTATCCAATAGTTCAACATAGTATGAACGATATGTTGAAAGAAATTTGCAACAAAGTGGGAATTGATAGTAAAGATTGTAATATTAGCATGTACACTTGTCGTCATACGGTGGCAACTAAATTGGGTAATACTCCAGGTATGTCTTATCCATGGGCAGCAAGTCGCATGGGTCATACAGTTAAAATGTTTATGAAAACTTATGTGCATGTTGATGAGGACAGAAATGTTGAAATGTCAGATTTAGTTATGAATGATAATTAAATATAATTTGTTAAATGACAGACTTAGGTCTGTCATTTTGCTATAAAGGTGTAGACAGCGATAATTAAAAGATTTATAATTATTTTGTTTCATAGTGAATCAAAAAGAAAGAGAGAAACTTATGTCTTTAGATCTAACTAAACAACTAATTGCTACGTTTAAAAAAGCAGTAAATTCGTATAATCAACTAGAACAAACGACACTAAAATTTGGTACGAAATATGAATTGCATCCTGCGGAGATAGATACAATTGAATTAATCGCACAAAATGAAAATTGTAATTTAATTACTTTAGCTAAAATTTCTGGTGTTACGCGGGGGACTACATCTAAGATGGTTCGACGTCTTGTAGATAAGAGAATGGTCATAAAAGAATATGCTCCAGATTCAGAAAAAGAATACATCTTGCAATTGACACACCAAGGCAAAATTGCCCAAAGTAATCATCAAAAATACGTTAATGAAATTGATGAACAAATTAGTGTTATTTTTGCTGATTTACCAGATAGTGTTTTAAAAGAAATTTTAGCTAAAAGTAATGAAGCGGCCAAGTTGTTAAAACAGATTGCTGACAAAAGATAAAAAATTTTATTATTTTTGTTGCATTATGAATCAAAAGCCGAGGAGGAAATTTATGAATACGAAATTCAAAAAAATAGGTGGCATAATTGCACTAGCTCTGATGATGTTTATGACAACGTTGGATACAACTATTGCAAATATTGCTTTGCCAGCAATTAACAAGGCTTTTTCAAGTAGTTTAACTGATAGTAATTGGATTAGTACAGTTTATCTTTTAGTATTATCTGTTTTTATGATTCCAGGCTCAAAATTAGCCGATCAATTTGGTAGAAAAAAGTTAGCGGCTATTGGTTTAATAATTTTTGGAATTGGTTCATTGGTAAGTGGTTTGGCACAATCATTAAGAATATTAATAATTTCTAGGTGCTTTCAAGGCTTTGGTGGTGCTATTTTAGCTCCAATCGTTGTGCCGCTTGCTGTCAGTCTTTTTGGTACTAGAGAAAAAGCTCAGGGTAGTATTGGTCTACTAGGTGGAATTTCGGCAGCTGCAGCAGCTAGTGGACCACCAGTAGGTGGCTTATTAATTCATTTGTGGTCTTGGCGGACAATCTTTTTTATTAATTTACCGTTGGCAATCATCGCGTTTTTATTGCTCTTATCATGCTTTACAGAGTCTTACGATTCAAGTATTTCTAAGAAAATAGATTGGTTAGGATTAATCTTCTTTAGTTGGAGCTTATTTGCACTAACTTTAGTACTGTTAAAAGCATCAACTTGGGGTTGGTCTTCCAAAACAGTAATTTGGCTTTTAATAAGTTCAGTTATTGCTTTTGTCTTTTTTGGACTAGACGAGCATTATAATACTGAACCATTAATTGACTTATCCTTGTTTAAAGATATGACTTTTACTTCTTCAGCGTTGGTCTATTTAGCGTGTGGATTTACTATTGTCTGCTCTAGTGTTGTCTTTAATCTATATTTAGAAAATATCCTAAATTATTCTACGCTGAATGCAGGTTATATTATTATGTTTAGCTCATTGACGGTGATGGTTGTTGTCCCGCTTGGAAATAAATTAGGTAAAGAATTTAATTATCGTTGGCCAGTGACAGCGGGAGCCGTCTTGATGTTTGCTAGTCTGGTGCTTTTAACGCAGCTTAATTATCAAATGACACGCTTTCAAATGATCTTTACGATGATTGTTTTAGGAGCTGGTTTTGGTTTAGCAGGGCTTTCACAGATTTCTGCAGTGTTACATATCTCTGCTCAAAAGGTTGGAATTGGTTCGGGAATTGTTAATGCAATTAGACAGCTAGGGTCTTGCTTAGGAATAGCTTTATTAATTGGCGTCTTGAATAATAATATGACTTCATCTGTCAAATCTGTTAGACAAAGTGCTTTGCAGGAAGTTCAAACAAGTTATCTAGCTCCGGATATTAAGCAGGCAGTAAAAAAAGAAATAAAAGAAACTGCTTCTTCTGATGGTAAAATAACCAATTACACAATTGATTACAAGAAATTAAAACATGCGATTGTTTCAGAAAAGACTGTTCCTAGATTTCCTAAAAAAACACAGATTAACAAAATTATCCAAGGTAATCAAAAAATGTCCAAGGTAGAAATTAACTTGGGTAGGTTAACTAAAAATAATCCGATGTTATCAGGAACATTAAATAAATTGGCAAGTAAACAAAATTTAGAAACACACTATTTAGTTATGATCAAACAGAAACAAATATTACAATCAATTTTGTCAAAAATATTTTCTATGAAGCATAGAGAAACTACTAAAGCATTTAATAAAACATTTATATTAGGTGCATTTTGTTTAATTGTATTTATTCCAGTAGGATTATGGTGCGATGTAAAGCGTCAATAGCTAGATATATAGCCACAATTAATACCACAGCTAAATATTATGACTAATTTCAAATATTGAAGTGATAATAGTATTGTTTTATAGCCTCTATGCTTCTAGTCAGCATAGAGGTTAATAGACTTAAGTAAGATAATCTTAACTAGTTGATAGTTAAGATTATTTTTTTGTTTATGAAAACCTATATGCATGTTGATGAAGATAGAAATATTGAAATTGTCAGTTTTAGTTATAAATGAGAGTTAAAGTAGCAAAGTAAATTTAACAATTTATTTTTTAATTGAAATTGTTTATCATGATATTAAGAACAGGTAACTAGAGTATCTGTTAGATGTTGATCTAAGATAGGTGGGTTAGACTTAATTGCACTTACTTAGGGAATCTTAATAGGGTTGTGTGTGAACACCTCAAGCTAACAATAAAACACTCTTTATGGAAATATTTTATAAACTCTTAACTCTTTTGGGGTAAGAGTTTTTTGGTTCTTTGTCAAATTTTGTTGATGAAGATAAATAATGAATTAGATGCACTTTAAGCCACACAATTATTTTATTAGTGACTAAAGATATATTACTTTGAGGTAAATTAGTTTGCTATATGATAGCAAGTAAGCTATCATATAACTATGAAAAAGATTGAATTTGAATATTATAACTGGCAAGAATTTAAAGTGTTTTTAGATAGTTTACCTGTTAAAGAAGCAGCAAAGTTATATGCCACGATTAATAATATTGAACTCTATGGTTTGCAAATAGCTAGTCGGCAAAAGTGGATTAAAAAGTTAGAAAGTAATTTGTTTGAAATTCGCAGCCAATATTCTTCGAATATTCAAAGAGCGATTTATTTTCATTTTGAAAATAATCATTATGTTATAACTCATGCCTTTACTAAAAAGGATCAAAAAACTCCTGTAAAGGAAATAAATAAAGCTAAGACTAGACGTATGAGTTTTGAAAGAGGTAAAAATAATGAGTAAGATTGATGAATATGCGCGTGAACGTAGTAAACATGATCTTGAATTTGCTAAAGAAGCAGCTCAAGATAATATAAATTTTGAAGTTGCGGTTCAGGTAAGAAATTTACGAGATAGTTTGGGATTAACACAAAGAAAATTTGCTAAATTAGTAAATAAACCGCAGTCGACTATTGCACGAATTGAGAATGGTTCGATGAATGCTTCAACAAAATTATTGAGTGAGATTGCTCAGGCTACTAAGCAAAAGGTAAAGATCGAATTTATGCCTGCGTAATCCACTGAATGTTTAGCAAGCCACAAGCATTAGTTTGTAGCTTTAGCCAGCATAGAGGTTAATAGACTTAAGTAAGATAATCTTAACTAGTTAATGGTTAAGATTATTTTTATTAGTAAAAGTAATTTTTGGAATAGCTATAAAAAAGCAACAACTAGGTTATCTAGATGTTGCTAATGATGAAACTAATTAGTATTCTGTTACTGATTCTGAACTATGGATTGATGGTGTGGGGTTTAAATGATCGTTTACTAATCTTACGCCAATACCAATGCGTTTAGCTTTTGGATTAAGTAGTGTATCTCTATGTGCCCAGTATGGTCCATCATTATAAATATATCCCATTATTGATTCATGTGCTGCTATTTTGTTGGTGTATTTGGATGGATCCATTACGTATAATTTCGTTTTATGTTTGAAATTCAGTCCTACAGCACCTTGATTGCATACTTCACCAATAAAATCATGTTGGATATTATATTTGTCAAAATATTTATTAATGTATGGTGTTTTATCTTTATCTAAGTGTACTATATCGGCATCATTTTCACTTTCAGGATTGGCAAATGCTTTTGATAATAGGACAGTACGATCTTGTGTTGCTTTATCATATTGAGGGTCTTCCTTTAGAGGTTGTAATCCTCGATTAGTTCGTTCTTTGTTTAATTCTTTAAGAAATTCTTTTCTAAATGCTGGAACGCTTAGCTTAAATTTCTTTGTTTTTGCCTTATGCTTTTTAGATTTAGCTGCTTGTACAATAGTTGGCTGTATGCTAGCCAATAAACTCGGTGCTAATGATCCACTAAATAATAAAATAGTAGCTGTAATTTTAGTGATATTTTTTATTGTTTTCATGATTATTGTCCTTCCATGGATAGTTATTCTTATTATATATTAATTTTTAAGGAGTGTTGAATTTTTTATGAATTTAAATAAAGATCAGTATAATTTAAAAGTTTGCTGATAGGTTTTAGCTTTATGCTGCCTAAAGCAACAATTTTTAAACTAAACCGCTGATATCATGATAACTATAGTGAAGATTATTTTGCTTTAAATTTCTTTTAGACAGTTTTTGATTTATTAAAAGTATTTAACCTTTGAATGCAAAAGCGTTTAAAAGTATTAAATTTCCTAATGTTTTCAGCGTTCAAAAGTATTAAATTTTCTGATGTTTTCAGTGTGTAAAAATATTAGATTTTTTAAAGTTTTTCGGCATGTAAAAGCATTGTTTTCTTAAAGCTTTCTGTGCTAGAATGACTTTATAAAACAAAAGAAGCCCTGATACCAACAGGACTTCTCAACATGAGTTTCCGCATTAAGCGGTGACTTAACAGTAATTTGATTAATAACCGTTAGTGTCTTAAGCTAAAGCGGTTATTATTTTGCCCTAAATTTCTTCCAGGCAGCTTTTAATTCACTCAAAGCGTTAATTAACTTAGCAATTTCAGTAATCAACAAATTTAATTGTCTAACCACTGTTACCAATACCAAGATAATCACTGCAATGATTGAACCCAAAGCAATAACAGTATCCATGTGGGTACCTGACTAATCCTTTCCACCGAATTCTAAGGTTTATAGTTGTTACACCATAAGCACCACATCCTCAGTCTAAAAATTAGTCACCGCTATCTAGCTTCTACTCATGTTCGCTAATATTATAGCAAAGATAGAATTAAAGAAATAGATATTATGGCAATTTGCTAGTAATAGTAAGCTTTCAATTAATTCACATTCTGAGCCCTAACATTTGGGTTCACCTATCTCCCTATGCTACACTTGAACGGCTATGTGTTAGGAAAAGGAGAGTACTATGCAAATTGCTAAAAAAGTACGAGGATTAACTACTTTTGATTTAAAAGTAATTGGTGTTATTTTAATGGTGGTTGACCATGTCCATCAGATGTTTTATCCGTTAGGTGCACCGAATTGGCTGGACTGGTTTGGTCGGCCAGTGGCCACTATTTTCTTTTTTACCAGTGTAGTTGGCTTTAGTCACACGCATGACAAGAAGAAATATATGGAGCGGCTGTATCTTTCGATGGTACTAATGGCGCTGTTAACAACAGTTTTACAAAAAACGATTAGCTTCGATCAGGTACAGTTAATCAATAATATTTTCCGTGACTTGTTCATTGGAACAATGTTTATGGCTGGTGTTGATCAATTTGCGGCCGCTAAGGATGGCGATAAGGCGAAACATATTAGTTTAGGAATTTTATGGTTTGCCCTACCATTTATTTTTTCAGTTATTACAACAATGATTGTTGGTGCGCAGAGTGTACCACTCTTAATTAAACAAATTGCGATTGGCATTTTTCCCGCAATTCTTCTGGCCGAAAATAATATTATGGTGTTGCTGATCCCGCTGCTGTATGTTTTTAGAAATAACAAGAACATTCAATGTCTCTTGATTGCAATTACTGCTTTGCTTTATGGCCTAAGTGGAACAACTCAATGGATGATGATTTTTGCAATTATTCCAATTTGGCTTTATAACGGCCAAAAGGGCCCGGGCATGAAATATTTCTTTTATATTTTCTATCCAGCTCACATTGCATTGCTGTACTGCCTCGCCGCATTTTTATATAAAACAATTGCTTAATAATATTTATGGGTGCTCCTTTAAGGGAGTGCCTTTTTTAATATTGTTAGTAATTGCTATAATGTACAATTATTAGTACAATTAATATAGAGGTGATTGTAATGGATGCGGTAAACTATAGTAATTTTAGAAAGCATTTGAAAGATTATTTTAAGCAAGTTAACGATCATAGTGAGCCATTAATTGTGACTAATAAAGAGCCCGAAGATAATGTTGTGGTGATGAGTAAGCAAGAATATGATTCTTTAGTTGAAACTCTAGATATTGAGTCGAATAAATATTTAATGGCTAAAATTCGCAATGGCCAAAAACAGGTTGATGCAAATAGAGCTGTTCATCATGAATTAATTGATCCAGATTATGAGGTAGATACTGATGATATTAAGCTGGACTGACGAATCATGGGATGACTATGTTTATTGGCAGAAGCAGGGAGATAAGAAAAAAATCCGGCGGATTAATAAGTTAATCAAAGATATTGAACGGCATCCTTTTGAAGGACTTGGGAAGCCAGAGGGATTAAAGCATGATCTGTCTGGGTACTGGTCGCGAAAGATAGATGCAAAAGATCGAATTATCTATAAGTGTTCGGTGAATGAGCTAGTTATCTATTCTTGTAAAGACCATTATGATGATCATTAAGAATAACCTTAATTTACATTTGTAAGTTAAGGTTATTTTTTTCTTGCATCTTTTTCCTTATAAGTTTACACTGTAAATTATTAAATTTATGTTTACGATGTAAACAAGAACGGAGAAATTATGGTAGAAGCTATTAAATTAACTAATGTTCATAAAAAGTTTAAGGATCATCAGGTGCTGAACGGAATCAATTTCACGATTCAGGCTGGACAAATCATTGGCTTGCTTGGTGCTAATGGTGCTGGGAAATCCACGCTGATTAAAATAATGACGGGGTTGCTCAAGCCTGATTCCGGCAGCGTGGAGTTGTTTGGACAGTCCTTCAAACATAATTCGCGTAATTTGCGCAAATATTTAGGAACTGCCCCGCAGACTTTGGGTATCTACGATCAACTAACAATTAAGCAAAATTTGATGAATTTTGGTCGTCTAAGTGGCTTGAATGGTCAAAAGCTGCAAGACAAGTATCAGGAAGTTTTACCAATTTTTGATTTACAAAACTTAAGTAATGACAAAGCTGCCAACCTTAGTGGTGGGCAGAAACGGCGACTGCACTCAGCAATTGCACTGATGAACGAAGCAAAAATTGTTTTCTTAGATGAGCCGACCGTTGGCGCCGACATTGATTCGCGTAACCGAATTATTCACGCTGTGCAATCACTTAGCAAGCGCGGCATAACAGTAATTTACACGACGCACTATTTGCAGGAGATGGAAAGTTTAAATGCCGATATCATGTTTCTCAATCATGGGCAAATTATGGCGCAGGGCAAGATGGACGAAATTATTAATCGGTACGCTAAACCCACAATTAAGCTGTATTTTCAGGGACAGCCACCTCAGATTAAGGGCTGGCAAAAGGAGAAAAATTGTCTGATTAATAAGCATCTATCAAGCGGCCAAAATTATTTGGAATTAGTTAAGGGTGTTTTGAATCAGCCAGAACTTCAAGATCAGCAATTATTGGATTTGAAAATTATCCCGGCAAATCTGGAATCAGCCTATCATTCACTATTAAAATTGGAGGTAAGATAATGAGTATTAAGCAAATTTGGAATGTTATGAAGTTAAATTTACGGTTGCAGCTTAGTGATCCCACAATCAAGTTGATTATGATCTGTGTTCCCTTAATCATGGTGCCGTTCATGCGGCCAGCTGCCAAAATGCAACTAATTGTTCAAGGCTATATGCATGCAAATGGGGCCGAGCAGGTAGTACCAGGATTGGCAATTATGTTTTCTTTTTTGTCAGTCCAAGTAATTGTTCAAATGTTCTACCATGAGAGTGACTGGAATACTTGGGACCGGCAACAAGTATCAGCGACGACAGTTAACGAAATTATTTTTGGTAAAGTTGCAGTTGCATATCTAATCCAAGTCTTTCAATTGGCAATTGTGATTTTACTGAGTCAATGGCTATTTAATTTTAAAATTAACGGTAGTTGGCCAGCATTTATTGCGATCATCATGTCTTTTGCGGCAACGTTAACCTTTTTCGGTGTTTTAATTGTCAGTTTGACTAATTCCGAAGAAGTTGCACTGTCGCTGTCGAATCTGTTGGGGATGCTAATGTCGGGACTAGGCGGCAGTTTATCGCCAACTAGTACCTTTCCTCATTGGGCTAAGCAGCTGGCTAAATTTGATCCAGCATATTGGGCAATGACAGGAATTAAAAAGATTAGTCTTGATGCCGGAACAATGGCCAATATTCATAAAAATTTGCTTATTTTATGGATTATCACGGGAATTTTTTGTATAGTTGCCATAATTGGGTTTCACTTTAAACCGTTAAAAGAGGGTAACAACTAAACAATGAAAGCAACGAAGTCTACTAAAAAGCCATTAACAGAAGAGATAATTATCAATGCCAGTCTAGCGCTAATTAAGGAAATTGGATTGGAAAAATTTTCAATGCGTAAATTGGGTCAAAAATTAGGTGTTTCACCAATGGCAATTTACCGCTATTTTCCTAATCAAGGGCAGCTATTTGACCGCTTGGTAGAGAAGGTTTGGCAACAAGCCTTAACTATTTCTAGTGACTTGTTTGCACACGCGACAACATGGCAAGATAAAGTAGTAGCTTTGATGTTACAGGTTAAGCAGACTTTGATTGCTTATCAAGAATTAATGCCCCTAATTTCGACACACCCACTAGCAACTAAGAAGGAATTTGTTTTAATTGAGCAGGTTTTGCTTAAGCTAAAGGAAGGTATGGCAGAATTCAATAAAAATACTGTCTTTTTATTGAATTCATTGGTCTTCTATACTATTGGTTATGTCTGGGCAGAAGCAGTCGAGCCTAAAGAGGGCGGCGAGGTGAACGTTGACTTAATGGCAGAATTGCAGCAGGGCTCGCCGATTTTTCAAGAATTATTTTCAGCTTTATTAGGAGAAGAGCGCCATGATGACCAGCAATTCCTAATGGGAATTAATGCAATTTTAAATGGTTGGCAGTAGGCAAAAGCAAACGGCAAAGATGGTCCCAAATTAATCGAATAGTTAAAAATCAAAAAGAAAGTGCTATCATTAAGTAAAACCATTGATATTTTGATGCTTTTAAGGAGGGAATTATCATGAAAATTGGTTTTATCGGAACGGGTGTCATGGGTAATGCTATTTGTCTAAATCTACTTAAAGCTGGCTATGAGCTGCTGGTTTATAATCGCACTAAGTCTAAAACTGATAATCTGGTTGCCAAGGGTGCAACTTGGTGTGACAATCCGCAGACTGTTACAGAGGGAGCCGATGTGATTTTCACGATGGTTGGTTTCCCGCGTGATGTTGAGCAAGTTTATTTTGCTAAAAATGGCATTATGGCTGCAAGCGTTAAAGGTAAGATTTTAGTTGATATGACAACGTCCAAGCCTAAATTGGCGCAAAAGATTTATCAAGCAGGTGCTGAGGCAGGCGCTCAGGTACTGGATGCACCTGTATCTGGTGGTGATTTAGGCGCTAAAAACGGTACTTTGACCGTGATGGTTGGTGGTGATAAAGCAGCCTTTACGACTTTAGAACCAGTTTTTAAGGCAATTAGTAGTATGGCACAATATTTTGGCCCAGCAGGTGCCGGTCAAAACACGAAGATGGCCAACCAGATTATGATTGCTGGTACGATGACGGGCATGACCGAAATGCTAGTTTATGCGCAAAAAGCAGGATTAGATCTACCGGCAGTGGTCAAGACGGTTGGCGGCGGCAGTGCTGCTAATTGGAGTCTTAGCAACTATGGCCCGCGTGTCTTAAAGGGCGACTATACGCCAGGCTTTTTCAGTAAACACTTTTTGAAAGACTTACGGATTGCTCTTGAAACCGCTGAGGAAATGGATATTGAATTGCCAGCAACGCAAAAGGCCAAAGATCTGTATGAAATTTTAGTTGATGAAAAAGACTTGGGTGACTTGGGCACGCAAGGTTTGATTAAGTTGTGGTGGAAGTAGACTAGGAGAATTGAATGAAACAAGTAGAAATTAATAACCAAATGGTGCCAGCAATCGGAATTGGTACGTGGCACATGGGCAGCGACCAAACTAAGGAAGCTGCAGAGCTTGCCGCAATTCGTGCCGGAATCGAAGCAGGTGCCAAGCTGATTGATACCGCGGAAATTTATGGCAAGGGTGCATCTGAAACTCTAGTAGGTAAGGCAATTAAGCCATACAACCGTGAAGAATTGTTCGTTGTTTCAAAAGTTTGGCCCGAAAATGCGACTAAGCAGGACTTAGAAAAGCACCTAGATGCCAGTTTAGAGCGGCTGCAGACTGATTACCTAGATATGTATCTGCTTCATTGGCGCGATCAGGTGCCATTAGAGGAGTCCATTGCCGAGCTTGATCGGATGCGTGAAAAGGGCAAGATTAAGTCATGGGGTGTGTCCAACTTTGACGTAGCAGACTTAGAAGAAGTCGAGGCACTTCCTGCTGGCAAGTATTTAGCTGCTAATGAAGATCTCTATAATCTGAATGCGCGCGGGTTAGACTTTGATTTGATTCCGTGGCAAAAGGAACGCAATATTCCACTGCTAGCTTATAGTCCTGTTGGCGGATTGCATAATAACTTGCATGCCGATATGTTAGATAATCCGGTAATTAAGCAAATCGCCCAAAAGCACAACGCTTCAGTCTACCAAGTGTTACTTAGCTGGACAATTCGCGATGGAATAACGATTGCAATTCCGCAAACAGCCAATGCAGAGCACATGAAAGATAACTTTGCTGCTGGAAATTTGGAATTAACAGCTGATGATTTTGCGGCGATTGATGAGCAGTATCCACGGCCAACACATAAAATTCCACTTGACTTAGATTAATGTACTAAAGAACTCGATTTGAGTTCTTTTTTTATGCATCTTTTCATAAATAGATATTATTTTTTTAGTTATTCAGTATTTATTTTGGTAAAATATATAAGTTAACAAATTTTATTGGGGGAGTAAATTAATGGATTTATCGCTTGTTATTGTGTCTGTAGCTGCTTTTTTGACACCGACACTGCTGGCGCGGTTCAAGGTGTCACTGATACCCACAACCGTTGCGGAAATTATTGTGGGCGTAATTTTAGGTAGAAGCTGTTTTAATATTATTCATATTAATTCTGTTTTGAATACTTTGAGCACGTTGGGCACGATCATGTTGCTGTTTTTAAGTGGGATGGAGATTGATTTTTCATTATTTAAAAAGAGCAAGCCAACGACTGTCTTAGCTGCTAAAAAAGCACAAAATAAGACAAAAGAGACACCTTTAAAAAGCGCAATTATCGCCTATTCACTAACAATTGTTTCGTCTATTGTTTTGGGAGTTTTGTTTAAAGTTTGCGGCTTATTTTCAGATGTCTTTTTGTCAGTGATTCTATTTGCGACGGTTTCGCTTGGCGTAATGATTAGTATTTTGAAAGAAAATAACTTACTTGGCCAATCATACGGCCAAACCTTGCTGCTGTTTGGTGTGCTAGGTGAAATCATTCCACTGCTTGGATTAACGATCTATTCTTCAATTAAAAGTGGCAATGGTGGTACGTTATGGCTACTCTCACTAGTGTTTTTAGCTGCGGCATATTTGCTAGCACGGTTTCGCAATTTCTTTAATGTGTTTGGCAAATTGACTAAATCGACTACGCAACTTGATATGCGTTTTGCCTTTTTGGTAATTGTGATCTTGGTTGTTTTGGCAACATCCGTAGGTGCTGAAAACATCTTGGGAGCGTTTCTTGCGGGGATTGTAATCAAGCTGCTGGAGCCTGAAGAAGCAACCGAAGAAAAATTAAATGCAATTGGTTATGGCTTTTTAATCCCATTTTTCTTTATTTTAACGGGTGTGAAATTGAACTTAATTGCGTTACTTGGCTCAAAAGCAACGTTAACACTGATTCCACTGCTATTAGTTGCATTCTTAGTGGCTAAAATGCCGGCATATTACAGCTTTAAGCAGTTATTTTCTCAGCGTAATGCATTAGCTGGGACCTTTTTAGTTGAAACAACGATGACACTAGTTATTTCTGGTGTGGCAGTTGCGCAAAATATTCATGCGTTGAATAATCAGCAAGGTGGTGCCCTGACTTTAGCTGCAGTGCTAACCTGCTTAATTGGGCCAATGCTTTTTAAGAAGTTATACCAACCGAAAGACGAGCAATTACCGAAGACAATTGTTCATATTATTGGTACTACAGTAACTTCTGTTGCCACGTGTCACCAATTACCACACGATTGGTATGATACGAGCTTGTATACGCGGCATCCAGAAAGCTATGAAACTTATAAAAACTCGGCACCAGTCACCCTGTTAGATACGATGGAACCAGCTGCCTTAATTAAACAGGGCATTTTCGATACCGATATTTTGGTAATTACGGACTTGCATTCCAAGATTAATTATAGCTTGGCCGTAGCCGCTAAAAAGTATGGCGTTGAACGGGTTTTAGTCAGACTTGATGACCCTGATCCTAATGAAATTGATGTCATGAAAAAAGAATTAACTAACTTGAAAATTGAATATTTCAATACTTTCGATACAGGAGTTGGCGTTTTTCGAACAGCAATCGAATCGCCAGAAGTTTTACGCTTTATTACTTCAACGACGTCAAGCTTGTTTGAAGTAACGATGACTAATGCACGCTTTGATGGTAGTTTGATACCAGATTTACCTGAAACTGATGAGGTCGTAATTAGTAAAATTGTTCGTAATGGCAAGTTTGTTGATCCACGAGATGATTTGCGCCTGCAACTTGGCGATCACTTGATTATGGCGGGACCACGTGAGGTGGTTTCGCGCTTGCGATTACTACTTGATAACCAGTTAGGATAAAAATAGCAGCTCACGATTGAGCTGCTATTTTTATATGATTGCAAAGGCAAGGCAAATGATTGCTGCTAAGATAATTAACGGCAGTACCAAGTGAATGAAAAAGGCGATGATAATTCCACAGGCTAGCAGAAAAAAGAAAATTTTAAATACTCCAACACCAAGCCTAAGTAACAGCCAAGTTATTAAAAAGATCAGTAAAAGCGTTAGCATAATCAATTCCTCCAATTAAATTAAGAACTATTATAACTGGTTTGAGTAAAAGAATGCAGAAAAAAGAACAACTTTAAAAATAGTTAATCATCTACTTTTGGACAAAAAATTGTTATAATATTATCCCAACCATTTTTGGGGCAAGCAATTATTACCCAGGAAATAATGTGAAAGGATGACAGCTTTTGAAATATCAACAAATAATTTTTGACGTTGATGATACTTTAATTGATTCAGCTGCTACCGAAAATTTTGCACTACATCATCTTTTTGCTGCACATCATTGGCAATTAACGCCAAAACTGCAGCAGACTTATCATAAATATAATCAGGGACTGTGGCGCCAGCTTGAATTAGGTGAGATTACCTACGAAGAATTAAGTAAGATTACGTTTAGTCATTTTCTTAAAGCTAATTTAGGCTTAGAAGTTGACGGCTTAAAAATCATGGACGAGTATCGCTCATATTTTGGTGAAGCACATCAGCTTTTGCCGGGAGTTGAGCACACATTGAAGTTAGCTCGTAACCTTGGCTATCAGCTAACTGTTTTGAGTAATGGCGAACGATTAATGCAAAATCACCGTTTGGAACTTGCTGGAATTAAAGATTATTTTGACTTGATTGTTACTTCACAAGAAGCTGAAGTTTCTAAACCAGATAAGCGAATTTTTGATTACTTTTTTGCGCGGACAAAGGTTGCTCCTAGCAAAACAATTTTCTTTGGCGATGGTCTGCAATCTGACATTCTAGGTGCTGAAAAATATGGCTTTGCGAGCATTTGGTATAACCATCGTCATCGCACAAATAAGCTTAATTTGCATCCGATTTTTGAAGTCGATACTTATCAGGACTTCGACGCTTTGCTGCAAAATAACTTAATGCATTTTTAACAAGCTGGCAGCTTGGGGTTATGTATAATAAAGGTGAAAGAGAGGTCGGACTTATGAATAATATTAATTCTCTAACTGATACTTATGAATTAAATAATGGTGTGAAAATACCTGCTGTTGGCTTCGGCACCTGGCAGACCCCTGATGGTGAAGTTGCGCAAAATGCTGTGATGGCAGCAATTAATGCAGGTTACCGGTTAATTGATACTGCAGCTGCTTATGGCAACGAGCAGAGTGTTGGCAACGGTATAAAGAAGAGCGGCATCAACCGCTATGATTTGTTTGTTGCAACTAAATTGTGGAATACCGATCATGGCTATCAGCAAACTGCAGCTGCAATCGATACTAGCTTGGAAAAATTAGGGTTGGACTATCTTGATTTGTACTTAATTCACTGGCCTAATCCTGTTGCAATTCGTGATCATTGGGCTGAGTTAAATGCTGAGAGCTGGCGGGCAATGGAAGATGCTCTGAAAGCTGGTAAAATTCGAGCAATTGGTGTTTCTAATTTCAGAAAAAATCATCTTGATGAATTACTCAAGACTGCAGGTATTCGTCCAGCTGTTAACCAGATTTACTTGAATCCAAGCGATATGCAAAAAGAAGTAACTGACTACGATGATGAATTAGGAATCTTAAACGAGGCTTATAGTCCGTTGGGTACAGGTGGCTTGCTTGCAAACGAAACAGTTTCTGAAATTGCTGGTCACTATGACAAGAGTGCAGCTCAATTATTATTGCGCTGGTCAATTCAGCACGGCTTTTTGCCATTGCCGAAGTCGGTTCACTCAAAGTATATTGAAGCTAATACGGAGATTTTTGACTTTTCAATTAGTGAACAGGATATGTTGAAACTAGACGGATTACATGGTGCTGCCAAAGTTGCACAGGATCCAGATAAGACAGACTTTTAGTTATATAAGAAAAGAGTTATTGTAAATGAAGATTGGCTTTATTGGTGCTGGCAAAATTGGTTCATCGATGATTTTAGGCTTATTACAAGCCGGGATTTCGGGAAAAGATCTTTATGTCTTTGACGGTGGCCACCAATCCGCACAACAGCTTGCGGCTGAGAACAGCTTGCAGTTAGTTGATGACTACGCTGACTTTAATGGCTGCAGTGCGGTAGTTGTTGCAGTTGGCGGACCAGTGATTAACACAATTTTACAAAAGTTAGGTCAAGTCTATCACGGCATTATGCTATCAACTGGTGGCGGCGACTTAGTAAAGGTTAATCAGGAAGCAGCTGACAATACGGCATTTGCCAAAATCGTCCCGAACACTCCTGTGCAAATTGGGGAAGGGATAACTGCTGTAAGTTTTATTCCTAATGAAAAGCAAACAGTGATTGCTGCAGTTAAGGAAATTTTAGGTAAACTTGGGGACGTATATGTTGTTCCAGAAAGTCTTTTGGGAATCTATGGGACAGTTTCTGGTTGTGCGCCTGCTTACGTTGACTTAATGATTGAGGCATTGAGTGATGCTGCTGTTCAAAATGGTGTTAAGCGTGCAGAAGCCTACCCAATGATTGAAAAGATGATTTTGGGGACGGCTAAGTTAGCATTAACTACTAAAAAACTACCTGAGGAATTAAAAGATGAGGTAACAACTCCTGGTGGTACTACTATCAAGGGTGTTGTCAAATTAGAAGAGGCTGGCTTTAGAAATGCATTAATTCAAGCAATTAATGCATCAGCTAATTAATTAAAAAGGCGAAATGTTTCATATGGAACATTTCGCCTTTTTTGTTGGGATAAGTAAAATAGCCACTGGCAAATTCTGCTCAATGACTATTTTTAGTTACATGTAAGAAAGGAAAGGAATAAATAATTAGAACTCTTTGTCTAAATCAACAGGAGTATCAGGAGTTTCACCCTTAATCAATTTTAAGTTATTATCAAATGCTTTAACAACCATGTTGCGAACAGCGTGAGTGGTGTAGAAAGCAGTATGTGGTGTTACCAAAACATTTGGCCGTGCAATTAAGTCAGCCAAGCGCTTGTCAGGTAATTCTTTGTTGCTGAAGTCGTTGTTGAAAATACCAACTTCGCTTTCGTAAGTATCCATTACGAAGCCAAAGATTTTACCTGAGTCTAAGCCGCGGATAACAGCATCGGTGTCGACTAATGGACCACGTGATACGTTAACGATAACAACGCCGTCTTTCATCTCTTTGATTGAGTCATCATTAATCATGTGAACGTTTTCTGGAGTGTCAGGAACGTGCAATGAAATAACGTCTGATTGAGCATAGATTTCGTCAAGTGTATCAACGTAGTAACCTTGCTTTTCAAGTTCAGGATTTCTATAGATGTCGTATGCGATGACTTTAGCGCCAAATGCTTCCATCAGCTTCATAAATACTTGACCAATGTGGCCAGTACCGATAACACCAACAGTTTGATCACGAACTTCGCGGCCGATTGTTGGTGCCCAACGGAAATCGTGACGGGCAATCTTTTCATCCATGCGCTTGTCTTGACGTAAAAGACGTGCAGCTTGAACAACAGCGTGCTCTGCAATTGCATTTGGTGAGTATACAGGAACGTTAGTTAACTTAAAGCCTAATGATTTAGCTTTTGGCAAGTCAATGTTGTCGATTCCGACGTTCCGCAGTGACCAGTTGTGAATGCCCAATTTATCTAGGGCTTCGATTGTATCTGCCTTGTAGTCTAATTGCTGGTAAGTAACAACCCCATCAGCACCTTTAGCTAATTTGGCAGTTTCGGGAGTCAATAATTGATCAGTGTAATCAACATCAATGTCCTTGTGTGCGTTTTTCCACTCAGTAACGTATGGTTCTTCATCTTTACGAATAGCATAAGCAAAAATTTTAGTCATAAAATTTCAACCTCCATAAAATTAATATTATTGTCTCTTGTGCTATTATACACTTGTATTTGGACAATGGCATAATAAACTTGTGAAAAAATTAATTTTATTAATAAACGTTGAAATAACAACAAAACGGAGTAAATAAAATGATCATAACAAAGCAATGGCTTAGGCAATTACCAGTCAAAAATATTCAAGTATGTAAAACTATTCACGGAGGGGATACGAATAAAGCATATCAAATTAAAACGCCTGAAAAGACTTACTTTATGAAGGTTCAGCCTCATAGTGCTGCAACTTATTTTGATCATGAAGTGCGGGGACTAAAAGAAATAGCAAAAGCCGGCGTTAATACGCTAGAGCCGCTTTTTCATGGGCAAATTAATGATGATGCGTATTTGCTTTTGAATTGGCTTGATACAGATGTCGGCAGTCAGGCGGATTTAGGTCGGCAGGTGGCAAAATTGCATCATTTTCATAATGATAAGTTTGGCTTTGGTGATCAATTGCAGAATCGGGTAATGATTAAAAATAATCAGTGGAACCAAAGCTGGGCGGATTTTTATATTAAGCAGCGACTGGAGCCGGAAGTAGCGAGTGCGCGAAAACTTGGTTATTGGAATGATACAAGAGAAGAGCATTATCAGCGGATGGTGGCGCAATTTTCTGATTATTATAGTAAGCACGAAGTGACGCCGAGTTTGTGTCACGGTGATTTGTGGTTTGGCAATGTCTTGTTTGCTCATGGTGCGCCGTATCTGATTGATCCTGACGCGATATATGGCGATCGCGAATTTGACCTAGCGATGACGACCGTGTTTGGTGGTTTTAGCAACCAGTTTTATCGTGCGTATTATGAGGAGTACCCGTTTGATGCCGAGCTTGCACAGCGGCTAAATTGGTATCGCTTTTATTATTTGTGCATGCATCTTTGCTTGTTTGGCGAAAGTTACGGCAGCGCGGTTGATGATATTTTGAGTCATTTTTAAAAAATATTATAATGAAAGAGATAGATAAAAAAGGAGAATAAAATGATCTTAATTTCGTGGAATATTGATTCACTGAATGCAGCTTTGACAGGGACTTCCGCACGAGCTGAAGAAACGCGGAAAGTTTTGACCAAAATTCATGACCAAAATCCGGATGTGATTGCAATTCAAGAGACCAAATTGCGCGCAACTGGTCCCACTAAGAAGCATCAGGAAGTTTTGGCAGCACAGTTTCCTGAATACGATTATGTGTGGCGGTCATCTGAAGAACCCGCACGCAAGGGTTATGCCGGCACAATGTATTTATACAAAAAGGACTTAACTCCAAAGGCAACTTATCCAGAAATCGGTGCACCAGAACCGATGGATCAGGAAGGTAGAATTATTACGCTGGAGTTTCCTGAATTTTTTGTGACGCAAGTTTATACGCCTAATTCCGGTAGTGGCTTAAAGCGGCTTGATGAGCGACAAATTTGGGATGAAAAGTACGTTGCCTATTTGCAAAAGTTGGATCAGGAAAAGCCAGTTTTGGCAAGTGGTGACTACAATGTTGCCCATACGGAGATTGATTTGAAGCATCCCGACAACAACCATCATTCTGCTGGTTTTACTGATGAGGAACGGGTTGATTTTACTAAGTTACTTGATGCTGGTTTTACCGATACTTTTAGAAAAGTTAACGGCAATATTGAAGGTGTCTATTCATGGTGGGCTCAACGTGTCCGGACGGCCAAGGCGAATAACTCTGGTTGGCGGATTGATTATTGGATTACAAGTAATCGCATCGCTGACAAGGTAGAACGTTCAGAAATGCTTGATACGGGTGCGCGAGCTGACCACTGCCCAATTTTGTTAGAGATTAAATTATAAATCTTTCTTACTAATTAATTTTTGTGCTATTTTTGAATATACAAGTCAAAAAGCATATACTTAGATAGACTTGCTAAAGTCAATTTAAAATTGTAAGGAGGAATGTTTCATGTCATGGGTTAATATTGTCCAAGGTGCATTGGGAATGGCATCTGGTATTTTAGGTAATGTAAGTGACTTCTTTAATGTTTTCCGTTAATTAGAGTTACTGAAAACATCCAGCTTTTAGCAGCTGGATGTTTTTTTGTTGCCAAATCATGCCAAATTTAAAAGGTAGGTTTCGGCTTTTCTTTTGTGTAAAATTAACTTGAGGCGATATGAATGAACGAACCACTGCAAGATGCAATTTTGAATGGTTTATATGACGCAACTTATCCGGGTCATGAACTACTTAGTCCAAAACTACTACAAAATACCAAGAATGATAAAATCTGGCTGACATTACGCCAAGAATTGTTGACGTGTCGTAATTTTACTTGGGCTGTTGCCTTTATTACGCAGGACATGTTAGTGCCCTTTAAGGTTGTGATGGCTGACTTAGCGGTTAAAGGCATTAAAGGGACAATCATCACCGGTGATTATTTAGCTTTTAATAATCCGCAAGTGTTCCATGAATTAATGAAAATCCCCAATTTAACAGTTAAAATTGCCGCAAAAAATGGTTTTCACGCCAAGGGCTACCTGCTTGAACATGATAACTGGCAGACAATAGTAATCGGCAGCGCTAATTTTACTAGGGCGGCTTTACTTAGCAATTACGAATGGGCGCTAAAAGTTAGCTCACGTGAAGATGCGGCATTGGCGGGGCAGCTGGCATCCCAACTGCAACAATTACAAGAAACTAGTGTGCCGTTGACGCCGCAATGGCTTCAAGCATACGAGGCTAATTGGGTTAAACCTGTGAGCAATTCATTGCCGCGAGTAAAGCAGGCTGCTTTAATTACACCTAACCAAATGCAAACGGCGGCGTTAAAAGAATTAAAGGCGCTGGTTGATGCTGGACAAAAACGCGGCTTAGTTGTTTCGGCAACGGGAACTGGGAAAACTTATCTTGGTGCTTTTGCCGTGAAGGATTTTGCACCGCGGAAGTTTTTATACGTTGTGCACCGTGAGCAAATTGCTAAAAAGGCCTTAGAGAGTTTTTACCAAGTAATCGGCGGTGAGCGTAGTAATTATGGCTTATTGACCGGGCACAAGCATCAGCTTGGTTGCCAGTATTTGTTTGCGACTGTCCAAACTTTGAGTCAGCCGGAGCTGCTGGCAAGTTTAGAGCAGGATGAATTTGATTATATTTTAATTGATGAAGCTCACCGAGCTGCTGCACCTAGTTATCAGCGTGTGTTTGACCATTTCACACCGAAATTTTGGTTAGGGATGACGGCGACACCAGAAAGAATGGACGATCAGGATGTCTACCAACTGTTTGACTATAATTTAGCTTATGAAATTCGTCTTCGGGATGCTTTAGAAGAAAAAATGCTGGCACCTTTTCATTACGTTGGGGTCGAGGATTATGAAGCTGACGGTGAAAGCATTGATGAGACGACTAATCTGCGTCATTTGGTGGCACCTAAACGTGTTGATTATGTGCTAAAGCAGATTGATTACTATGGCTATTGCGGTAATCAGGCGCGTGGCCTAGTCTTTTGCAGCCGGCAGGAAGAGGCGCGAGAATTAGCGCAACTGTTTACTGCTAAAGGGCATGCAGCAATTGCCTTAACTAATGAAGACAGTGAAGCTAGGCGTGCACAAGTGGTTAAGCAGCTTGAAACGGGGCAAATCGAATATATTGTAACTGTTGACCTATTTAACGAGGGCATCGATATTCCGTCGCTCAATCAGATTGTGATGCTGCGGAATACGCAGTCGAGCATTGTCTTTATCCAGCAGCTAGGACGAGGACTGCGTAAATTCCCGGGGAAAGATTATGTGACGGTCATTGATTTTATCGGTAATTATAAAAATAATTACTTGATTCCGATTGCGCTTAATCAAGATTCCAGTCGCAGTCAGGATAAGGCACGTGAAGAAAGCACATTGCCAGGGTTAATTGATGTATCGACGATTAACTTTAGTCGAATTGCTTCGGAAAAGATTTTGGCGTCACTTGACCAAGTTAAACTTGATGGCCTAAAGGAATTGCGGCAGTCATATCAAGACTTGCAAGAAAAAATCGGTCGGCCGCCACTACTGTTTGACTTTTACCAACATGGCTCGACTTCGCCCGAGGTGTTTGCTAATAATCATAGTCTGCAGCACTATGGCCAGTTTTTAAGTAAAATGGGCGAGACAGTCGAACTTAATAAATATGAAAATGCCGTGTTGTCGTTTGTGACTAAGGAGTTGCTAAACGGCAAGCGGCCGCATGAACTGCGCTTATTGCAGTTACTACTTGCAAAAGGGCAGGTTAGTCAGGAAGAATATGAGCAGGCGTTGCGGCGCGATCATGCCTATGTTGATGCGGCGGTATTAACTTCGGTTGAAGCGATTTTGTCGCTGTCCTTTTTTGATATTAAGCAGGGAAAAACAACTAAAAAGGCGCAATATGGTGATCAAGCACTAATTATGCGGCCAAATTTGTTGGATTACTGCTTGGCCCCACAACTGCAGCAGGCATTAGAGGCGAATATGACGTTCAAAAAATTGTTTGTGGATGTGGTTAAGACAGGCTTATTGCTTAACCAAGAATACGATAATCAAGCGCAATTCACGCTTTATCAGCAGTATGATCGTAAGGATGTCTGTCGCTTGCTTAACTGGCCCAAAGATGTATCGGCACCAATGTATGGTTATCGCGTTGATGAACGAGAAACACCGATTTTTATTACTTACAAAAAAGATTCGGCTGAAAAGCGTAATGCGGTCTATCATAATACGTTAGAAGACGGGCGGAGCTTGCGCTGGTATACGCGCTCGCCGCGGCATCTTGACTCGGATGAGGTGCAGCGTTTGCTTAATTCGTCGCAGATGAAGCTGCATTTATTTGTTAAGAAAAGTGATGCAATTGGTAAGCAGTTCTTTTACTTAGGTGAGGCTGATATTCAAAAAGAAACGGTGAAAGAAGAATTGCTGGGACCAAAAAAGAAGGCGGCAGTGGGGATGAATTTACTATTGAAGCACCCACTGGAAGCCAGAATGTACGAGTTATTATTTGCGGAATAAAACGGGTCTAGAAAAATTCCTTAGACAAAAAACAGATCAAGAATTTCTTTTTAGAAAAACCTGGTCTGTTTTTTAGCTGCTTTAATTTTAGTTAATGAATCCACGGTTAGGTGAATAGAAACGATTGATTTTATGGTTGAAGTAATATAATGCTGCGCCTTTTCCTCGTTTGAAGATTAGCATTTTATATTTTTTGCCATTGTAGGTAATGCTCTTAATGGTTAGGTGAGGCTTGTACGAATCATATTTTGACCAAACAGTACATTTGTTTTTACCTGTCTTTTTAACGGTAACTGGTTCTCTTAACCCGCTAATAAGAGACTTTTTGGTTTTAGTTGTGTAACTTGCTTGAGTATGTGCAGTATATTGGAGAATATAGTATTGACCATAGCCCTTTTCGTACCACTTACCACGAAACTTTTTGGGTACAGTATTAGTAGTGGCAGCTTCAACAGATTGGTTAGTAAAGTATGTACTAGTAACAGTAAGTAAACTTATTCCAGCTATGATGGTGATTAAAAACTTCTTGAACTTCAAAATTATTCCTCCTTAAAATTAATATTTTCTATTTAATTTTATCATCTTTATATAAATACATAAATGCATTTTAAATATTTTATGAATAAGAAGAACAATAAAAAAGCTTCCTTTAATGGAAGCTTTTTTAGTTTATTTAACTATCTTGAAACAAATGTGTTTGGCTTGAGATGTTGTAAGATGGCGTAACCAACGTCTTTTTCGTCATTTTCACTGTTATCAGTTTGGTTAAGAAACATGACAATTCCGTTTTGATTATCGGTTGTTAGTTGTACCCAAGTACCAAAATGGTTACCGCTAAGACTGCCATAGGCCAGCTTCAGTGCGTCATTATTCTTGAGGTACATGCCGCCAGAATAAGTGCCTAGTTTACTCTTTAGGTGAGTTAGGTAGCTGAAATCATCTTTACTAAGAATTGAGCCATCAGTTAAGCCGACTTGAATCTTATAATATTCTTCCGGCGTTGAGAACAAATTGCCAGCACCAGGAATTTGGGAAGCCAGTGACCGTTTAACATAAGCAGACTTTTGGTAGTTTTTACCGCCATTGGAATAATATGAAATTGGGTCTGTCATGCCAGCTGGAATATCTTGGTATAGGTAGGTACTTTTAAGACCGAGCTTGTTAACAATCCGATTTTTGAAATTTGTTTCGTAAGACTGACCAGTTAACTGGCGGATAATACCAACCAGTAGGATATAGTTGCTGTTATTGTACTTGTAAGTGCCAACTGGAGCTGAAGTTGAATTGTTAATATTGTTAACGACCCAATTAACGGCGTTATTTTCGGAATAATTATAGCCGCGGTCGATTTCGGTGCTGCTGGCAGTAATTCCGGAAGTATGAGTCAGGAGGTTACCAATAGAAATTTGGTCAGCGTTTTTTAGATTAGGGTACCAGCGAGAAATTTTGGTGTACTGCGAGAAAGCATTGTTGGTATGTAAATTCTCATTGATTAATTGAATGATCATTGCGCCAGTGATTACTTTTTGCAATGATGCGGTTGGATAAACAACACTATTGTCGCCGTTGCCAATGCGTTTGCCGTACCAGGCATAGCCGTAACTAATTGGTTGCACCTGTCCGTTTTTAATCACGGCAACGCTGCCGCGCATGTGATGCTGACGTAATGTGTTTCTGACAAAAGTGTACATGTCATTTTGATTACTAGTGGCAGTTGCCGCTTCAGTTTGGCTGGCACTTGCTGTTAGTGGGGCGGTAATGCCCAAGGTTAGGGCGGCCGCTAATGTAATGATTTTATGTTTCAAGATTTAAATTTGCTCCTCTCGAAGATATAGCTGTATTATAAGACGATTATGTTAATAAACGTATGCAAATTTATTAAAATTGTTTAACAATATTAATTACTAATAGAAGTAACAAGTAAATTAATTTTAGATATATATGGAAGGAAAAATAAAATGGCAGCTAAAATGATTATCCACGACACTCTGTTTTTAAAGCAAAAAGCGGAGCAGGCGACAAAAGAAGATTACCAAGTTGCAATTGATCTGCGCGACACATTAATCGCTAAGCGGGAGTCAGCTGCGGGACTTGCGGCCAATATGATTGGTATTAATAAGAAGATTATTGCTTTTTATATGGGAGATTTGCCGATTGTAATGATTAATCCACGAATAATTGCTAAAAGTGGACGATATTCGGTCCAAGAGGGATGCCTTTCTTTATTTGGTTTAAGAAAAACTGTCCGTTATCAGACGATTACTGTTGAATATCAGAACCTAAATTTCCAGACGCAGAAACAAAGTTTTTCAGGTTTTATTGCAGAAACAATTCAGCATGAGGTGGATCATTGTGCTGGAATCCTGATTTAATGAAAAGTTTTTTCATTAAAAAGCATTGATATATCAAGCTTTATTATTATTTCTAAAAAAAGTAGGCAAAAAAGCTTGCAAAAGTGAAAACAAGTTGGTAATATTAATAACTGTCGTCGGGCAAGACAAGTCAAGGCTTGTCAGACCGGGCGGCGAAAGAAAATTAAACAAAGGTCTTGACAATAAGATTTAAGTTTAGTAAGATAATAAACGCTGCTGAGGAAAGCAAGATTTCTTCAGGAGCGGGGCAGAAAAAAGTTCTTGACAAAAGAAAATACATCTGCTAAAATAAAACAAGCGCAGTTGTAAAGCGATTTACAGCAGCGGGTAGTACCTTGAAAACTGAACAATGTTTTCGCAAAGTGTGCGGGTGTAAGAACCCAAAACAAAAAAGCGAAGTCAATTTCGCAAGCAAATAAATCCGAGATGCAAATCTTGGAACGAATGAGCAAACATTCAAACAAACATTAAAAATGAGAGTTTGATCCTGGCTCAGGACGAACGCTGGCGGCGTGCCTAATACATGCAAGTCGAGCGAGCAATTTTAGTTGAATACCTTCGGGTAGGACATTAAAAGCGCGAGCGGCGGATGGGTGAGTAACACGTGGGTAACCTACCCTCTAGATTGGGATACCATTTGGAAACAGATGCTAATACCGAATAAGAAGTAAGATCACATGATCTAGCTATGAAAGGCGGCTTTCGAGCTGTCACTAGAGGATGGACCCGCGGTGCATTAGCTAGTTGGTAAGGTAACGGCTTACCAAGGCGATGATGCATAGCCGAGTTGAGAGACTGAACGGCCACATTGGGACTGAGACACGGCCCAAACTCCTACGGGAGGCAGCAGTAGGGAATCTTCCACAATGGACGCAAGTCTGATGGAGCAACGCCGCGTGAGTGAAGAAGGTTTTCGGATCGTAAAGCTCTGTTGTTGGTGAAGAAGGATAGTTAGAGTAACTGCTAATTATTTGACGGTAATCAACCAGAAAGTCACGGCTAACTACGTGCCAGCAGCCGCGGTAATACGTAGGTGGCAAGCGTTGTCCGGATTTATTGGGCGTAAAGCGAACGCAGGCGGGAAGACAAGTCAGATGTGAAAGCCCTCGGCTCAACCGGGGAATTGCATCTGAAACTGCCTTTCTTGAGTGCAGAAGAGGAGAGTGGAACTCCATGTGTAGCGGTGGAATGCGTAGATATATGGAAGAACACCAGTGGCGAAGGCGGCTCTCTGGTCTGTAACTGACGCTGAGGTTCGAAAGCATGGGTAGCGAACAGGATTAGATACCCTGGTAGTCCATGCCGTAAACGATGAGTGCTAAGTGTTGGGAGGTTTCCGCCTCTCAGTGCTGCAGCTAACGCATTAAGCACTCCGCCTGGGGAGTACGACCGCAAGGTTAAAACTCAAAGGAATTGACGGGGGCCCGCACAAGCGGTGGAGCATGTGGTTTAATTCGAAGCAACGCGAAGAACCTTACCAGGTCTTGACATCTAGTGCAATTCATAGAGATATGAAGTTCTCTTCGGAGACACTAAGACAGGTGGTGCATGGCTGTCGTCAGCTCGTGTCGTGAGATGTTGGGTTAAGTCCCGCAACGAGCGCAACCCTTATTATTAGTTGCCAGCATTAAGTTGGGCACTCTAATGAGACTGCCGGTGACAAACCGGAGGAAGGTGGGGACGACGTCAAGTCATCATGCCCCTTATGACCTGGGCTACACACGTGCTACAATGGTTAGTACAACGAGGAGCGAACCTGTGAAGGCAAGCGAATCTCTTAAAGCTAATCTCAGTTCGGATTGCACTCTGCAACTCGAGTGCATGAAGCTGGAATCGCTAGTAATCGCGGATCAGAACGCCGCGGTGAATACGTTCCCGGGCCTTGTACACACCGCCCGTCACACCATGAGAGTCTGTAATACCCAAAGCCGGTAGGATAACCCTTCGGGGAGTCAGCCGTCTAAGGTAGGACAGATGATTAGGGTGAAGTCGTAACAAGGTAGCCGTAGGAGAACCTGCGGCTGGATCACCTCCTTTCTAAGGAAGAGCGAATAGGTGGAGAGTAGAGATACTAGAGGAAGCCTAGGAGCAACGGAAGCACACGGAGCGAGAACATTGTTTAGTTTTGAGGGTAGTACCTCAAAAGAGTTAGTACATTGAAAACTGAATATAATCCAAGAAAAAACCGAGACACAATCAAAGAGAAAAGAAACAGATTGCAAGAGCGACCGAGAGAGTAGATCTTAAGAGTAAGGTCAAGTAAAGAAGGGCGCACGGTGAATGCCTAGGCACAAGAAGGCGAAGAAGGACGCGACGAACGGCGAAATGCTTCGGGGAGCGGTAAGTACGCAGAGATCCGGAGGTATCCGAATGGGGAACCCAATATGAGCGATCATATTACTAGCTGATGAATACATAGTCAGGTAGGGCAAGACGCAGTGAACTGAAACATCTAAGTAGCTGCAGGAAGAGAAAGAAAAATCGATTTCCCTAGTAGCGGCGAGCGAAGAGGAAAGAGCCCAAACCGATTGATTTATCAATCGGGGTTGTAGGACTGCAATAAGGTAGTGGAAGAGATAGCAGAATTATCTGGGAAGGTAAGCCAGAGAGGGTGAGAGCCCCGTAAGCGAAATTGAATTCACGCCGAGCAGGATCCTGAGTAGGCCGGAACACGAGGAATTCCGGTTGAAGCAGCGAGGACCATCTCGCAAGGCTAAATACTAATTTGTGACCGATAGTGAACCAGTACCGTGAGGGAAAGGTGAAAAGAACCCCGGAAGGGGAGTGAAAGAGAACCTGAAACCGTGTGCCTACAAGTAGTCAGAGCCCATTAAAGGGTGATGGCGTGCCTTTTGTAGAATGAACCGGCGAGTTACGTTAACTAGCGAGGTTAAGTCAGAAAAGACGGAGCCGCAGCGAAAGCGAGTCTGAAAAGGGCGCGATAGTTAGTTGATGTAGACCCGAAACCAAGTGACCTACCCATGGCCAGGTTGAAGGTGCGGTAAAACGCACTGGAGGACCGAACCCACGTAAGTTAAAAATTGCGGGGATGAGCTGTGGGTAGCGGAAATCAAAAAATTCCAAACGAACTTGGAGATAGCTGGTTCTCTCCGAAATAGCTTTAGGGCTAGCCTGGTGCGAGGATGATAATGGAGGTAGAGCTCTGTTTGGACGAAGGGCCCGTCAGGGGTTACTGAATTCAGATAAACTGCGAATTCCAGATATCAAAGCACTGGAGTCAGACTGCGAGTGATAAGATCCGTAGTCGAAAGGGAAACAGCCCAGATCACCAGTTAAGGTCCCAAAATCTATGCTAAGTGGAAAAGGATGTGGAGTTGCGTAGACAACTAGGATGTTGGCTCAGAAGCAGCCATCATTAAAAGAGTGCGTAATAGCTCACTAGTCGAGTGACGCTGCGCCGAAAATTTACCGGGGCTAAGCATAGTACCGAAACTGTGGATGTGTAGTAATACACGTGGTAGGAGAGCGTTCTAAGTGCGGTGAAGGCTAATCGAGAGGATAGTTGGAGCGCTTAGAAGTGAGAATGCCGGTATGAGTAGCGAAAGATAGGTGAGAATCTATCCGCCGAAAGACTAAGGTTTCCTGGGGCAGGCTCGTCCGCCCAGGGTAAGTCGGGACCTAAGGTAAGGCCGAGAGGCGTAGCCGATGGACAACAGGTAGAGATTCCTGTACTGCGTTAAATCGTTAAT
This sequence comes from Lactobacillus sp. ESL0700, assembly GCF_029392095.1. Classification (NCBI taxonomy): domain Bacteria; kingdom Bacillati; phylum Bacillota; class Bacilli; order Lactobacillales; family Lactobacillaceae; genus Lactobacillus; species Lactobacillus sp. ESL0700. The sequence goes on from NZ_CP113930.1 coordinate 50,699, forward strand.
AGCGAAGGAGGGACGCAGGAGGCAAGGAACGCATGGCGCTGGAAGCCATGTTCAAGCGATAAGTGAGAGAGTGAGTCAAATGCTTGCTTTCGATAATCACAAGTCGTGATGAGGAGCGAAATAAAGTAGCGAAGGTTCTGTAGTCACACTGCCAAGAAAAGCTTCTAGTGAGAGATAACGTACCCGTACCGCAAACCGACACAGGTAGTCGAGTGGAGAACACTAAGGTGAGCGAGAGAACTCTCGTTAAGGAACTCGGCAAAATCGCCCCGTAACTTCGGAAGAAGGGGTGCTGGTGTAACAGCCAGCCGCAGTGAATAGGCCCAAACAACTGTTTATCAAAAACACAGGTATCTGCAAAAGTCGTAAGACGACGTATAGGTGCTGACACCTGCCCGGTGCTGGAAGGTTAAGGAGAGAGCTTAGTCGTAAGACGAAGGTTCGAACTGAAGCCCCAGTAAACGGCGGCCGTAACTATAACGGTCCTAAGGTAGCGAAATTCCTTGTCGGGTAAGTTCCGACCTGCACGAAAGGTGTAATGATTTGGGCACTGTCTCAACGAGAGACTCGGTGAAATTATAATACCCGTGAAGATGCGGGTTACCCGCGACAGGACGGAAAGACCCCATGGAGCTTTACTGCAATTTGATATTGGGTAGCTGTTAAACATGTACAGGATAGGTAGGAGCCAGAGAAGATAGGACGCTAGTCTTATTGGAGGCAATGTTGGGATACTACCCTTGTTTGATGGCTACTCTAACTAGTATCTCTAAGCGAGATATAGGACAGTGTCAGATGGGCAGTTTGACTGGGGCGGTCGCCTCCTAAAGAGTAACGGAGGCGCCCAAAGGTTTCCCTCAGAATGGTTGGAAATCATTCACAGAGTGTAAAGGTATAAGGGAGCTTGACTGCGAGAGAGACAACTCGAGCAGGGACGAAAGTCGGGCTTAGTGATCTGGTGGTACCGCATGGAAGGGCCATCACTCAACGGATAAAAGCTACCCTGGGGATAACAGGCTTATCTCCCCAAGAGTTCACATCGACGGGGAGGTTTGGCACCTCGATGTCGGCTCGTCGCATCCTGGGGCTGAAGTTGGTCCCAAGGGTTGGGCTGTTCGCCCATTAAAGCGGCACGCGAGCTGGGTTCAGAACGTCGTGAGACAGTTCGGTCCCTATCCGTCGTGGGCGTTGGAAATTTGAGAGGAGCTGTCCTTAGTACGAGAGGACCGGGATGGACATACCGCTGGTGTACCAGTTGTCTTGCCAAAGGCATAGCTGGGTAGCTAAGTATGGCAGGGATAAGCGCTGAAAGCATCTAAGTGCGAAGCCCCCCTCAAGATGAGATTTCCCATACGAAAGTAGTAAGACACCTCTAAGACTAAGAGGTAGATAGGCTAGGAGTGGAAGAGTCGTGAGACTTGGAGCGGACTAGTACTAATCAGTCGAGGACTTGACCAGAGCTTGAGCAATCTGGGATTGTGAGTAAGGATTTTCAAGAGATTATATTTAGTTTTGAGTGTAAGAACTCAAAAGAAAAAGTACGGTGGCAATAGCAAGAAGGAAACACCTGTAACCATGTCGAACACAGTAGTTAAGCTTCTTCACGCCGAGAGTAGTTGGTGGGAGACTGCCTGCGAGGGTAGGACGCTGCCGTGCTTTTTTAATATTCCGGCTTAGCTCAGTTGGTAGAGCGCTTGACTGTTAATCAAGATGTCGTCAGTTCGAGTCTGACAGCCGGAGCAAAGTGAGAGAAAGAGGACCTAGGGTCCTCTTTTTTGTGCGCTATTTTTATCTGATAATTGGTTGAATCTGTAATTCTTGAAACTTCGTAATTAAATTACTTAGGCTAGGACTTAGAACCTGTTCATGTTTTACAGCAATGAAATACTTTATTTCAATCAGTTGTGGATCTAATGGTAAAAGATTGATTGGCGTTTGCGCCATTCGCTTAATAATACTGGCAGCTGAAATTGTTAGGCCGACACCTTTAATTGCTAAATTAGTAGCAGTGATAATGCTGTTACTTTCTAAAATGATGTTAGGTTTAATATGAAACTTTTGAAAAGCACCGTCAACTTGATGTCTGATTGCAGAATTAGTTGAGCTGACTACAAAAGGTTCTTTGAGCAGATCAGTAATTTGATATTCTGTTGGACTTAAAATAAATTTGCCTTTTTTGAAGTAAGGTGAAGAAGGTGGAATGATAACAAAATACTTTTCACTACCGTTGACATAAAAGTCTAATCCATGATTAAGTGATTCAGGTGTTTGTCCAATGTAGCAGTCAATTTGTTCATGTAATAATTGGGCTTCATTCTTTCTGGGAAATGATTCAAACAATTGTACTTTGACATTAGTATTATCAATTAAAAAGTTTGGCAGTAATTCGGGTAGTAAAAATGTTCCCAAACTTTCTAAAATACCAATGCGAATGATTTCTTTATCTGGATGGATGTAAGGCGTCAGCTTTTGGGCTAAGTTTTGCTTGTTTTGAATTGTTGTTTCTAAGTATTTATAGTAAATTAGGCCTGCTTCAGTTAGAGTAAAGGGAATATTATTGCGATTAATAATGGGAGTTCCCAATTGTTGCTCAATTCGCTTAATTAACTGCGTTAGATAGGGCTGGGAAATATATAATTCGTGTGCAGCTCGAGTAAAATTGCTTTCTTTAAGCAAAGCATCAAGATAGTGTAATAAAATTTCTGGATTTTTCATTAAGTTCCTCCGATAACAAAAGTGTTATGACTTGCTTGCCATAAAAGTATTTTACGATTTAGTCAAATATTAGTAAACTTTATTTATTAAATGTTGCAGAAGGGAAGCAAAAATAATGAAACCAGGTACATATAATGTAAAAGCAAAAGGTCACGGCGCTAGCTTCATGCCAATGAAAGTGACCCTTTCTGAAGACAAGATAACTGATATTACAATTGATTCCAGTGGTGAAACTAAGGGTGTCGCTGATAAAGTTTTCGAGCGTTTACCAAAGCAAATCATTGATAATCAAACTTTAAATGTTGATGCTGTCAGTGGTGCAACGATTTCAAGTAAAGGTGTGGTTGATGGGATTGCTGAAGCAATTACCGAAGCCGGTGGCGATGCTCAAGAATGGCAAAACCGCGCTAAGCCAAGCGTTGGTGACAGTGAAGATGCTGAATATACAACTGATGTTGTCGTAATTGGTGCTGGTGGTGCTGGACTTGCCGCAGCTGCAAAAACAATTCAAAATGGCAAAAAGGTTATTGTTTTAGAAAAATATCCACAAATTGGTGGTAACACTACCCGTGCTGGTGGTCCATTAAACGCTGCAGAACCTGACTGGCAAAAGCAATTTAAGGCACTTCCGGGTGAAAAAGAAAGCTTGATTAAGTTAGCAGAAACCCCAATTGATGAGATTGATCCCGAATTCCAAGCAGACTTTGAAAAATTACAAAAGCAAATTAAGGCTTATGTAGAGTCTGGTGACGACTACCTCTTTGACTCAGTCTTATTACATGAAATTCAAACTTATTTGGGTGGTAAACGGACAGATTTAAATGGTAATGAAATCCACGGAAATTATGCCTTAGTAACCAAATTAGTTAATAATGTTTTGGACTCTGTTAAGTGGCTAACAGATTTGGGTGTTAAATTCGATCGTAGTGACGTTACAATGCCAGTTGGTGCTTTATGGCGCAGAGGTCATAAGCCAGTTGAACCAATGGGTTATGCTTTTATCCACGTTTTAGGTGACTGGACTAAGGCTCATGGTGCAACAATTTTAACTGAGACAAGAGCCAAGCATTTGATTATCACTGACGGCCAAGTTACAGGCGTAATTGCTGAAACCGGCAGCGGCAGCAAGGTAACAATTCACGCGCAAAAAGTCATTTTAACTTCCGGTGGTTTTGGCGCAAACACACCAATGGTGCAAAAGTACAACACATACTGGAAACATATTGATGATGATATTGCTACAACTAACTCACCAGCAATTACTGGTGACGGGATTGCACTTGGTCAAGAAGCAGGTGCTAAGTTAGTCGGCATGGGCTTTATCCAATTAATGCCAGTTTCTGATCCAAAAACTGGTGAATTGTTTACCGGATTGCAAACACCGCCAGAGAACTTTATCATGGTTAACCAAAAGGGTGAGCGTTTTGTTAATGAATTTGCGGAACGTGATACCTTGGCTCAAGCTGCAATTGCTAATGGTGGCTTGTTCTACCTGATTGCTGATGAAAAAATTAAGGCAACTGCTTACAATACAACTCAAGAATCGATTGATGCGCAAGTTGAAGCAGGCACGTTGCTCAAGGCTGATACACTTGAAGAATTAGCTGAAAAAGCAGGCATGGATCCAGCCGTCTTAGTATCAACGATTAAGAAATATAATTCTTATGTTGACGCTGGTAAAGATCCTGAATTTGGTAAGAGTGCCTTCCACCTGAAGTGTGAGGTTGCACCATTTTACGCAACACCGCGTAAACCGGCAATTCACCATACTATGGGCGGAGTTAAGATTAATCCTAAGGCGCAAGTGCTTGATGAAAATGACCACGTAATTAACGGTCTGTATGCTGCTGGTGAAGTAGCTGGTGGGTTACATGCAGGTAACCGCTTGGGTGGTAACTCCTTGGCTGATATCTTTACTTTTGGTCGCATTGCTGCCGACACTGCTTGCAGTGAAATGAAAGAAACTGATACAGCAACTGGTGCGTCAGCACATTAATAATTAGTAAATAAAAAATAATAGCTAACCTTTTTTGGTTAACTATTATTTTTTTGCTTATAAATAGCCGCGCTCGAGCCCGATAAAAATCGTCACAATTAATAAATCGGCGCAGCCACCTAGGCTGTAGTTGTGTTCTAGACATTCCTGATTGAGCTGTCTTAATTTTTGTTTGCCAGCATCAGTTGCGTAGCCGCCCAAGGCCAAATACGCAGCTGCTTCTTTGTGCAGCCAATCAATTACTTGGGCATTGCCAGCACGCTTAATTAGATTGCTGTCGACAGCACTGGTAGCAATTTTCATTAGTGTATCTAATAGTCTTGCTTGAGTAGTGCCAGTACTATTTTTTAAAAAAGGTAGGGCAATTTCTTCAACAATTGGGTAGCCCTGCTCGGCTTCTGCCCGAGCACCACCATAGCCATACTCGGCATATTCTTTCTCGCCAGCAGTTTGCGGTGAACGGATGTGACCTAAATCATGCTCGACTAGGCCGTGGCACATTTTTCGAATAGTAGTAAAGAGTTCTGTGTGGTGAGTTTGGCTGTAGCTTTCAGCACAAGTAAAAATCCCTAAAGCAAAAATTGCTCCCTTGTGCGTATTAACTCCTTGAGTCGCCGCAAGCATCGCTGTTTCAGCGGCAATGCCCTTGCGGCGCAATGCGAAAAACATCTGCGTTAAGTCAGATCCCGTAAAAGTTTGGCCGATTTCAACTGCGTCACTGAAGTATTGCGTCAAGCTAAGGCTGCTGTCAATAAAAGTATAAATGTTCATATCAGGGTGCGGGCCGGGACTGCCGGGGTCAACCAGACCAGGTTTAGGTCCTGTTGTAACCTCATAAAATAGTGCCCGCAGCGCATTTTGCGTAATTGAATTTATCATAGATTAATATCTTACTTATTAAATTGTGTTCTAAAATCCGACTATCTGTAGTAACATAGTCTTTTATGCTATTTATAATTTTTTATAAATTATAAGGTAATTTGAGAATAACATAATTCAAAAAGTGTCTCAAGTTGATAAAGATTATTAAAAATGTCGCAAAACTTGGCGAAGTAAATTTATTCGTTAAGAAATATTGATGTCAGTTTAGAAGGAGAGAGAAATGGTTTTAACATGGTGGTCGGCGCTGCTGGGATTGATATTAGCAATTATTTTAATATTGAAAAAATTAAACCCTGTTTATTCGCTGATTTTGGGGGCAATCCTAGCTTGTTTGATAGGTGGGGCTAGTTTAACACAGACGATTAATATTCTGGTGGCCGGCGGTCAAAGCGTTATGGGCACGATCTTACGCGTCCTAGCTGCAGGGATGCTGGCTGGTGTCATGATGGAATCTGGCGCGGCCAATATTATTGCTAAAACAATTGTAAATAAGCTTGGTGACAAATTAGCGATTTTTGCGTTAGCACTTGCTACAATGGTGATTACGGCTGTCGGGGTTTTTATTCCGGTAGCCGTTTTGATAGTTGCTCCAATTGCTTTAGAGGTTGGTCAAAGAATGCATATCTCTAAGTTGGCGCTGCTTGTTGCGTTATCTGGTGGGGGTAAGGCGGGAAATATTATTTCGCCTAATCCCAATACAATTGCGGCGGCTAAAGGCTTTAAGGTGACATTAAGTCAGTTGATGATTGCCGATTTTATTCCTGCGCTTGTTTCGCTTTTAGTGACGGTAGTTGTTGCCAGTTTAATTAAAGGTAAGGGGTCAGCTGTTACTGATCAAGATTTGGCAGGTTTGAGTGCTGAGGATAACACTGATGCTTTACCATCTCTAGCTTCAGCGTTAGTTACTCCGATTTTGGCGATTTTGTTATTATTAATTAACCCAATTGGGTCGATTTTTAATTTGACCGTTTTAACTAAAATAAATCTGGATGCAATGTATGTTTTGCCAATTGCCAGTATCATTGGTGCGCTCGCCATGAAGCAGGGCAAAAAATTACGCGATTATGCGCAAGCTGGAATTGGCCGGATGACCGATGTTGTGTTAATTTTAATTGGGGCAGGTGCAATTGGTGCGACGATAACTAATTCAACCTTACCCAAGTTAATCATTATGTTAATCAAGTCCTCAGGGATTTCAGGGGTCTTTTTGGCTCCAATTTCGGGTATCTTGATGGCAGCTGCGTCGGCCTCGACATCTACTGGTGTCATTTTGGCTACCGGCTCGTTTACTAAGGCAATTCTGGGATTTGGCATTTCACCTTTGGCTGGTGCCGCAATGGTACATACGGGCGCGATTGTCATCGACCATTTGCCACAAGGTAATTATTTCCACGTAACGGCTAATGCAATGAACATGGATATTAAGGAACGCTCCAAGGCAATTGCGTATGAGACGATTGTCGGTTTAAGTGCAACAATTGTTGCGACTGTTCTGTATGGCTTTATCCACTTAATGTAGTTTTCAGAAAGGAATCTGATTGTGAAAATTGTAATTGCACCAGACTCATTTAAAGGGAGCTTAACGGCTAAAGAAGCGGCTCTTGCAATTAAGCAGGGGATGCAGCCGATTTTACCGCAAGCTGAATATGCGATTGTACCAATGGCTGATGGCGGCGAAGGAACAGTTAGTGCCCTGACAGCTGCGACTAACGGCAAGTTCATTCAAGAAAAAGTTACTGGACCACTGGGACAAAAGGTAACGGCTACCTATGGTATTTTAGGTACATCTAACACCGCCGTGATTGAAATGGCGGCAGCCAGTGGGATGCAATATGTGACGCAGCAAACACATAATCCCCTGATTGCAACAACCTATGGCACGGGAGAATTAATTACTAGTGCCCTTAATCAAGGAGTTAGCCAGATTATTCTCGGTATTGGCGGCTCGGCAACTAATGATGGTGGTGCAGGGATGGCCCAAGCACTTGGCTACCAATTACTTGATAACGAGGGGCATGAGCTTGCTTTTGGTGGTGGTGAGCTCGCTAAGTTAGCTAAGATTGATACTAGCAAGGTTGATCCCAGACTCAAACAGGTGAAAATTTTGATTGCTTCTGATGTGACTAATCCGTTGGTTGGTCCAGATGGTGCCAGTTATATTTTTGGCCCGCAGAAGGGTGCAACTGCAGAAATGGTGGTTAAGTTAGACCACAATCTTGCTCACTACGCTGACGTAATTCGTCAGGAATTGAAGGTTGACGTTAAGAATCTAGCTGGTGCTGGTGCTGCTGGCGGATTAGGTGCTGGACTGATTGCTTTTACCAATTCAACAATGGCTAAGGGCAGCGACATTGTTATTCGCTTTAGCGGATTTAAGGAAAAGCTGAAGCAGGCAGATATCGTAATTACCGGTGAAGGTGGAATTGACTACCAAACACAGTTTGGTAAAACGCCGTATGGTGTCGCGCTTGCTGCTAAAGAGGTTGCACCTGATGCACTTGTGCTGGCACTTGCCGGTAATATTGGTCAAGATGTTAGTGCATTATATGAAAATGGCGTAATTGATGCGATTTTTGCCACTCCAGTTGGCGCTGAAGCATTGCCTGAGGCAATTGCCAATGCCGTACACGATGTGGCTGTGACAGCCGAAAATGTGGCACGTTTAATCAAAAATTTAAGTAAATAAAAAGCAGGTGTCCCTTGAGACACCTGCTTTTTTGATGAGGTAATTAGTCTTCGTAAGTACCAACTTGGTTTAACTTAGCCAAAACGCTCTTGCCGTGAGGTGATTGTGCAATCCCTTCGTCTAAAGCTTGACCAGCTGAAAAGCCGTGGTGTTCACCATCTGTCCAGTGTGAATTACCGGATACATCGTAAACCTTACCGTCAATAGCAACGTAAGCTGGGTTGCCGTTTTTACCATCGTATTTTGCCAAAGATTCTTTTGTGAACTTCTCCATTGAAGAACACTCCTTCCATAATCAACATTTATGTTTGTAACTACTATTAGAATAATCCCCTAAAATAAATAAGTCTATTTATATGCTTGCATATTTTTTCACTTGTTGCATTAACCAATAGTGTCTTAAGGGATAAAAGTACAATTTTTCCTATACTAATAAGCGCTTTCTTAAGTAGCAGAAGTTTGTCCGTAATTCAGTTTTAGTATGTGTTGTTGGTCGATAATGACTTCGAGACTGAAATTGAGATAAACATCTTCTGTTTGCCAGGGGAAAGGTTGGTTATTGTTCAACTTGAGTAGGATTTGAAGCGTAATAAAGGTTCAAAAAAGGTAATATTTACGTTGATCTGAATCAATTAAAAAAAGCCCAGGCTAACCTGGGCTTTTTACAGCTGAACTACTTACGCAGTTTGTCAATGATATCTTTGATATCGTCAAGCACATCTTGAGCTTTTGCAAACACAAGATACAGCAGAATCAGAACAACTATATGCTGCACGCTTTTCACCTCCTCACTGGAAGCTGGTCAACTTCCTCAGATGTGCACATTACGTGCTTTTTCATTTTACCAAACTTTATAGTTGTGGTACACTACGTATGAATCAGAATGATGTGTTTCTACACGTTCACATTATGTGCAACGCAAGTTTGGTCACTTGCAACGCGCGGTGACGACCTCAATTGGTCGTCTTTTTTTATGCAGAAAAGTTAGATATTTTTAAATTTAGGTCGTTGCTAATACACGATTCCGGTATTTTACTGGGTCGTGTATTTTAATTGATATACTCCTTGATTAGTGTACGAAATTAACAGCTGAGCCTGAGTTTATTAGGTAAATTATTCCAAATTTAAAGCATCAATTATATCTTTAATTCTGAGTAGAAGAAATGCTCCACAATTGTGGAGCACTTCTACGTTTTTAATAAATAATAATATCGCCATCAGTTGAAGCCAGCTGCAAAGTGTCATTTGAGGCAATTGTACTGGAAAACTTGTTGCCGATGCTGGACTTGTGATAAATAATTGTCCCGTGCTTGGAAGTAAGATGGTAATTCATATCATGAGCTAATTGCTTTAGGTACAAGTCGCCCGCAGTTGAACTAACAATATTGTCATTAGTCAATTGGCTGCGACTGATCCTGACATCGCCATTTTTGGAATTAAGTTTTAAAGTTAAATTACACTGGGCAATATCAGAATTACCATTTAATGTTTGCAGGATAAATTGTCCGCACGCGCTGCGCTTGACGGTAATGTTGCCGTTGCGTGATTGTAATGAAATAGTGGCAACTTTTGCCTGCGTCATTCTGACATCACCATTTTTGGAATTAAGGGTCAAGTCTTTAGCCAGAGTGACATTATTAAATAAAGTATCACCATTATCTTGTTGCAAGGTCATTGTCTGTAAATTAATGTCTTGCAGGATAACATTGCCGTTAGTGCTATATCCGCTGATGGTTGTAAGCACTAAGCTACTGGGAACAATAATTTCAACGTGGCTGGTAGCTGTCCGCCAATTAATAACAATTAAGCCCTTGTTTTTGAGTGGTTGCTGTTCATCGACGACCAAGGTTTGCCCCTCAGTTTTAACCTCAATTGGTCTACTATTATAATCTGTGATTAAAACTTTGAAGCTATTGCCGGAATGGATATATAAATCCGCATTATTAAGTGTTACTTTAATGCTGATAAAATTATCGGGAATAATTGTTCGTTTTCGCGAAGGATTTTTTTCCACGTGAAACCCCCGCACGTAATTGTCACTAGCAGACTTGGGTGATGTCAGATGAGCAACCTTAGTAATTTCTTGATAATCACTGCAGACATCGCGGGCTAATTCTGTTGGCTGACCAAGTTCCTTTTCAATTTCTTCTTTTGTTTGAAAGTCGCCACTTATTAAAAAGTCACGGTAAAACGCAAGAATAGCCTGTCGCTGTTTAGGAGATAGGTCCAGTAATTTACGCGCTAAAATTTTAATATAATCATCAATTATTCGAGCCATGACTATTCTTCCACATTAAGTAAGTTTAAATTATTTCTAAATCTATTATATGCTTTTAATTATTAAATAATTGCTTAAACGGCTTTAATTAAAATTTTTGCCGCCAAAAATCTTGCACTTAATTTTTAACGTGGTACTATTTAGATAAGCATCTAATTAGACATTTATCTAAATAGTTAGGAGAAAATGATCAATGAGTTTTGAAGGTAGCTTTAAGGCACTCTCTGATCCAGTTCGTCGTAAAATCTTGCAGTTGTTAAAGAATGGCCGGTTATCAGCCGGAGAAATTGCCCAGCATTTTAACATGACCAAGGCAACGATCTCATATCATCTCAATATTTTGAAAAAGGCGGATTTGGTTTTTGAAGAACGAGAGAAAAATTTTATTTATTATTCACTAAATACAACAATTTTAGAAGAAATTATGACGTGGTTAATTGATTTAAAAGGGGGTCATAATGATGAAAAATAATTTGCGTAGAACGTGGCTAATCACTAGTTTAGTAATCTTAGTTTCGCTATTGATCGGGCTACTACTTTGGTCTAAATTGCCTAATGTAATGGCAACACATTTTGGTAATAACAATGAACCTAATGGCTGGATGCCTAAGTGGGTTGCGGTTTTTGGTCTGCCATTAATAATGCTGGGGCTGCAGTGGTTTGTTTATTTTCGGACTGCTAAGCAAAATATTAATCCCAAACTCGCCAATGTGGGCCTATGGCTAGTGCCACTAATTTCAGTTATTGTTTGCCTTTGCATGTACACTTTTAATTTAGGCTATCACGTCAAGGTAGGGATGATTGTTACTCTGCTTGTAGGATTTGTTTTTGTGCTAATCGGCAACTTTTTACCTAAAGCGCAACCTAACAGGGCGATAGGTGTGCGGCTGCCACGGACGTTAACTAACAGTGAAAATTGGCGCAAAACTAACCGCTTTACTGGTTGGCTCCTTGTCTTGTGTGGCTTAGTCCTGATGGCTCTGTCATGTTATCAAATTTGGTGGTTGATTATCCCAGTTGCAGCTGCGGTAGTCATCTTGCCGGTAATTTACTCTTATTTATTGGCAAAATAAAAGAGTATTAGGGAAATATTCATGGAAAAACCGATTTTTATTTTAATTAGGGGCAATTCAGGCAGCGGAAAAACTGCATTAGCAGACAGCTTGCAAGAACGGCTTGGTTATCACAGGTGCCTAGTGCTGCATGAGGATGTGTTGCGCAGAGATATTTTACATGTGAAAGAAGGAAGCCCATTAACTGCAGAATTAATTAAACTATTAGTCGACTTTGGCAAACAAAAGTATGCCGTGGTAATTCTAGAAGGAATTTTACCGCGGAAGATTTATGGTGAGCTGCTTAAGAAAATTATTACTGAATTTGGCTCACAAGCATATAGCTATTACCTGGATGTTTCTTTTGCGGAAACATTGAAGCATAACCAATTAAAGCCGGAGCCGTTTGCACGAGAAACTTTGCAAAAATGGTGGCTAACAGATGATTATTTGGCTAAGGCAGAAACCCGCTTGGGTGAAGGCCCAACTGCCGTCTTAGCAGACAGAATTTTAGCAGAAGTCAATTTGTAAAAATATTCGATAAAACAAAACAAGTTCCTCAGATATTACTCCGAGGAACTTGTTTTTGGTATAAAAAAAGCACCGCCTACTTGCAGTGCCAATTCTATTATGGTGGGTGGCCAGGGGTTCGAACCCTGGACCCACGGATTAAGAGTCCGTTGCTCTGCCAGCTGAGCTAGCCACCCAAGTCATATTTATCTGTTGACAATTAAATATATTAGCAATTATTTTTGGTTTTGACAAGAGTTTTGAGCAAAAAAATTTCAAAAAAGATAAAAAAACAGCGATTAAGTTAATAATCGCTGTTTTATAGGTTATGGGTGGCCAGGGGTTCGAACCCTGGACCCACGGATTAAGAGTCCGTTGCTCTGCCAGCTGAGCTAGCCACCCAAATCGTTATTACATATAACCGACAAAAACTATTATGCTATTATTTTTAGTGAATTGCAAGTTTTTTTATTAAATTTCGGTGACTTTTTTGGCTAATAGGGTAAAAACCAGTATAATAAAAGAAAAGGGGGACTTTCGATGCCAAAGAAGATTCTCGTTGTCGATGACGAAAAACCGATTTCTGATATTATCAAGTTTAATTTAACTAAGGAAGGGTTCGATGTCGACACCGCTTATGATGGCGAAGAAGCCGTCAAGAAAGTTGATGAATACAATCCAGATTTAATGATTTTGGATCTGATGCTGCCTAAGAAGGATGGCTTGGAGGTTGCGCGTGAGGTCAGACAAACGCATGACATGCCAATTATCATGGTGACAGCTAAGGATACCGAGATTGACAAGGTGTTGGGCCTAGAAATGGGTGCTGATGACTATGTTACTAAGCCTTTTTCCAATCGAGAACTAGTTGCTCGGGTTAAGGCTAATTTGCGGCGCCGTGATATTGTCAAAAAGGTTGAGAGCGCAAATCAAGAGAGTGCGACTAAGAATATCACGATTGGCAACTTGGTAATCATGCCGGATGCCTACATCGTTGAAAAAGACGGTAAAAAGATCGAACTAACCCACCGCGAGTTTGAGCTGCTCTATTATTTAGCCCAGCACATGGGACAAGTGATGACTAGAGAGCATTTGCTACAAACCGTTTGGGGTTATGATTACTTCGGGGATGTGCGGACCGTCGACGTTACGGTTCACCGTTTGCGTGAAAAAATCGAGGATAACCCCGTACAAGCGCAAATTCTGCTGACACGGCGTGGTGTTGGCTATTACGTCAAACAAGCAAATGAAGATTAAACAAGAAAAAGCCTGCCGGACTATTTTTAGTGCGCGGCTTTTTTACTATCTAATAATGAAAAATAATGAAAAAAATCAAGAGTAAGTTAAAACATCTATTTATTTCGATTAATACGACTTTGGCAATTGTCTTTATGGCAATGATTATTGCCATGATTGAAGTTATTGGGGCGTATTTTACTAGGCAATTGGAACAAAACAGCATTGAGAGTTTCCAGTCGTCAATTCAGGTACCGCCGATTGTTACCAATCAGCTGTCATTGCAATTGCTGCGCGATAATAAACGACCAAGTACCAGCTTGAACCGCATCGTTAATGATTACAGCAATGGTACTAACACGATTAGTGAGATTATCGTGGTTGATAACAAGGATATTATTCGGGCGGTATCAAACCTAAATGACAAAAGCCGAATTGGCCAGCGGGTCAACAATCTGCTGGTTAAGCAAGTTACGTCGACGGGACGTCAGGCAACCAAAGTAATCACTGATAAAGATAATTATATGGTGCAGGTGACGCCGCTGAATGCGGGCAATGGGTCGACCAACACAGTTGGGGCGATTTATGTGCGAGCGTCAATGCAGGGGGTATTTAATAATTTGCGTAATATCTCCTTTATGTTCTTGGTGACATCGTTAATTGCCGCGGTGATGGGCGCGATCTTGTCATTAGTTGTTTCGCATGCGATTACCAAGCCAATTGAGGAAATGCAGGGGCAGGCGTTAAATATTGCCGATGGTGATTATTCCAGTCAGGTAAAGATTTATTCTAATGATGAATTGGGACAATTAGGCCAAGCCTTTAATACTCTGTCCGTGCGCATTGAGCGGTCGCAGGAAGAGTCTGAGAGTGAGCAGCGCCGGCTGGATAGCGTGTTGTCACACATGAGTGATGGGGTGCTAGCGACCGATCGGCACGGCAACGTTAGCGTTGTTAACCAGATGGCGCTCAATTTTTTAAATAAAACCAAGAAAGACATTATTAACAAGCCAATTGCGGAAGTTTTGGGACTAAAAGAAATCTCACAAGATTTAATGTCCAATCAAAAAGGAATTGTCATTACGCTTAACGAGGGCACGCGTGATGAAGTGATTTTGCATGCCAGCTTTTCACTGATTAAGCGGGTAACGGGCTTTGTGTCCGGGAGTGTTTGTGTGCTGCATGATATTACCGAGCAGCAGAAGAATGAAAACTCACAAAAGCAATTTGTATCTAACGTGTCGCATGAACTGCGGACGCCGCTGACAAGTCTGCACGCCTATATTGAAACTCTGAATGAGGGTGCGTGGAAGGATCCGAATGTGGCCCCGCAATTTTTGCAAGTAACGCAAGAAGAAACTGAACGCATGATCCGTATGATTAACGAGCTGCTCAGTCTGTCGCGGATGGACCGCGGGGTGTCCAAGGTTGACGTTGAGTGGGTCAACTTTAACGATTTTGTGGCACACATTTTGGACAGGTTTGACATAATTGTTAAAACTGATGCCAAAGAGGGCAAGAAGAAGTACACCATCAGGCGCAAATTGGGCACGCAGGCCTTGTGGGTTGAAATTGACACCGATAAGATGGCGCAAGTAATCGATAATATTATGAATAATGCGATTAAGTATTCGCCAGATGGTGGGACAATCACGGTTAAATTGCAGCAGGAACAAAATCGCTTGCTTTTAAGCATAGCTGACCAAGGACTCGGGATTCCGCGTGAAGACCTTAACAAAATTTTTGATCGGTTTTATCGGGTTGATAAGGCACGCTCGCGGGCGCAAGGTGGTACCGGCTTAGGTTTAGCAATTGCTAAGGAAATTGTGACAGCCCATCATGGTCAAATTTGGGCTAACAGCAGTGAGGGCAAGGGCTCCACCTTCTACATTGCCTTGCCGTACGAGCCGATGAGCGAGGAGGACGATTGGGATGAAATTTAAGTTTAAATTTGGCGATTTCTTCTTGCTGGTCGGCACACTGCTTGTCTTTAGCTTGTCGATTGTGTTGTGGATTTTTATCATGACCAACGACCAGTATTTTAGCCATATTAACCAGACTAGCAGCGTAACGCAGCAGTCGCGTAATCGGCTCAATAATTCGATTTATGACCTGTATATCCCGACTTGCTCTTATGGTTTTAAAAATGGGCAGCTCTACCGGTTGTACGATGCCAAGAAAAATTTACCGCTTGAGTTTACCAAGGAATTAAAAGGGATTAAGTTTAAAAATCTAAATGTTGTGAGCACCAGTCGTACTAAATACGAGCACATGCTCAACAATCCTGATTATATTCAGCTGACTTTTCCCGATGAGGTTAGCATCAAGCTGTTTACTAAGCAAAATACGCTCGAAAGTGGGAAAAAATTCCGCCGAGTTTTTATTTCTAATAATGATAATCGGCTTTATCTGGGCAATGATGAGACAACGACTGTGTACCGGATTGATTTGGCTCGGGCAAATTTTGCTAAACTGCGCAGCTATGCTAGTCATGCACACAGCAGAACGCCGGTTAAGTTAGTGCGACTGAAGAACTATTACGAGGTCTTTTATACTAATGCGGAACGCTGGCGGGTATATAGCTACCTAACTAATAATCAGACAGACTCGTACTTTGTCTCGCGGCTGCTGGGGACAACTAATGTGACGGCTCATTCAAGTAAAAAGGGCTGGATTACATATTCGCTTAATTATTACACTAAATTGCGAATTCCTAAGAGTGGCACGAAAAAGCATGACTTACTTTATACCAAATATGAAAAAAGTAAGAATCTAGCGGTGCACGAGCGATTACTAGACAGCGTTGATTATGTGCACAAGCTAGGGTTAAGTGAGCAAGATTTGCGTTTCTTTGATACCAATGGCATGTCGATCAGTTATACCAATTATATTGAAGGGCTGCCCGTTTTTGCGGAACAACATACACCGCAGATTAAGACGAGTTTTACACCAGAATCAATGCAGGTGGCGTTTAATAATATTGATTTGCAAATTCCAATCCCATTTGACGGGCAGACACGTAATCTGCCGAGCACAGACACGGTGCTGCAGGAGTTAATTAATCAGGGGCTTAAAAGAGACCAGATTCAGCGAATTATTGTTGGCTTTAGGATGGTTAAGGACAACAGCCACGACCACCTAGCTAATCTAATTCCAACTTATTACGTTAAGGCTTATAATCGTTGGCAAAGCTTAAGTGAATGGCAAAAGCAAGATTTGACGGCTTTAAACAAGGACAATAAGGAAGGAGCACAATAAGATGGACCGTAAGCGAATTGAATGGCTATTTTTTGTTGTTTTCTTATTGATTGACCTTTATCTTGGCATTGAAATCTGGCGCTCACCCATTAATTTAAGCAATACTGGCGGCACGCAGTCGACCAGTATTCGCGCTGAGATGCGCGCTGATGGCATTGACCTGCCGCTGCATATTTCACACAAACAGCGGTCTGGTTACTATCTTGCCGCAAAAAAGCGTAATTACTTGTCTGGTAAACTTTCTAGTTTAACGGAAGTTAATACTCATTTTTCAAAAAGTGACAACATCTTAACTGGAACACCCAAAACGCAGGTGACCTTAAGCGGCAATCATCGTCAAATCTTGACGCAGCTGAATAATTTTAAGAATGATTCGGAAAATGTCCCGTTTGGTGCCAAGTTTAAGTATGAGCCCAGCATGTCGGGGTCGAATACCTACTGCTACGTTCAGAGTACTGACTATGGTCAAGTTTATGCTAGTGATGCCCAATTGATGATTAATGTGCGTAATAATGCAATAACCAATTACACGATTTCTTATATGGGACCAATTAGCGCGGTTCGTGAGCCGCAACTGATTATCAGTGCTTGGCACGCAGTTAAGGCGATGTATACTGACCGCGAGATTGTTAATAATTCGCGTGTTATGCAGATTAAGCTGGGTTATTCCAAGTTGACAGAGGTTCGCGGCAGCACGATTTTATTGCCAACATGGTTAATCTGGGTCGAAAATAAAACAACTAAAAATATTACGGTTAAACGAGTAAATGCCTTTACTGCCCAAATTCTGCAGTCCGGCAACTCTTACAGTGTACAGAAGAATTAGAAAGGAAAAAGTTAGGTGCGGGTTTCGATTTTAGCTAGCGGGTCAACAGGCAATACCAGTCTGATTGAGACCGGGCAGCATAAGATTTTGATGGACGCGGGTTTATCGGGTGTCAAAATTAAGCAGCTGCTTAGTCAGGTTGGCGTTGATATTGCGGATATTGATATGGCCTTTTTAAGTCATGACCACTCTGATCACAGCAAAGGACTAGGGGTATTGATGCGGCGCTATCCTCGGATTGCGGCGTTTAGCAATAGCGGCACGTGGCAATATTTATGTGAAACAAATAAAATTGGCAAGCTGCCGGTGGAACAAATTAACACGATTGAGCCGGAACAAACGCAAACATTTGGCGATTTGGATGTGACCGCATTTGCGACTAGTCATGATGCTGCTGAGCCACAATATTATGTTTTTACAAGTGGCGGCAAGAGAATGGCCTTTTTGACAGATACAGGATATGTGTCGCAGAAAGTTGAGAGCGTGATTGCGGATGCCGATGCTTACTTGATGGAATTTAATTATGACGACATGATGTTGCGCAACGGTCCTTATTCTTGGGGACTAAAGCAGCGGATCTTATCAGATGAGGGTCATTTGTCTAATGAAGAAGCTGGTCAAGCCTTGCTGGATGTAGTGACGCCGCGGACGAAGCACATCTTTTTAGCTCACCGCAGTCAGCACAATAATACGGCTAAGTTAGCTTATGATACTGCCCAAAAAATGTTGCTTGCTGGGGATGCTAATCTCCCTAGTGATGTTAAAATTCAGTTGACTTCGCCAGAGCAGCCGACGAATTTAGTACAAATTTAATAATTTAGACGATAATTTTTCAAAAATTATTAGTATATTAGGCGATATATGTAAAGGAGATAATGATATGGAAAACCCAAATACTAACCATGGTAAAAATAAGTTTCTTGTTAAGACAGCTGTTGTTGGTGTCGTTGCGGGACTTATTGGGGGCGGTGCTTCTTATGTTGCCTTAGACCAAATTAATAATGCTAATGTGAACAATAATCAGGCACAAACAACAATTAGCTCTGATAGTGCTAAAACTTCTAAAAATAGTGCCAAAACTAGTGGGGCAATGACTCCTGCATATAATGATGTTAAAGGTGCTGTTGTATCCGTAATTAACATGAAGCGGCAGTCAAATAGCAGCAGTAATTCTTTGTTTGATATTTTTGGCGATAACGACGATGATAGCAGCAGTAAAAAGGGCAAGCTGCAAACTTACAGTGAGGGCTCCGGTGTTATTTACATGAAGTCCGGCAATAAGGGCTATATTGTGACGAATAATCACGTAGTTTCAGGTAGTGACAAGGTGCAGGTCATGTTGTCAAACGGTAAGACGGTTAATGCGCGGATTGTAGGAACAGATGCAACTACTGACTTGGCGGTTTTAGCAATTGACTCTGGATATGTTACCCAGACGGCTGAATTTGGCGATTCTAAGACCTTACAGGCTGGTCAGACAGTGATTGCTGTTGGTTCCCCACTGGGCAGTGAATACGCGTCAACGGTAACTCAGGGGATTATTTCAGCTCCTGCTAGAAGTATTACA
The DNA here is from genome assembly GCF_029392095.1 of Lactobacillus sp. ESL0700. Lineage (NCBI taxonomy): Bacteria > Bacillati > Bacillota > Bacilli > Lactobacillales > Lactobacillaceae > Lactobacillus > Lactobacillus sp. ESL0700. The sequence goes on from NZ_CP113930.1 coordinate 69,705, forward strand.
ACTTCTTCTGCTAACCAGCAAACAGTTATTCAGACTGATGCAGCGATTAATCCTGGTAACTCAGGTGGTGCCTTAGTCAATTCTGCCGGTCAAGTTATCGGGATTAACTCAATGAAGCTGGCTCAATCAAGTGATGGAACGTCAGTTGAAGGCATGGGCTTTGCTATTCCGTCTAATGAGGTTGTTACGATTGTTAACCAACTGGTAAAGAAGGGGAAAATTACCCGGCCGCAGCTTGGCGTGAAGGTTATCGCACTGCAAGGCATTCCAGCTAGTTATCGAAAGCATTTGAATATTAAATCCAACTTGAAGAGCGGGATTTATATTGCTTCAGTAACTAAGAACGGTTCGGCAGCTGCAGCGGGAATGAAGACGGGGGATGTTATCGTTAAAGTTGATGGTAAAACGGTAACAGATGTTGCTTCGTTACACAGCATTTTGTATGATCATAAAGTCGGTGATACCGTTAATTTAACCGTTGATCGCAATGGTAAAACACTCAATTTACGGGTTAAACTACAAGCTGATTAAGAAGGATAATATTCTGTAATTGAACAAGAAAAAGGCTATACTAAGCGGTTTGTGCCGGCAGTATAGCCTTTTTATTAATATTAATTGCGCGAAACATTTTTTTATTCGGTAATTGAGCTTGTCAAGAAAAAAATCAGTTGAGAATTCTTGTTGATAACTGTGGAAAAATCTGTGGATTGTGCATAAAAGATGTGAGAATGCTTTAAAAAGCCTGTGGATAATCTGTTAATTGTGTTTAAATATTAGTGAAAATAGATTTACACAAACAATTGTTCAGCCCGTTATCATAGTATTCTAGGCCGATTAGTTTGTGAAATTAGGCTGTTAAAAGTATGTGTGTGGGTAAAATTTAGTAAAATAGAGAAAAAAGTTTGCCGACCACAATTTAGCTGAAAATAAATGACAGCGACCACAAAATGTAGATTTCGATTTTGCACAGGTGTGGAAAAAGCAAGTGGAAAGATTGGGAGTTAGGGGATAAACTAGTAATTATGAATATCAAGATTGTCTGTGTGGGAAAACTAAAAGAAAAATATTTTAAGGATGCAATTGCTGAGTACCAGAAGCGCTTGAGCCGATTTGCCAAAGTCCAGCTGGTTCAAGTTGCCGATGAAAAGGCGCCGGAAAAGTTCAGTCAGGCGGAGCAGGAGCAGGTTAAGGAAATTGAGGGACAACGGATTTTAAGTAAAATCAAGGACAAGGAATACGTTTATGTGACGGCGATTAAGGGTAAGGAACGCACAAGTGAAGAGTTTGCCAGTGAATTGGAAAATTTGGCAACCTATGGTCATTCCGATATTACCTTTGTCATTGGTGGGAGTTTGGGCACCAGCCCTGCTGTCAACCGGCGCGCAGATGATTTGCTTAGCTTTGGTAAACTGACGATGCCGCACCAATTGATGCGCGTTGTCCTGATCGAGCAAATTTACCGTGGCTTTATGATTAATAGTGGTAGTCCATATCACAAGTAGAATGGGGATAAAAATGAAATTAGCTGTTTTCGATATTGGCGGGACCACTGTTAAGACCGGAATTTATGAGAATGAACACATTACTGAGCAGGCAAGCTTTAAGACGCCAAAGACGTTCACCGCTTTAAAAGAAAAAATGCACGAATTTATTGACCAGGGCCATTTCACCGGACTAGCAATCAGTGCGCCAGGCGATGTCAATGTTCAGGCTGGTACTATTGAGGGTATCAGTCAGGTACCGTACTTACATAAGCGGCCGATTTTTGCGGAATTGAAAGCAGAATTTGGCTTGCCACTAACAATTGAAAATGATGCTAATTGTGCAGGTATCTGTGAAACCAAAATTGGTAATGGCCGTCAGTTTAAGAACGTTGCGTTTATTGTTATCGGAACGGGAATTGGCGGCGCCGTTTTTATTAATCATGAGTTGCATCGTGGTTCGCATTTAGTTGGCGGCGAATTCGGCTTTATGAGAGGCAGAACGGACCGCATGTTGAGCATGGATGCGCCAATAGTCAAGGCTGCCAAAATTTATTCGAGAAAAACTAAAACGGAAGTTGACGGGAAAAAGTTATTTGCGTTGGCCAGTCAAGGCGATGAACTAGCTCAAAGTCTGGTTAATCGCTTTTATGACCTCTTGGCAAGCAGTATGTATGACCTGCAGGTTTCTTTTGACTTTGACGCGTTTCTTTTGGGTGGCGGTGTGTCCGCTCGTTCAGAAATCAGCGCCGAAATCGCTCAAAGGCTTAAGCAGAAATTGACGGAGTTTGGCATGGCGCGGATTATGCCGCAGGTGATGACATGTCAGTATCATAATTCGGCCAATCTTTATGGCGCTGCCTTGAATTTTATAGCTCAAATGTAAAAAAATGTAGTCGAATTACGACTACATTTTTTATTTTAAGATGAATAATGCTAGGTTAAGTGCAATTAGAATAATGACGCTCCAAATCCAATCTTGTGCTCGCACTGGGACAGCAACGATTACGGAACGTCGGGCATCTTCTTGATAGCCGTGGGATTCCATTCCTTGTGCCAAATTCTCAGCAGAATTGAGTGCGACCAAAATAGCTTTGAAATATAATACTGGCGACCAAAAGCTAAGATAAACGCCGCGCATCATGCCAGCCGTTCGGATTTGCTTAACGGCCTGCTTCATGCGAGGAACAATATTAAGCGCGGCTAGAACGCCATAAGCAAATTTACTCGGTAAATGGAAATTCTGCTCAAATGAACGCGCTAATTCTTCGGCACTGGTATTAATCGTGACGCAGCTGATAGTTAAGATATAAACGTAAATCCGGCTGGACAAGCCCAGGGCATTAAATAGATTGGAGGTTGGTGTGAACCATTCAAGTGTTGCAAAAATCGTAAATGCGGCAATGAATGGCACTAAAAGCAGGATTAGCAAATTCTTTAATTTGATTCGGTTAATTAGTAAATAGATAATTGCCAAGATGATGATTGCAAAATTAGTCGCCAAGCTAATTTTCAATGATATTTCAAGCGAAATAATTAGGGCTAAAATAAATTTAAAACTAGGATTCATGAAAATACCTCACTTAGTCACGTAATGCAGCTGCTTATCAGCAAAAACGAGGTGGTAGTCACACCAATCAGCTAGGCCGTCAAGTTCATGACTGATAATTAGCAAAGTTTGGCCGCGCTTTTTTTGACTTTGCCTAAGTAATTGCATGACTTTTTGGCTTGATACGTGGTCCAAGCCACTTAGTGGCTCGTCAATCAGCAATACATCTTGGTCCGCGATTAACATTAGTAAAATTTGCAGCTTCTTTTGTTGGCCGCCGGACAGAGAAAACACAACTTGGTCTAAATGTTGGTCTAAATCAAGGTCAATTAAAACTTCGTTGATTTTTTCGTCAGTAAAAAAGTTGTTAGTCCGTTGTTTTTTACTCAAGTTAATTTCGTCTTGAACGGTAACACTCAAAAATTGGTCGGTTGCATTCTGAAAAATCTGAGCAACATGTAATAAATACTTGCGCGTTGCCTGTTGGCGGACTTCACGATTGTGGTAAGTTAAACTGCCGCTATAAGGCAGCATTTTGGTCAATGCGTTAAATAGTGAGGTCTTACCAACGCCGTTAGCACCCGTAATTAACGTGGTCTTACCCGCAATAATCTTGAGCTGATCTTGGCTTAATAAAAGTCTATTTTGCGTTAGTTGCGTTTTATTTAAGGTAAAACAAGCAGCTTCATTTTGGGGTACGGCAAAGGAATAATTATTCTTGTGCGTGCTTGTTTGGAGTAGTTTGTCTTTAGCTAAATAGTCTAATTGTTGGACATGGTGGCCTGCAAACTGAAACAGGCAATCACAGACATTTTGGTAACCATTTAGAACGTGGTCACTCAAAATAATCGTTTTGCCTTGATCGCGCAAGTGCGCTAATTTGGTAATTAAAAACTGCCGTGCCTGCGGATCACAACTAGCAAAAGGCTCATCTAGCAAGAATAAATCAATGTCCATTGCAACGAGAACGGCAAGGGCCACGCGTTGTTGCTCACCGCCGGACAATGTATTAATTTTTTGGTCCAGCAAGTTTTCAATTTGCGCAAATTGGACACCGGCAGTTAGGCGCTTGAGATAATCTTCTTGGTTAACTTGTAAGTTCTCAAGCGCAAAAATGATTTCTTCTCGTGGGGTCGCCATTGTGAACTGTTCGCCAGCATTTTGAAACATGATGGCCGACTTTAGGCCGTTAAGATCAAGATCGCCGCTGACTTTACCGGCATATTTAGGATATAGACCAGCCAGTACTTTAAGTAAAGTTGACTTGCCACAACCAGTGGGCCCAATTAACAGTGAAAATTGCCCCGTGGGAATTTCAAGATTAAGGTTGTCAAGAATTTTAATATTTTGATCGTATGAAAAAGTTAAATTTTTGCTTGTAATCATTATTTTTACCAACTAAAAAAGTCGCTAGGACGAGATGCACTAACGACGTAAAAATTCATTCATTTTCCCTTCGCTGGCATTGTCCATAGCAGGTTCAACGGGTATTATCTCAGCCTTGCAGCACCCCAAAGTTATCAAACTGATTTTACATGAAAGCCGCTTTGCTGTCTAGTCATGACAGCTTGATGAAAATAAAGTACCAGTGAATATGATTTTTGCTATATAATAAAAGTATTAAATTAATAATAAGAAGGTGAAACTATGGCAGCAGTCAAATTGGCGCAATATTTAGCTAGTATTTTAAGTTCAACTAATAGCGATACAAATGAATTGCGCTTAAAAGCAGTGGGCAGCAACTTTGACCTGTTTACTGTTTATCTTGAAAATCACAACACTGGTGTCCATCGTTATCAAACAACAAATGCGATGATTTTTTATGAAGCTGGTGGCAAATCAAATATTAAAATTCACGGCCAAGACTTCGAGCTAGGAGTAGGGAACATTGTCTTTTTACCAGCTAAAAGTGATTATGAAGTCCAAAAGCAAACTAAAAATGATGTTTTGGTAAAGTTGGATTTAAATTCCAAGTATAATTTACAATATTTCCTGGGAAATATTACCAATAAGGAGTCACGCGAGGAGCAAGCAATTGAGCAGGTAATTAGCAATTTGCGGGTTAATCGTCTGTTATATTTAAAGTCAACGCCAATTTCTAAGTCCGCACAACTGATGAACAGGATAATTGATGAATATTTAAACCAGAATTTGTTTGCCGAGAGTGTAGTCAAAGCAGAACTAAATTTATTGCTAGTTGCGGCAGTACGTAATCAAAACTTCGCTTCGGTGCCAGCAGAAAAGCAAGGCTTTGCCAATGCAACACTTGAAAGCTATATCGATGCCAATTTTGCCGATATTACTTTAGATGCAGCTGCTAAGTATTTCGGTTTTAATCCAAATTATTTTTCTAGTTTAGTTAAGCAAAAGACTGGCAAAAGCTTTGTAGAGCATGTTGATGAGCGGCGAATGCAGGAAGCACGCAATTTACTTGCACGTCCTGATATTTCGGTTAAGGAAATTATTGCCAGGGTCGGTTACAATGGCAAGTCATTTTTCTATAAAAAGTTTAATGAATATTATCATCAGACGCCGGTTCAAATGCGTGCAGAGCTATTTCGCCAGGCTAACATTAATTTGAAATAAAAAAATGATTGACAGCGCAACCAAAAGTTGTTATACCTAAACTATAATTTAATAAAAAAGTTCGTCTGGGGTGTCGCTTAAGCGACTGAGATTATACTCATCGAACCTGATGTAGTTTATACTACCGAAGGAAGAGCGGCTTGTTGATCAATTTTTTGAGCCATTCTTATTTAAGAATGGCTAATTTTTATTAAAAGTCCTTTCCTTTGATAGCCGAAGGAAGGGATTTTTTGGTTACTGTTAATGGTGAAGAAGTGGCAGCTATAGGTATCTCAATTGCAACACTTTTAACCCAAAGGAATGCGCCAGTCAGCAATTTAGCAGTTGAACTGAATGGCAAGATTGTGCCTCGCAGTGATTTCGCCAATGTTCTGCTAAAAGAAAATGACAAGGTGGAAATAATTTCATTTGTTGGGGGTGGATAAATGCTAGATAGGTTACAGAATTCGGCAATTGTCGCTGAAATGCAAAAACGTAACGTCTCGGGCTCTAGCTCTAAACTAGCTGCTGCCAAGGTAACTATTGCTGGTTGTGGCGGTTTAGGAACAAATATCTCTCTTGCTTTAGCTCGCATTGGTGTCGGTCAAATAACTTTGATTGACTTTGATCAAGTTGAATTAAGCAACCTTAATCGTCAGCAATTTAAATTTAGTCAAGTTGGAATGGCGAAGGTAGTTGCGATGAAGGAGAACTTACAGGAAGTTAATCCATTTGTAACGATTAACGCGATAAAAGAGCGGGTAACACCGCAAAATATCACACAGTTATTTCAAGATGCGGATATTATTTGTGAGGCCTTTGATGACCCGGCGGCTAAAGCAATGCTACTGGAAAATGTCACGACGATTTTTCCTGATAAACCGCTAGTCATGGCGTCAGGAATGGCGGGAATTCATAGTGCCAATGCAATTAAAACGCGCAAAATATTGCCTAACGCGTATTTAGCAGGCGATGGCAAGTCTAAAGGGACAGAAGGTCTTATGGCTCCGCGTGTGACAATCTGCGCTGGCCATGAGGCAAACATGATTGTTCAGTTAATATTAGGAATTGAAGATTTAAATTAAAAGAGGAAAACATAATGACAAATACTGAAGAAACAGATTTATTAACAATTGGCGGGCATACATTTACTTCACGGTTTATTTTGGGCTCAGGAAAGTATTCTTATGATCTGATTGATGCGGCAGTAAAGCATGCTAAGGCACAAATTATTACGATGGCTTTGCGCCGGACAACGTCTGACCAAGAAAATATTCTTAATTACATTCCTGAAGGTGTGACGATTTTGCCAAATACGTCAGGGTCAACAACGGCTGAAGAGGCAATTAGAACCGCGCACTTAGCTCGTGAATTGAGTGGCAGTGACTTCATCAAGTTAGAGGTAGTGCCTGATAAAAAGTACTTGTTGCCAGATAATGCGGCAACCGTTAAGGCAACCGAGGTTCTGGCAAAAGAAGGCTTTATTGTTATGCCGTATATTTTGCCTGACTTAAATACTGCTCGGGAACTGGTTGATGCGGGTGCAGCTACTGTCATGCCGCTAGCAGCACCGATTGGTACTAATAAAGGTTTGGCAACCAAGGAGTTAATTCAGATTTTGATTGATGAAATCGATGTCCCAGTAATTGTTGACGCGGGAATTGGTCGCCCGAGCCAAGCTGCCGAAGCAATGGAAATGGGTGCCGATGCGATTATGGCTAATACCTCGATGGCGACAGCTAAGAATATTCCGTTAATGGCTGAAGCGTTTAAATTGGGAATTGAGGCTGGGCGTAAGGCTTATTTGGCTGGCCCTGGCCGGGTAATTGAACACGGTGCAGTTGCGTCATCACCATTAACTGGTGTAAGTAAGTAACATCATGCAGCAGAGTGAGAAAATAACGGTTAATCAGCTTTTTAAGCAGATTACAACTCTGCCTAATTCGGGATTAGGACAGAACCGCTTGGTCTATTCTTCTGATTGGCTTCAAGGGCAGAAATTATTAATCCAGTTTGCGTTAAAAGCGGGTTTTCAAGTTACAGTTGATGACTATGGTAATACCTATTTGGACTTACTTGGAAATGACCAAGAACAAGTAATTGCGACGGGCTCGCATATGGATACTGTAAAAAATGGCGGCCGTTTTGATGGCCTGTATGGTGTTCTGGGCGGCTTACAAGCAGCCCTAAATTTGCGCGAGCGATTTGGTATTTCACAAAAAACAATTCGGGTAATTTCTTTTTGCGAAGAAGAAGGCAGCCGCTTTGACGCCACCTTCAGTGGTTCAAAGCACTATGCACGCGTGGCTGAGACTAATGGTTTAGTTGATGAAAATGGCATCAAAATCGAAAATGCTCGCAGTAATGCAGTTAATCAATTGAAGCAAATTAGCGGCGTCAATTATGATCTTCCCCAGCTGCCACAATCTTTTACTGAATTGCACGTTGAACAGGGAAATCGTCTTGCTCGCAATAATATTTCACTTGGGTTAGTTACAGCGATTGTCGGTCAGCGGCGTTATCGCATTACGGTTAACGGCATTACAAATCATGCGGGCACGACCTTAATGACTGAGCGCCACGATGCCTTGCAGGCGACAATTAAGTTAATTAACCAGTTTGAAGTGTTTGCGAGTGCAGTGGATCCGCTTTTGACTTTTACAGTTGGCGAACTTGCTGTTTGGCCGAATACTTCTAACGTAATTCCTGGCAAAGTGACGTTTTTTATCGATTGTCGTCATCAAAATAATGAGCTTTTAGATGAATTTGAAAAAATGATGAAAAACACCATTGCCAATCTTCCTGACCCGCTGATTAACGTTGAATTTAAACGCTGGGTTCATGATCAACCTGTGATTTTAAGTTCGGAAATGCTGGCGAAAAATGAAAAATTGGCGCACAAAATGGGTTATTCAATCATGAAATTGGCATCAGGCGCAGGACACGATAGTGAAATTATGAATCGCGTCGTACCAACGACGATGATTTTTGTGCCCAGCATTAATGGCGTTAGCCATGCACCAGAAGAAAATACTAAGCCTGAGGATTTGCAGCGGGGAGTTGAATTTTTGACCGCATCGCTTTATCAGGAGGCATATTAATAATGCATAAAATTAGCCTGACTGGCCAGATCACAATTGGCGTCTTAATTGGGGCGCTAGTTGGCTGGCTACTACCTAAGTGGGCGGAAAATTTAACAATTATTGGCGATATCTTTTTACGGCTGCTGCAAATGGTAATTGTTTGGCTAATTTTGGGTGCAGTCATCGAAGCCTTAGGTAGTTTGAAGTTTGAGGAATTGGGCAAACTGGGGTTAAAAACCTGTCTTTGGTTTACCATTACAACAATTTTGGCGGCGGTTGAAGGTGTGCTTTTGGGCTTAGTCTTTAAGCCGGGAACAATGTTGCGGCTGCCGAATTTAGTAAAAACAAAAGCAGTGCTGCATTCTAGCGTTAATTTACGTGCAGCAATCTTGCAGCTGTTTCCTGATAATATTTTTGCATCTCTTACTAAAGGAAACGTGATCCAAGTAATTGTTTTTGCTGTTTTATTCGGTCTAGTCTTAAGTCGCGCCAATGAAAATAATGAATATCACCTAGTGCTGAAGCTGATTAAACAATTTAATCAGTTAATCGTTAAGTTGGTAATGCTAATCATCAAGCTTGCACCGATTGGTATCGCCTGTATGTTTGCCAGTACAATTGCGAAAAACGGCGGTAAAGTGTTTCTGCCTTTGCTATACTTTTTAGTGCTTTATGCAGTCGCGGTAATTGTATTTTTACTTGCCTTGTTTATCTTTGTTAGTTTAGTTGCTCATGTATCTTTTTGGGGCCTGATTAGAGGTCTGACTAGAATCATCGTTGTCGCATTTACGACAACTTCGTCTGCCGCAACTCTGCCAATCGAAATGATTGATGCTCAAGAAAAGCTGGGGGTCAGTAAATCCGTTACCCAGCTTGTCTTACCGCTGGGAATGGCACTAAACAGTAATGGTTTAGCTCTGTACCTATCGTTAGTTTGTATCACCTTGATGCAGCTTTATGGTGCTAGTTTAGCGCCAGTACTGCTGTTAAAAATAATTTTACTGGCCGTCTTGTCTTGCATAGGGACTGTAGTGGTTCCAGGTGGCGGCATTGTTGCGTTAACAATTGCACTTCCCGTACTTGGCTTTCCTAATACATGTATTGCTTTATTTGCTGGGATTGATTGGTTCGTCGGGATGTTCCGTGCAGTTGCTAATGTTGTCGGCGATACAATTACGGCGGTAGGTGTGGCGGCTTCAACGAACCAGTTGAATAGGGATGTCTATTAGGGAGAAATGATTATGAAAATAAAAAACCGACCATTATACTTAGTTACCGATCGGACTAATTTAACTGATCGCCAATTTTTAACTACAATTGAGCAAGCTTGTAAAAGTGGCGTTGATCTGGTGCAGTTACGTGAAAAACAGCTGTCTGGGCGTGAATATTACGAATTGGCGCAGGCAGTTAAGCAAATAACCGACCGTTATCAGTTGCCGTTAATTATTGACGATCGTCTTGATATTGCGCAAGCGGTTAATGCTGCGGGAGTCCATTTAGGCCAAAACGATTTGCCTGTCAAAGTTGCCCGGCAAATTTTAGGGGCAGATAAGATTATTGGCGCGACAACTAAGACTTTGCCGCAGGCTCTTGAAGCAGAAAAAGAGAGTGCTGACTACTTGGGCGTAGGGGCAATCTTCCCGACGCAAACTCACGTTAAGACAGTGCATACAAGTGTGGCAACGTTAAGCCAAATTAGGCAAAATGTCTCAATTCCTGTTTATGCAATCGGCGGCTTAAAGGCGCATAATGTTGCGGCAGTTAAGCCTGCTCATGTTGCAGGAGTTGCTGTCGTATCGGCGATTATGCAGGCTGCTGACCCAATCAAGGCAACGCAAGAGCTAAGACAAGCAGTTTTAGCAGCTTTATAAAAGTTAATTAAAGTAAAAAACGACATCTGTTTTTTGAACAGGTGTCGTTTTGTGATGTTACATTTTTTCTAACCGCTTAATCCGGTCTTCTGTTGGTGGATGACTATCAAACAGGTGCGTAAAACTGTGCTTTTTGCGCAGTGGGTCTTCAATATACATGCCCGCGCTGCTCGGATCAGCCTTTTTCATTGGCTTACTACCCGCGATTTTTTCAAGAGCAGAAATCAATCCCTGCGGATTGCGAGTAAGGTCAACTGATGAAGCATCGGCTAAGTATTCGCGGTTACGCGATAAGGCCATTTGCGCAAGACTGGCACATAGTGGTCCCAGGATAAGCACGAAAATAATCGCAACAACTTTAAAAATAATGACAAGGTTATTATCATCATCCTTATCGCTGCCACGGTCATCGTCAAACCACCAGATATACCGGCTAGCGATTCCAGATAAATAAGAAATCACACCGACAAGAACAGCCGCAACCGTTGATAACCTAATATCATAATTGCGAATGTGAGAAATCTCGTGGCCTAGGACGCCTTCCAGCTCCTCGCGGTTCATCATGTCGAGTAATCCTTGAGTTACAGCGACAGCACTGTGGTCGGGATCACGCCCTGTCGCAAAAGCGTTGGGGCTGGGGTCATTAATGATAAAAACACGGGGCATTGGTACACGGCCAACCATGGCCATGTCTTGGACAACGTGCCACAATTCGGGGTTATCTTGTTCGTGAATTTCGCTGGCATGATTTAAGCTCATTACCATATTTGCGGGATCACGCATGACCAAAAATAGGTAAAGGACGCTGATAATTAGCGCAATAATCATTCCGCTCCATGGGCTATCACTGAAAATGTAGCCTAATCCAGCACCAACAAGAGCTAAAATCACGGCGAATAAGACCATGATAATGCCGGTTTTGCGCTTATTGCGAGCAATTTGTTGAAATAACATAATAATTTTGCCCTAGTATTTAGAATTTAACCTTAGGTGCTTCTTTTTCGGCTTCGCTAGCTTGTAAGTAGTCAACCTTCTTAAAGCCATGAATGCTGGCAATAATATTTGATGGGAAGGTCAGTAGCTTTTGATCATAAAGGGCTGCCGATGAATTGTAAAGTTGACGTGAGTAAGCAATCTTGTTCTCAGTATTAGTCAATTCTTCTTGCAATTTCAGGAAGTTTTGGTTGGCCTTTAAGTCAGGGTAGTTTTCCTGTAAAGCAAAAATTGACTTCAAGGCATCAGAAATTTGGTTAGAAACCTTTAAAGTTTGGGTCCGGTCATCTTGAGGGATGTTAGTTAATTGGTTGCGCAATTCCACAACGTTTTCTAAAGTTTCCTTTTCATGTTTAGCGTAGCCTTTGGTGGTTTCAACTAAGTTAGGAATTAGGTCGTTACGCCGCTTCAATTGCACATCGATTTGGCTCCAAGATTCGTCAGTGTATACCTTGGCTTTTTGTAGGCCGTTATAAATAGCAATATAAATTCCGATTAATAAGACAACGATAATTAAAATTATCCAAGTTAATGATGACATAGGTTGAACCTCCTTATATATACTGTTTAATTATAACTGATTATTTATTTTTTGGATACAAAAAAAGGATGCTGCACGACATCCTGATTCAGATAAGTAAAGTATGTTAAACGAGCAATAGCAGCCAGCCAATGATTGTTAGAATTAGCAAGCCGATAAATTGCATAACTGTCCATTTTTTGAAGAATTCGTTTCTTGAGACAGTTCCATTTTGAATGAAAGTCTTAAGCACCAACATATTGGCCATTGAGCCGATAGGTGAGCCAAAACCACCGATATTTGTGCCTAAGAACAGTGCCTTGGCGTATGGCGTAAACTTACCAACAAGGATTGTGGCCGGCACGTTGCTAATGATTTGGCTGGATAAAATCGATGTAAAGTAAGTTGAGCTTTCTGAATTAATCATTGTGTGAATAATCGTAACAATGATTGGAATCTGCTGAATATCGCTGATAAAGATAAAGAAGCAGGTAAAAGTCAGCAGCAGTGCGAAATCAACCTTAAGTAAAATTCGTGGATTGATTAAAAAGGCAAGAATGATTGCAGCTAGCATTGGCCACGCAACGTTGACCACTTTGAAGACACCCAAAAAGAAGAAGGCGAACACAACGGTCGTAATTACAGTTGGTCGAACGCTGATATTGATTTGTTTTGTTTCTTGAACTGGAATTTGCTTGCGTGGAATAAAGTGAAAAATGATAAATGTAATCACTAATGAGCTGAGCAAGTATGGCAATGACCATGAGAAGAAGGTCAGAGCGTTAACCGAATATTTGCTAACAAGAAAGATATTGTGCGGATTGCCCCAAGGCGTAAATGCGGCCCCGATGTTGGCGCCCATTCCAATCAACGTCACCGGCAGAATCTGCGGTAAGTTGTATCTTTTAGCAATGTTTAAGTAAAGCGGAATTAGTGTTAATGCTGTTATATCATTGCCCAGAAACATTCCGGCAATAATTGCTAAAAGAGTGAACAAAATATTCAGTTTGCGCGTGTTGTCGGCGATACTGGTTAATTTGTACGCGAGTACGTCAAGGACGTGCAAGTACGCGTAGATTTGGATGATAATTAGCATCGCGGCGACTGAAAATATTGTATGTAAATTAATATCCCCAAGCCGCGGTCTAGCAAAAAAAAGACTTACAATGGTGACTACAGCAGTAATCTGCAAGATTCTATCACTAAAAATTTTTCTTAAGACGGTCATAAAATGTCCCCTTTCGCAAGTTATAATCATCTATAGTTGTTACTTCTATTTTGAGCTTTTTTTTCGTTGTGTGCAATGATAAATTTTTGACTATGAAAATGTCAATTTACTAGGCAGGAATTTTGCTTTCTTTTATGCACACAAGCTATACTTTAGTAAGTAGGATAAATAAGGGGGATTTACAATGAATAATGCCGAAACAATTGAAATGAATATCAAGCCTGAAGCTGCTGCAAGAATTAAGAGTCATGTTAAGGAAGGCCAAGTTGTCTTATTGGCGCTAAATGATGGTTCTAATCAGTATTCTAAAGTCGGTGGTACCTGTACTATTGGGGCTAATTTTCAATTTGTAATTTTGGATCAAAAAGACCCTGAATTTTCAATTATCATCAATAATAATGTTGGATTAAATTTGTTTACGAGTCCTGCAGAAATGCAATATTTGGATAACAGTTTAGTTGTATCTGAGAAGAATGCCACATTGAGCTTGGCTGATGATAGCGGCGTGATTGATGGTGCGGTTTCAATTAATGAATTTCAACCTTCCGATATAACGGCTAAAGATTTGCAGGAAGGCAAAACTTGCTAGTAAATTTGAATAATTAAGTAAGGTGTCCTTGAAATATGGGGCGCTTTTTTGATTTAAGCAGGACTAAAACTTGTGTTTTAAAGCAAAAATATAATTTGATCAAGGCAAAAGGATTTTAAATTCTTTTGCCTTTTTTATTATTTGACCGCTTGGTAACAATCATTCACCATTTTCTTAATTTAGCTTTTAAATTTTATAATTATATTTTAATATTAAATAAGTAAGTTTATTTGAAAGTGCAGGTCTAATAATGAATCCAGAGCCGACAATTACTAATTATGAATCTAATCTCCAGATTGTTAAAGACTTTAGCAGTAACTTAATTGGTACCTTGAGTGGTGACATGTTTTCTTTTGGCATGGGACTGATGCTGTTAAACCAAACAGGTTCAGCAGTTAGCTTTGGTGTGTCTACTATTGTTGGGCCGATAGTTAGTCTGCTCCTATTTGTGCCCTTAGGTAATGTGGTTGATCGGTATCCACATAAATAAATTCTTGTTATTAGTGATCTAATAAGAATTATGGGTTTAATAATATTTGCGTGGTTACTGCCTAATTTTGCAGGACTGAATAAATTAATTCCGGTGGTTTTATTTACGATTATTGATTGCGTCTGTAGTGATTTTAGTTCAACTGCTTATTCGGCTTCAATTCACGAACTAGTTAATGAAGCCAAAATTCAAAAATTGAGCTCGTTAACTTCGACGGCAAGTGCGATTTCATCAATCTTTTCACCATTATTAGGCGTTGGCTTGTATGCAGCGGCAGGTTTTGAAGTTTTTATCTTTTTTGAAATTGCATCATCGATTATTTCGTTTTTAATCATGTTAAGCATGAAATTTCACTATCAAGAGCCGCAAAGAGAAGTGGCTAATCTTAGTTATAGCGGGCAGCTAGAACTATTTAAAGAAGGAATAGCCTACATTAAGAAGCAGCCAATTGTTAAAGGCTCGATCTTAGTTGGCACTGTCTTGAATGCCGCGTTTGCTAGTCTCGCAATTGGGATGCCCTATGTTATCAATACCACGCTTCATTTGGGCAATACTCCTGTTGGCTATTTGGAAATGGGCTCATCAATCGGCGTTTTAGTGGGCAGTGTGCTAATGAGCCTGACAAATAGCGAAAAGAATGCCAGATTAAAATTGATGGGGCCAATACTGATTGAATGTTTGCTGTTATCTGGACTGGGACTAGTTTTCGCCGTTTGTCATCAGGCACAAACATTGACCGTGTATGGCACAATTATCATGGCACTTTTAGGCTGCTTAATTATTATTCCTGAAATTGTTATGCAAGTGGAAATTCAAAAACGGATTCCTACAGAATATTTGGGTCGTGTAAGTACAACGATGAGCACAATTAATAACTCGGTATCGCCTATTGCCACGCTATTTTTTACGGCGCTATTTCAGAATATTCGGCAAAGCTATTTGATTTTTATTGTTACGGGAATAGTTACCTTAATTTATATGCTGGCGATTTTACCTAAAATTATGCAGTACTTTAAAGAAGAAGGAATTGAATAAGGCGGCGTTAGTCAATTGCTAGTCTTGAATCTTGGGGCTTTTCATGGTAAACTAAATAAGATTTTCGAAAATCTGAAAGGAAGTATAGTACTATGCGTAAAGGTGAAAATTACAACACTGGTTGTGAACCAAACCAAAGACCTAAGAACAAGAAGAACGGCAAGAAGCGTGTTGCTCACGTTGCAGCAGTTGTTGCTTTCTTGAACAAGGCCAAAGCAGACGAAAACAAATAGTCTGATAATAACAAAATAAAAAGGTAGATTACGACTTGTAATCTACCTTTTTTTCTTACTGTAAATTGAGTAAAATTGGAGTAGTAACATTAAATTAAAGGAGAATGGCAACGTGAAATTTCAGTGCAGTAGCTGCGGCTTACGCATCAATTCGGTACATTTTAAAAAGCAGGGGTTGATGAATCCTAAATTAACGAGTATCTGTGATATTTGTCTGCAAAGAGGGCAAGACGCCAATGACTTTGCTAATTCGGCAGTGCAGATTTTTGCTCAAGGGCTGCTCTACACGTTTGAGGGGCGAGATACTGAAACTGCTGTTGATTTTTTAGTTGCTAAAAAGGAAAACCGCAAGCGTTATGAAGCCTTTATTCAGGATTATGACGGCAATAGCTTGGCCCAGCAACAATTGTCCCGTCATGATTTTAATGCCGCCATTATTGCCAGTGAAACTGGTGAAAATAGCTTTGTGCCGCGGATGGATTTAACTTTTGCAGAGAACCTAGAAGAATTGGGCTTGAAGGTTGATTTTCAATTAAATGAAGTTGACTACATTGACCGCGAACGGATTCGGGCCAAGTATCACTACCGCTGTCAGTATTGTGGTCGGCGCGGGCGCAGTGTTGACCACAAAAATCCGGTGTCACTCTCACATAATAATGACTTGGATAATTTGATATTGTCGTGTAAAGAGTGTAATCGCATCAAGTCTAACATGCCGTTTGAATTGTTTATGCAGCTAAACAAGCAAATTCCTCATGTTAATCAAAAACTAGTTAAGTACGAAGACGCACTAGCAACCTTGAAGGGTGAATTTGAAGAACGAAGACGTAAATTGGCGGCAACAATGCATCTTAAGGGTGTCGTTAATGACCCAGAACTCAATGAAATGCGCAAGCAAAATAAGAAGCTACAAGATGCCATTGATAGTTTAGAGAGTGATTATCATGACTTGCGTAATTTACGCGAGCAGCATTTTGTTACTGGGTGGAAACTAGTTGAGGAACAGAAAAAAGCAGATATTATTTAGTAAAGTTACGCCTGTTAACTGGTAGAATATTTGTAATTGTAGGTAAAAGAGGCAATGATAATGAAGCTAAAAAATAAAAAATTAGGACTTTGTTTGGTAGCAATATTAGGTCTGTTGGGGTTAGAAAATAATTCGCATGTTTATGCAGCTGAAACTACCCCAGCACCTGCTAATTCATGGGCCTGGGATAATGCCATGTGGACAGGCACGGATGGTGATTGCACTTGGAGTTATGATATTGTTTCTAAAACTTTAACAATTAGAGCGGGGCAAAATGGCGCCCAGCTTTCAAGTGCACCTCTTGCACAAAAGATATCAGGAATCAGAGATGTGAAGCATCTTGTATTTGCAGGGCCAGTTAAGTTGGCGATTAATTCGGGAAATAAATTTAGCGGCTTAGCTATGCTGCAAACAATTACGGGTCTGAATCAGGTTGATACCAGTCAAGTAGTTAATATGTCCGGAATGTTTGCCAAAGATCAGAATTTGCAAAGTCTAGATTTAAGTAGTTGGGATACAGGGCATGCAGTTAACATGTCCGAAATGTTTGCTCAAGATTCAAGTCTGGCTAATCTGAACTTGGCAAATATTAAGACAGATCAGGTAACAAACATGTCTAGTATGTTTAGTGGCGATAGCAAATTAGCGCGACTAGATCTAAGTCATTTTGATACCAAGCGTGTAACTAATATGCAGATGATGTTCGCGGGAATAGGCGTGGCAGATCTGAATTTTAGTAATCTAGATACCAGTAATGTTACTAGCATGGCCGGAATGTTTGAGAATGCTAAGGTAACGACGATCAATCTGTCTGGCCTTAATACCAGTCACGTGACAGATATGTCTAACATGTTTAGTGGCGATCATAATTTGGCTAGACTTAATGTGTCTAATTTGGACACCAGTCACGTGACGAATATGGCTAATATGTTTAATGGTGATGGTCAATTGGCACAAATTGATTTGGCGCAATTCAATACCAGTAATGTTACAAACATGTCCAGCATGTTTGCGGGAGTTAAGCCTTCAGAAATAAATTTGAGTAATTTAAATACTAGTCACGTTGTTAATATGAGTAATATGTTCAATAAAGCAACAATTACTAAGCTAGACCTAACACCTTTGAACACCAATAACGTTACTAACATGTCAGGAATGTTTGAGAATGCGAATATTGCCCAGTTAAATTTAGCACACTCTGATATTGGTCACGTTCTTGATATGTCGAGAATGTTTGAAAGCGCAAAGATTGCCAATTTAGACTTAACACAATTAAATACCAGCCATGTTACAAATATGTCTGGCATGTTTGCTAATTTTGCCAATTTGGATCAGTTAGATTTTAGTCAATTAGATACTAGTAATGTCACTAGCATGGCAGGGATGTTTGCTGAAAATAAAAATATTACAAGTTTGGACTTAAGTCATTTAAACACCAGTCATGTGGTTGGAATGAATAGCATGTTTAATAATGACGTTAAGTTAAAGCGACTTAATTTACATCATTGGAATACTAAAAACGTTACGTCCACTGAAAACATGTTCACTAATTGTGGCAGTTTAACTAAGCTAGATCTTAGTGATTTTCGTTTACCTAAAGTGAACGTCACTGCGGGGATGTTTCAATATGATTATAAATTGAAGCAGGTAGATTTAAGCCATTTTAATCGGAATAATAATAGTATATTGACTAATGCGGGTTCTACTGCTAGATTTGCAGTAAAGCTGGGAAATTATCAGCTGCAAAAATATTCGGGATTTGGTCAAGGATACAAGACTATCCAAGCTGTTGGTAAGGGGACAATAGCTCATCCCCGGGGTAAAAAATACACAGTTAAACAGATATTGCGATTATATCGTAAGTCTAACAAGCATCGACCAGTAGAAACATATGTGATGAAAAAGGGGCCTAAACACAAAGCACCTAAAAATATTTCACTGGTTGCAAGTCATAATTAAGATAGATAAAAAACACTAGTAATCTCGATGATTACTAGTGTTTTGTTTTTTAACTCCATGGTTCAAAGTATAATTCACTTAATTGGTCTTCGGTTGTTTTAAGCAGCCAAGTTGCTTCTTTGACTTCACCAAGGCTAGCTGTAGTTGATCTAATAACACTTGCGGCAATTGTTAGAGCATTATCGTAATTTTGCCTTAAAATCGCATCAGTATACGTGTCTGCTAAATTTTGCTGGCCCTTTGCAAATAGTTGCCGGAGCTCTTGTTTATTTGCATCTGTGGCAACGACATTATCAGCCTGAGCATCCTTAGCACTATTGAGGCTTGTTAGCTTAACACCACCAGTAATTTTGATGTCGCTTGCTTTGACAAAACTATTACTGTAATCAGGAACTGTGTCATCTGCAGTTTGCTCTGAATCTGAGTCTGAGTGCAGTATGTGGTAGAACAATTCGGCTTGATGATCGCGTTCTACCCAAAGATAAAGTTTAGCGTCAACTGTGGGCTCATTATTATCTTTAATTGTCAGAGTTTGAGCTGTCGACCCATCTACTTTGTAAGTTGTGATTTGATTACCATTGACCGGCTTGAAATAAGTATAGGCCATGTCATTGTAATCAGTGATCGGCAGGTCGTTTCTAATTTTGATGTATCCTTCGTCAATATATTCCTTAGGATAGTTGTGCAAATGATAAATATAGCCATCAAAATCTTCTGACCAAGGGGCGACTGCCATGTCAATTTTGACTTTCTGGCCCTTAACTAATTTATGATCTGTTAGGCCGTTAGAAATGGTTTGGGTACGGCTGCTTTTGGTGACAGTGGCATAGGTTACACCATTAAGGCGGGCAATTTCACCATTAATAGTACCAATGTTTTGTGCATTGATGTAAAGGTGATTCTTTAGAGCGTAATAGTCATGACCTTTAATTCTTTTGGTTGGCAGATAAGCATATTTATTAGTGCTAGTATAATAAAAATATTTAGGACAAGTATTCTTCTTTTTCACCTTGCCAGCATAACTGACAATTGAGTCAGCAGCTAATTCCTTTTTAGTTTTATGACCATTTTTAGTGTAGAGCCTTGATTTATGATTCAGAGTTAGCTTACCTTTTTTAATGTTTTTACCGTTCAGGGTAAGAACATTAGCTGCCTTAATATAGGCGTTCTTGGCAATCTCGTAATATTTTTGGCCCTTAATGGTAATCGTTTTGCCAGTAAAAGAAGTTATTGGCGTAGTATCGTTGCCGTCGATATAGTTATAGCCATTCACGTCAGTATCGGTAAACAGATGCTGGGCGATTTGGTTATAGTAACGGTAGCGTTTGCCGCTCTTTTTATAAATGTAGGGACTACCAATAAAACCCAATTTGTTTTTTTCTGTATGTGCGGCACTAGTGACTTGTGTTGGCACGATCGTAATTATTGGACTAATGCAAAGTAAAGCGGTCAGTACTATGGTTAATTTTTTGATTAATTTCATTATTATGCCTCAAGGATTATCTTTGGATAGAGTTTTTAATTAGTTTTCCTTTGCCGACGATGTAATAAGACTTACCTCTGACTTGAATGGAATCACCGTATGTGTGGTAGGGCGTGTGTGCCTTAATCTGGCCCACTCGTTTACCATGATAATTATAAACGGGAATGGCCTTATCTTGCCATTCGGTTTCTAAACCAGTAACGTTGCGAACAGGAACGTAGAGTTTTTTTCCAATTAAATAAAAGAAGCGGCCTGCTGCAATGTGAATGTTGTTGTCTTCAGCGATTTTGTGAATTTTAACGCGGGAACCGGCTTTTAAAATTAACCCGTTTGTGCGATGCCCCTTTTCATCGTAGAGATATGTGCTGTGCATCACGCGCTTGTAAGATTTAGTAATTTTAATTTGCTTAGTAACCTTTTTAAGAGGAGTAACAGGCAAAAAGTGGTTATCATCAAGCTCATAGTAATTATGGCCATTGATCTTTTTCGTCTGAAGTACATTAGCAATCGAGCCCTTTTTAAGCTGCAAATCGTTAATTTGTCTGCCTTTTTTATCGTAAAGGTAGCTGTCGCGATGCAGCTTAACTTGTTTTGTGCCGGCAATGTTAACAGTAACGCTAACAGACTTGGTTGTCCCATCTGGCAAAGTTACTGTTATGGTGCCTTGACTTAAGCCGTTATATAAAGTGGAGGGCTTTCGAGACCATGATAATTCTGTACCGTTCGGCATTGATTGCCAGTTAGCGATGCTTAATTTGGCATATGTGGTGTCGCCAGTTAAGTTTGTATTTGTAGGAATAGTAACTTCCTGACCTGGCTTTTGCGCCACGGGATTGGCAGCACTGATTTCGTCAGCAATACTTAATTCATCAGCAGCCGTGATTTGTTGAGTAGATTGATAGCCAATGATTATTAAGGCTAGTCCAGCAATAATTTTTGCTGAAAAATGATAATTTCTCTTTTTCATAATTTATCCTCATATTTTAATTTTGATTATAGTTAGCATAATTCTTTGATGAGGCATTGTAAAGAAGCTAAATAGGGCGATAATTATTGCAGTTAAAAAGAACCGACTTGTTAGTAAGTTGGTTCTTTTGATGATTATTTTTAATTATTTTGGAAGTTACGTAAGAACTTCACTGTTTTTTCGTTTTGTGGATGGTTTAGTAATTGGTCAGGGCTGCCTTGCTCGGTAATTACGCCATCACTGATGAAGAAGACTTGATCGGAAACGTCGCGGGCAAATGCCATTTCGTGAGTAACAATAATCATTGTTAATCCGGTAGTGGCTAAGTCCTTCATAACGCTAAGTACTTCGCCGACCATTTCTGGATCAAGGGCACTAGTTGGCTCATCGAATAATAAAATCTCTGGGTCCATTGAAATCGCACGGGCGATTGCGACCCGTTGTTGCTGCCCACCAGATAATTGCTTAGGACGAGCGTTGATGTATTCTGCCATGCCGACTTTTTTAAGGTTGCTGATGGCAACTTTGCGCGCTTCTTCTTTGGAACGCTTCAAGACCAGCTCTTGACCAACCATACAGTTGGCTAGGACGTCTTTGTTTTCAAATAAGTCAAATTGTTGGAAAACCATGCCGACTTTAGCCCGGTAGATATTCCGGTTGTAGCCGGGTGCTAGAACATTTTTGCCGTGGAAGTCAATCTCACCAGCTGAAGGTTCTTCCAGCATGTTGATGCAGCGCAAGGTGGTTGATTTACCACCACCAGAGGGACCAATAATTGTAGCGATTTCACCTTTATTGATATTAAAAGAAATATCCTTTAATACTTGGTGATTA
Organism: Lactobacillus sp. ESL0700; assembly: GCF_029392095.1. Taxonomy (NCBI): domain Bacteria; kingdom Bacillati; phylum Bacillota; class Bacilli; order Lactobacillales; family Lactobacillaceae; genus Lactobacillus; species Lactobacillus sp. ESL0700. The sequence continues at coordinate 91,612 of NZ_CP113930.1, forward strand.
CCAAAAGACTTTTGAATGTGCTTTAAACTTAAAATCGTATCGCTTGTTTGCGTCATTATTTGTTAACCTCCGTCTTTTCAGTTGGGCCGACTTGAACTTGATTGGCCATCAAATTATAGTTTTTACTACCTTCCAGGTGCTTTTCAATTAAGTTGAAAATTCTAGTAATTGTAAAGGTCAGAACTAGGTAGATTACAGAAATTGTTAGGTAAGTTGGGAAGAACTTAAACGTTTGACTAGCAATCGTGGTCCCAACGAAGAACAATTCAGAAACAGAAATGATACTTAAAACTGAAGTATCCTTGATGTTAACGATAAATTCGTTAGTGATTGATGGCAGACAGTTTCTAATAGCTTGCGGCAAGATAATGTGCCACATTCTTTGATTATGGGTCATCCCCAGTGCACTTGCAGCTTCAAATTGTCCTTCTGGCGTTGAGATAATCCCGCCGCGGATGATTTCGGCTAAGTATGCACCAGTATTAATGGAAACAATGACTAATGCGGCTGCAGTTCTGTCGATGTTAAGGTGCCAGAATTGCGCGATACCGTAGTAGATTACGGCTGCTTGAACCATCATTGGTGTGCCCCGGAAGATTTCGATATAAACCGATAACAGCCAGTCGATGAACTTCAAGCCCCAACGCTTACCGCGAGTAGTTGGGGTAGGGATTGTCCGAATGATACCAACAACTAAACCGATGAAGAATCCGGCAATGGTACCAACTGATGCTAATAACAGCGTCATCCCGATACCACTAATAATCATGCCGCCGTATTGCTTCCACATGGAAACAAACCAGTTCTCTGGTTTTCCTGTTTTACTCTTAGAATTATCGGTCTTTGGTTGTTGCTTAACAGCAGTGTTCATTAACTTAACTCGTTGAGCATTAGAAATTGTTGCTAAAACTTGGTTAACTTGCTTGAGCAGCTGCTTGTTAGGCTTAGCAATCCCAATTGAAGTAACCGATTCTTCCTTAGTGGCGTGAAAGCCGGCCATTTTGCTGACGGGAATAGCTTTAATATCTGGGTCAACCAACTTAAATGAAGTTGCTTCAGTATCTTCGGCTACGTAACCGTCAATTGTGCCTGAAATTAAACTTTGCCGCATGGCTGCGAAGTCACGCATGGCAGGTTGACGTTTAGCGCCAGTTAATTGCTTAATTAATTGGTAGTGGAAAGTTCCTTGTTGAGCAGTTAATTTAGCGCCCTTAAAGTCAGACAGCTTTTTGGCAGTAGCGTACTTGCTGCCAACCTTAGTGATGACAACGAATGTGCTTCGACGATAAGGATTAGAAAAGTTGATTGCTTTTTCACGTTCGGCAGTTGGGCTCATTCCGGCGATGATTAAATCAGCCTTGCCACTAGTTAAAGCGGGTAATAGCCCATCCCATTCCGTCTTAACTACAACTACCTTGCGGTGCAATTTTTGCCCGATGATTTTAGCGATTTTGACATCGTAACCATTGGCAAAAGTGTGCGAGCCATCAATTGGAACAGCGCCATTAGCGTTGTTAGTTTGAGTCCAGTTGTATGGCTGGTAGTTAGCTTCCATTGCGACTTTTAGAACATCGTTGTCTTTGGCTGCAGCTTGACGATAATTGAAACTAAATCCAATTGTTAAACTGAGCAAGACGGCAATGAATGCAGATAACCATTTGTTTTTTGACTTCATTTTAAAACCTCCAAAAATGTTTCAAATAAAGCCAACACAATAAAAAGCGTAAATAAAAACCTCATCGTCTTTCAAGACAACGAGGTTATAATTGATCATATTTAGACAAATCATATAGCGCTCCCCGGGGAAACCGGGACAGTCCGCAGAATCTGCTTCTGCGTCCCAACAAAAATAATCGGACAAGTATTATCTTCGTTTCGGCGGTAATCCTTACATCAGCCATCTTAGCTCTTTGCCAGCTCCGACTGAATTCGTGGTTATCGCGACCTCTATTGCATTGGAAATTATTTAACTTGACTAAAAGCATAGGCTAAAAAGATTGCTTTGTCAACTATTTATTTATAGATAATGGGAAAAGTTGAATGCGTAAGTACAATTTTGTAATATTTATATATAAACTAAGACGATTAAAGAAAGGACACTGGGCTAGATAATATGACTTATGAAATTATGCAGTTAACGCAAAAAAATGCAGTGGAAATCGCTGATCAATGGCACTATGACGGGCAGTATGCTTTTTATGATATGACTGCTGATCCAGAAGATTATGAGGAATTGGTCACGCCAAAACTGCGGCAAAATAATTATTATCAGGTACTTAATGATAATAAGCTAATTGGCTTTTTTGTGATTGAATCAGCAGATAAAAATCAGGGTGTCTATGAATTAGGGCTGGGAATGAAGCCAAATTTAACTGGACAAGGAAAAGGGCAGGAATTTCTACGACAAATATTAGCTTTTGTAACAAGTAAGTTTGCAATAACAGAGCTTATTTTAGATGTTGCCGAATTTAACGTGCGTGCGCAAAAAGTCTACCAGCACTTAGGCTTTATCCCAGTTAAAAAGCACCAGCAGGAAACAAATAACTCCGTTTATCCTTTTATTGAGATGAGACGGAAGTTTAATTAAGTAGCTATTAAAAAACACCATTCTCCTTAATCGAGAACGGTGCTTTTTTATGTTTAAAATTATTCTGTTAAATATTTTTGGGCAAATTTCAGATAAAACTTGCATGCTGCTAAGTAATCAGGAATGTCAACGTACTCGTCAATTTGGTGGCAGCTGTCATTGCCCGGCCCAATGCTAAACATCGTTGGCGGTGTTGGGCTATTGACAAACTTAGAAGCATCAGTGGTACCTGATTCGGTTACCAAATTAACTGGTCGCTCTAAAACGGCGGCGAGTAATTCCTGAGCCGCTTGCACGTACTCATTGTTTTCATCACCAGAAACGGCTTCGCCTAAATAATCATATTGCAATTCAAAATGGTGCTGCGGCATCTGATTAACTTCATTGATTACATCTTCCAGAATCGTTTGAATGTCTTTGACTGTGTAGAACGGGTTAATGCGAATATTGCCGCGGGCAACAATTTTGTCAGGCATACTGTTAACTTGGTCACCGCCGGAGATCATCGTGATGTTGTGCAGAACAGGACCTAGCTTTTCATGGACTAGTGGCAAGTGCCGTAATTTTTGGTTGGCTAATTGGATAAAATCGGTCATGTTATCAATAGCGTTGAGAACATTTAATTGCGCAGAGTGGGCGACTTTGCCGTAAGAGGTGACGGTGTAATCAATGTCGCCATTATTGGAATAAGAAATATCAAGGTTGGAGTCCTCACCAATGACAATAACGTCTAAATCATCAATAAAACCTTCCTTGGTTAATTCTTCAGCGCCCCATTGTCCAGTTTCTTCGCCGACAGACATTAATAAACGCAATTCCCCTGTTAAAGGCACATTATCTTCAAGTAAGGTGATCAGCGTGCCAATCATCCCCGCTAAGCCGCTTTTCATATCTGTCGTGCCGCGGCCGTACATTTTGGTGTCATGGTCGTACAATTTACCAGAAAACGGATCATCGCGCCAAGCTGCACGATTACCAAGGTTAACCACGTCCATGTGACCGGAAAAGCCGAGCTTAAAATTGCCGTCAGTGGGGCCAATTGAGATAACCGCACTTTCGCGATCACCCTGGTAGGGAACACGTGTAATGCGAACGCGATCACCAAAGGGCGCGAATAACTGTGCAACGTAGTCAACAACCTTTTTTTCGTGGTCGTCAATGGTTTCTATTTGGATTAAATCCTGTAATAACTTAATTTGTCTTTGTCTATCCATAGTAATTCCTATCAATTAAATAATTATTTGTCTTGTGTACCAACTTGAATCTGGTTGGCCATTAAATTGTAATTTTGATTGCCATCGAGGTGTTTTTCAATCAAGTTGAAAATCCGTGTGATAGTAAAGGTTAAAATCAGGTAAATTGCGGAAATTGTCAGGTAGGTTGGGAAGAACTTGAAACTTTGACTGGCAATTGTGGAACCAACGAAGAATAATTCGGAAACAGAAATAATGCTCAAAACTGAAGTATCCTTGATGTTTACAATGAACTCGTTGGTAATTGAAGGGAGGCAATTTCTGATTGCCTGCGGCAGAATAATGTGCCACATTCTTTGGCTGTGAGTCATTCCCAGTGCACTGGCTGCCTCGAATTGACCATCGGGAGTGGAAATAATCCCGCCGCGGATGATTTCGGCCAAATATGCACCGGTATTAATCGAAACAATGATTAAAGCAGCGGCAGTTCTGTCAATGTTAAGATGCCAGAATTGCGCAATCCCATAGTAAATTACGGCCGCCTGAACCATCATTGGCGTGCCCCGAAAGACTTCGATATAAACTGACAGGAGCCAATTAATAAATTTCAAGCCCCAACGCTTGCCGCGAGTAGTGGGCTCAGGAATTGTGCGGATAATTCCGACGACTAAGCCGATTAGAAAACCTGCAACTGTTCCGACAGCAGCTAGTAATAAGGTCATGCCAATCCCGCTCATAATCATGCCGCCGTACTGCTTGAGCATGGAGATGAGCCACGGCTCTGGCTTACCATTTTTACCCTTCTTCGAAGTGGTCTTAGGTTGTTCTTTAATAGCTGCTGTCATTAATTCTTGGCGCTTTTTAGTAGAAATCCCTGCTAAGATTTGGTTGACATCTTTAAGCAGCTGGGGATTAGACTTGGCAACACCAATTGAAGAAACCATTTGTTCCTTGGTCACATGGAAGCCATGCATTGGATTAAGTTTTACTGCCTTAATGTCTGGATCAACCATTTTGAACGAAATGGCTTCAGTTGAGTCGGCGATATAGCCGTCGATTGTCCCAGAAACTAGACTTTGCCGCATTGCAGAGAAGTCACTCATAGCTGGTTCCTTCTTAACTCCAGGCAATTGGTTAATTAATTTATAGTGAAATGTACCTTGTTGTGAGGTTAATTTAGCACCCTTAAAGTCCGTCAGCTTCTTGGCATTGGCGAATCTGCTGGTCTTCTTAGTAATTACGACAAAAATGCCGCTCCAATAAGCATTGGTGAAGTTAATCGCCTTAGCTCGTTCAGGTGTTGGGCTCATTCCGGCAATAATTAAGTCGGCCTTGCCGCTAGTTAATGAGGGGAGTAGTCCATCCCATTCAGTCTTAAGTACGACTACTTTACGGTGCAACTTTTTACCAATGATCTTGGCAATCTTGACATCATAGCCGTTAGCATAGGTATGTGAGCCGTCAATTGGGACGGCACCATTAGCCGATGTGGTTTGGGTCCAATTGTTGGGCGAATAGTTAGCTTCCATTGCGACCTTTAATACCCCATCGTCTTTTTTAGCAGCTTGGACTGAGGGAATATTAAAAAATCCACTGATAGTAAAACTGATTAGGACTGCAAAAATTGCGGTTAACCACTTGTATCTTGACTTCATTTTGAAAACCTCCAAATATTTTTCAAATAAAGCCAATACAATAAAAAGCGTAAATAAAAACCCTCGTCATCTTTCAAGACAACGAGGTTTATAATCAATCATATTTAGACAAATCATATAGCGCTCCCCAAGATTGACTTGGGACAGTCTGCAGGATCTGTTCCTGCAGCCCAACCAAAATCTTACGGCGGATAAAATTTTGGTTTCGGCGGCAATTCTTGACACTAATCATCTTTGCATCACGCGTGCTTAGACTAGGTTCGTAATTGTCGCGACCTCTATTGCATTGGAAATTATTTAACTTGATGAAAATACTAAATTAAATTTTGATGATTGTCAACTGCATTATTAAAAAATAATTTAATAATATTTAATTTTAGACTTAAAAACAAATAGTAAGCATCTTACTTGTATTTTGTAAGTGACTACCTTATAGTGTATATATAAGCAAAGTTATATAAGACTTTCAGGAGGTCATATAGATGGCAAAATTAACACAAGAAATGCAAGATTTAGTAACAAGCGAATTTCCTTTCTTAGCAACAGCTGACAAAGATGGTAATCCTCAAGTAGGTCCTAAGGGTTCATTAAAGGTTTACGATGATGAACACTTAGCTTACGTTGAATGGACAAGTAAGACAGCTTACGAAAACTTAAAGGCTACTGGTAAGGCAGCCGTTGCTGTATCAAACAAGGCAGCTGGAACTGGCTACCGCTTTGAAGGTACAGCTCATGTTTACCAACCTGGTTCAGAAGAATATAAAGCTGCTAAGGAAAAGGGCGATCTTGGAGATGGTACTGCCATTGTTGTAATTGATGTTGAAAGAATTTATCAATTAGGACATGTTCCAGAAGCTGGTGACTTATTGGTTGAAGGTGCACCAGAACGCCGCGGTTACTAATAAACTGAATAATTAATCTTAAACACGCTAGACAGAATTGCCTAGCGTGTTTTTTGTGTGCTGATTTTTAATTTTTAACAACAGGCGTCTTTTCGTATGCCGTCATGTCTTTACCAAGAATTAGGAAGACAATGACAGTAATAATCGCAATAAATGCTGGCAGTAAAAGTGGCTTTTTAAGTAAGTCAAAAATGCCGGCAACAATTGTTCCAAAGAAGACGTCAAGAATTGAAGAACCAAAGGTGATAAAGCTTGCTTGGCCAGACTGAATTGTAACTTCAGTCCGTCTAATTCGAATTCGTGAAATCCATGTGCTGACAGGAATGCAGCTAAGCATGACGGCAATAATACAAATGCTTAAAGTATAAACACTGGGACTAACGGCAAAAACGATTAAGCAGAGTGCGGGTAAAGTGATGAGCACCATGCTTTTCTTGAAGTTTAATTTGGTCCGTAAAACGAGGTTGCCTAAGATGGTGCCGATCGCATAATCGACAACGAGATAGGCAATATTGGCAAATTGGGGATCAACACTACTCCACAGGTAGACCATTAGACTATTAAAATACCCCATCAGTAAGCTAATGAAAATTGCCAGGATAATTGAGCTGCGTAAGCCGGTATTGGTCTTAATCAGGTGATAAATCTTTTTAATTTGCGCTAAGGTCGAATTAGTGGCTAGGTCATGACCAACCAGATTAGGATCGTAGTTTTCATCTAATAAACTAGTTGGAATCGCAAATAATAGGTAGGCAATACTACCAACAAGTAATAAAAATTTGTAAATAATTGAGCCATCGTTAAGCTCGCTAGCCAGAACGTAGGCGCAGCCAATTGCTAAGTAACTTAAAATTAAGCCAATATTGCCAAAAGTTGTGTTCTTGCCAATTACCATGTCAACTTGTTCATCAGGAATAAAGCGCTTGGTGGCACCGTTATATGCAGACTGAGCAAAAAGTGCAATAAAAGTCATGATGATGTCACAGACAATGTAGGCATAAATGAAATAAACGCCATTAAAGAAAAAGGGAATTAGTAAGATTAAGCCCAGCATTGGATAGGTGATTTGCAAGGCCTTCTTCTTACTAATGCGATCCATTGTGGAACCAACAAAAAGCGTCAGAATAATGATGCCAAATGATTCTAAGCTAGAAAAAATACTGTTGACAGTTACCGACCGTGAAAAAGAAGCGATTAAGATTGAACCGCCAATACCAACAGATAAGTCACCCAGGTTAGAGATTAATGCCATGATTGGTAAGAGGGAAGAGTTACGTACTTTTTTCATATTTAGCTCCTGTAAAAATATTATGTAATTATTATGAGCTAAATATGAATAAATTTCAATAACGCTAAATATATTTTAATGTAGATAGAGCTGTATTAGTTTGAACTATTTGAATTTTTAATTAACTGCCTAAAAATACCTGATAAAGATTGCATTTGAGCGGCTAATTGCTCTGTGGTTGACGGTAACGTATATTTAGTAGATCGTGATTTTCCATGTATTTCAATTATTTTTTTGCTTAAAAGTGAAGAAAGTGTGCTATCAGCAATATATCTAGAAAAGCCGGTTTGACTTTCTATTTCTTTATGTGAAAGTGAACCAGAAGGACTACTAATAATTGCTTTTAGAACTTTTCGTTCACGATTAGAGATTTCTTTTCCGGAAAAAGAATTTGCATAATCTACTTTCCAGATTTTTAATTGGGTGCCTTTTTCAATACTTGTTTCTATTTCGGGGTGTCTGAAATTATTTTCTATGGAAGAGTTAAAAATTTTTTCACCGCCAACACCTTCACGCTCACCATAATGCGCTTGAGTAAATAGCTTTGAAATAATAGCATTTCTACTTTTAGAATTATGAGTAGTAAAAAAGTCTTCTTTAGGAATTTTCATTTTTCCGGGATTTTCAAATTTATAGAACTTTGGATATTCGGTTAAGATAATACGGCTACCTTCAAAATAATCTGCGTGCATCAGCATGTTTACAGTTGCTTCACGTAATGCCACAAACATGGAACCAAATGTGTCTCTTCTTTGACCGTTTTTGTCTAAACTAAATGGATTGGGAACAGTTGCTTTAAAATGCTCAATTACTTTAATAAAGAAAGTAAATATATTTAAATCAGATTCTACAGAGGATATTCTGGACGTCCATCTCTCTTGTTCAGGATGGCTTTTATCATAATATTCCAAAGAAAAGTAAGGGAATTTCTGAATTATTGCATTATTCTTACCAAAAAATAACAGACCTGCATAGGATATACCTTCTTTACCATCATTATCACGATCTTTGATTAAAACGCCTATTCTACGTAAAAAATCTTTTAATTCGTAATCTTTATACCTTTTATATGTCTCTATTTTGGTAAGGACTTTTTTATACAGTTCAATAGAATCTAGATCTAAATCATCAATGTCATAATTCTTAGCAACTTTAGTATCTAAGCTGCTTTCGGATAATCTTGATAATCGTTTGATGTAATCTTCAGTACATTTACGATCGGTGCTACCTTGTCTTATAAAAGCTTGAGCAAAATTACCATTTATATATATTGGCTTATATGTATCATCAGCTTGCCTAATAGTTATTTCTATAATTTTTTTATTTGCTATAGGTATAATTTTTATATCATTATTCTTGATTGTGGAATAATTTATTTTGTTTTTATTAGTAATATTTGACCAAAAATCGTCTAATACTTTCGTTGTGTCATTGACGCCTGATATTTTAAACTCATGATTAGCCAATTCTTCAACACCTAGAACTAAAAATCCACCATCAGTATTTTCAAAAGCAGAAATAGTTTCCCAAGCATCTTTTGGAAAAGCATTTTTGCTTTTTTTATATTCTAAATGTTCATCTTCTTGAGGGAGTGAATGATTGTAATCTATTTTGTTCATAAATAAATTCCTTTTTTGAAACCAGCAGAAAACCAGCAGAAAACCAGCAGAAAAAAAGTACGTAAAACGTTGAGTTAATGGCTTTTTTTCATAATTGGTAAAATTTAATTATTAAAAACCAGCAGAAAAGATTCTGTGCATGCAATTAATTTTATCATTAAATTAATGAATAAATTTATTTCCAACCATGATTTTCTCTATAATCACGTTTTTTCATTCTTGAAACGTAGGGATTGCCAGCGACATAATAACGTAAAGGCTTTTGTGCCCACTCAGGTTCAGATTGATTAATGCCAACTCGCGGCCCAGCAATGATTTCGGCTGCGTGCTTTTTGTGAGCATTGTTTAAGTCGATTTTAAATGGTGAATCATCTAAAAAGTGCAGGTTCCAATGTTTATCATGAATGCCAAAGGCCTGCATCATTTTAGCGGGGCCATTGGTTAGTAAAACCCCACTTTTGCCGCCGCGATTGGTAATCATCTGCTCAATGCCCCATGTAGGTTCGATTGCCCTAATCAAAATTCCTTGCGGCTCATCTAGTTCTTGTGTAGCCACATCAAAGAAAAAATATTGCCGTTGGCTATAAATATAAATGGTGCCGCCGGTGCGGTACAAGCCTTCATTAGCTGGACTGCGGCGATTGCCATAAGAATGCGCGGCGCGATCACGGGCACCCAAATAGGCTTCGGCCTCAACGATATAGCCACCCATTAAGTGCTGGCCATCGTTGTAAGTTAACGGCCGTCCAATTAGGTCAGCGGTGATTTTGGCGGTAGAATTGTTAGTAAAATATGTGGAATAATTCATTTTTCTTCCTAGTAAGATATTGAAAATAAAAGGGAAATAGTAATGACAGAAATTAAATTAGTGCGAATTTATGATCATGAACAGCCTGCTGGTTACCGAATTTTAGTTGATCGGTTATGGCCACGTGGAATGAGTAAGGTTAAGGCTGATTTGGATGAATGGGCAAAAGAAGTGGGTCCAAGTAGTGACTTGCGCAAATGGTTTAATCATGAAGATGCGAAGTTTGCCTCTTTTAAGCAAAAATATTTTGCAGAATTACAGGAAAATCCGACGCTGCCGCAATTTTTAGAGTTGGTAAAAACGCAGCTAACTAAGCAAGATGTCTTGTTTTTATATGGTGCGAAAAATAAAGAGCACAACCAAGCGGTTGTACTCAAAGAATATGTGCTGCAGGCCTTATAATTTATGGCCGTGGCGTTTAATTCGCCAGAAGTGAAAGGCGATTGTTAGTAAAAGAATGCCAAAGACAATCATTGCGAACAGTGTGTTTGGTAGTTCGTAATTAAATGGCGGCAGCGACAGTAGCAGTTTAAGTGCAATAATCCCGATTAAGACGTAGGCCATTGGTTGTAATTCCGGAATAATATCCATCAATCTGATAATGACTTCGGCTACGCCCCGCATGCACAAAATTCCAATCATTCCGCCGATTAGAACAACTACTGGATTGCTGGAAACAGCCAGTGCCGCTAAAACTGAGTCAATCGAAAAGACAATATCCATTGCTTCAATCGAAATAACTGTGCGCCAAAAGAGGGACAAGACATGTTTGCCCTTCTTTTTTTGATGAGCCAAAATCTTTTCTTCTTCGGCTTTTTCTTTTGCGGCTGCTTTTTGCGGGTGGCGCTGATCATAGAAAAACTTGATGGCGAGGTAAAACAGGTAGAAGCTGCCGGCCAGTTTAATCTCCCAAAAATTAATCAGGTAAGTTCCGATCCCAATAACGATAAAACGGAAAATATATGCGCCCCAAAGACCATAGAACAAGGACTTTTCTTGTTGCTTTTTATCAGGTAAGACTTTTGTCTGCGCGGCTAAAACGACCGCATTGTCAACGGACAATAGACATTCCATCAAAATCAGGGTAAGGATGACCATCCAATCCTTGCCGCTGGTTAAGACGTGCAGCCAATTGCTAGCACTGAAAAAGGGGGCATACATTTTAATAATTGACATCTAAAAACTCTTTTCTAAATTAATGAGGTGTTTCTTGTAGTTATTGCCAAGGCGGTACTGACCATAAGTGCCATCAGCGCGAATTACCCGATGACACGGAATGAAAAACAAAACGGGATTCAGAGCCACAGCGTGAGCCACTGCTCGAACAGCTTGCGGCTGCCCAATTGCCTGGGCTAGTTCTTGATAACTGATTGTTTGACCATAAGGGATTTGCCTTACTTGCTCGAGGACTTTTCGCTGCCAAGGTGTGACTATCCGGCTAATACTTAGTGGCACGTCGAACTCTTCCCTAGTTCCAGTTAAAAATTCCCGTAATTCTTGGACATAAGGCGTGAGTCTTGCCGGATCAGGCGGATCAGGCAGTAACTTTTCATTGGGATAAAAGTGACTTAGTGGCAAAGTTGCTGCGTTTGTTTGCCCAACATAAGTAAGGCCACTTTCGTCTGCGACTAATTGAAAAGTCACATGGTCAATGGCTAAATCTGCATAATAAAGCATTAAATCTGGTCAAAAACGTCCAGCGCGTCCGCAATAATTGAAGAAATTCCGGCAGCAGGGATTTCGGTCTTGTTGATTGCCCAAACTTTGGCACCATTTTGGCGGTAAGACAGCAATTGAGCAAACGGATAAACGACAAAACTGGTACCAGAAATAATTACTAAATCAGAATTTTGCATGGCATTAACGGACTTAGATAGGTTATCGCCATTGATAGCTTCGCCGTAAAGCACGATACCAGGACGAATGATGCCGCCGCAATTCTCGTGCCGGTAGCTTTTGGCGTATTCCGTGTAAGCAACAGGTTGGTGACACTTGGTGCAGTAGATATTATACAGGCTGCCGTGAAATTCGGTCACGTGCTGGTTGCCAGCTTTGGTATCAAGATGGTCAACGTTTTGGGTAATTAAATCGCCCTTGTTGTTACAAAGCTCGGCAATCTTTTGGTGGATTGCATTCGGCTTGGCATCGGGGAAGTACATGTTATCCATGACAAATTTGTAGAAAAAGTCGGGCCGATTATAAAGCGTTTCTTCACTTAAAATAGTCTCGGGACTTTCAGAGACACCATCGTAAATCCCGTTTTTGGAACGGTAATCAGGGATGCCGGAATGAGTAGAAACACCGGCGCCAGTTAGAAATGAAATGTGCTGGGCTTGGTCAATGTCATGTTTTAATTCAGCTATTTGTTTTGGGTCAATCATCAGTTATGCACCTTTCTTAAAATTAATTTACTATCTGTAGTTTACTACAAGTTGCGGTTGCGATGAATGAGTTTAGTGTGACAGACTAGAGGTTTTGCAATTTCAGAGGTTAATAAAAAGCAGTTCTTGCGAGCTTACGCTGTCAATTTAATGAAACTCTTTTTTAATAAAAATGCGGGTACGTAAATAGTGTTTGAATATTTAATAAGGAGGAAAACTTAGAATAGCGTAGATTTTTGTTGTAGCTTTGTACGACAATGATGGTACAATTTAATTGGGGTGATTATAATGGCACAAACAGCAAGAATTGAAGCAAGAATGGACCCGAATATTAAAGCCAAGGCTAGTAAAGAACTAGAAAAACATGGCTTGAGTATTTCTGATTTTGTTAGAATGAGTTTAACTGAAGTTGCGACTGAGGGCTTGCCAAAACAGTATGTTATTCCCAAGCTTAGTGCGACTGTTCAAGCATCGTTGGCAGAGATAAAGGCAGATATGGATGGTACTAAGAACTTGCCAAAAGCACATAGTTATGAAGAATTAATGGAATTGTTAAATGACTAAAAGAAAAATTGGCTTTTCTAGTCAATTTAAGAAACAATTTGCTATGAGACAGGTTGATCCAAATTGGAACGATGTTTTTAAAGAGCAATTGCCAGAAGAAATTGATTCTGAAAGACGCACGGCTTGGAAATATATTGTGAACCAGTTAATAGAGGGCAAACGTATTCCAAGTCACTTTAAGCCTCACCCGATTCATGCTAAACGAAAATTGATTAAACAAATTAAAATGGGTTTAGGCAATCCGGCAGGAATAACCATTAAGATAATTGATATTCATCTTAATGGCCAAGCAGGCGATCATTTATTAATTTATTCGCAGTCTAAAACGATAGTGTATTTAGTTGCTATTGGAACTCATAGTGAATTATTTTAATTAATTAGTTAGAACCAAAATGGAACCAACTAAGTGACTTGAGGTCGTATAAGCATTGAAGTCGATAATCTTTCGTCTTTTAGTCAGTATTTTTTATAAATAACCTTGACTTATCAACGTTTAGCACAGGTGATTCAAGGCTATTTTTTGTTAGTAAAAGTAATTTTGACACAAAAATGGCACATAATTTAAAACTATGTGTCAAAGAAATCTTTGGTAGCAGAAGGAAAGTGTATAAAACGGGCTTTAGGCCCGCTTTTTTATATTCCAATAAAAAAGCGATCCATTGGGATCGCCACCGCGCGTTGTAAGTAGTCAACTTACAGGTACGTCTTTTTACACTGAAAACGTGTAAACTCTTCATAGCTTACATTTTTCTTAGACAAGCAACAAAATTGTTAACTGCATTGCAGGGTGTGTTAGCTGAATTAGTTAAACTATTTAAGTAGTGTATTCATTAAGTAGTGTATTCAGCAGCTTAGATTTTCTAAGCTGCTTTTTGTATTTTATAATAGCGGAATGCCGTGCTTGGCGCATGTCGTAACCATTTCTTTAGGCCAAATGCTGGCTTGCACTTCGCCAATATGAGCTTTGCCTAGTAGTAACATGCACAGGCGCGATTGGCCAATGCCGCCACCGATTGAGTAAGGCAATTCGCCCTTTAGCAGCAATTGGTGGAACGGTAATTGTTCACGGTCAAGGCAGCCGGCCTTTGTTAGTTGCTCGTGTAGACTTTCGGGACTAACGCGAATTCCCATTGAAGAAATTTCCAGCTTTTGTTTGAGTGGCTCATACCAGAAGATCAGGTCGCCGTTTAATTGCCAGTCATCGTAGTCTGGTGCACGACCGTCGTGTGGCTTACCACTATGGTTTAATTTGTCGCCAATCTTCATTAAAAAGACGGCCTTTTCTTCCTTGGCAATCTTGTTTTCACGTTCCTCTGGGCTGATGTCTGGCCAGCGGTCTTCCAACTCTTGCGTGGTAACGAAGTGGACCTCATCAGGCAGGCGGTAAGTAGAAGCTGGGTAACGCGAGGCGCATTCAGCTTCAATCTGTTTAATCGCTGCGAAAATCTTGTTGACGGTGATTTCTAGAGTTTCGCTAGTACGGTCTTCCTTGCTGATGACCTTTTCCCAGTCCCACTGGTCAACATAGATGGAATGGAAATTATCCATTTCTTCATCGCGGCGGATGGCGTTCATGTTAGTGTAGAGCCCTTCGTGCATTCCAAAGCCGTACTTCTTAAGCGCCATGCGCTTCCATTTGGCAAGTGAGTGGACAATCTCAATTGTATCGTCCTTGGGCATGTCTTTGGCATCAAAGGCAACGGGGCGCTCCACGCCGTTTAGATTGTCGTTTAAGCCCGTGTCTTTTTCGACAAACATTGGCGCCGACATCCGTTGTAAGTTAAGCTTTTGCGCTAAAATGGTTTGGAATCGTTCCCGAATAAAGACGATTGCTGCTTCGGTATCGCGAATTGTTAAAGTTGGCTGATATTTTTCTGGTAAAATCAAAGTCATGGTTAGTTACCTCCAAAATTGGGTCAAAGAAAAAAGCCCTTTGTCCGATTGATAATTCAATAGGACGAAAGGCTTTTTCCGCGGTACCACCTAAATTGCTCAAAACTTGAGCCAACTCATGAAGCACTAACATGCTTCACCAGCGTGGTAACGTACTGGGGACGACGCAACTTACTCTTCGAAAATTTCGGTGCGTTGCTAAAAGGGTTTTTCGATAATTCAGGGTCTGGCGCATTCACACTAGCTGCACCTCACTGAGTAGAGATAAATTATTTACTCGTCTTTGTCATTGCATTTATATTAAATGATATTTAACACTCTTTTTAATAAAATTGCAAGCAAAAATTAATTATATTCACAATGACTATCGAAATTAAGCCACTCTGTTATAATAATAAAGAATAATAGCGAGGAGAATTTTTATGGCAAATTCGACATTTTTTTATTTTCTTTTGGATGCAGTACTGCTTGGTTACAGCTGCTACAGTTGGTTTTGGCAAGCTAGTATTGATTTGAAGGGACATTATCGGACTTCATCAATTGTTTGGACTGTGCTAATTATTTGGGCTGGTTTTGCATGGGAGTTCTTGGAAAAGAGTGACCCGGGCTTGAGTATGTTCCTCGCCATCTTTTTATTAATGGGAATTATTGATGGTTTCTCCGGTTTAGCGCCGAAAAGAGCGGTGGTGTCGGGTTATTTTAGGCGGACAATTGCTTATAAAGATATTGTGATGGTGACCTTGATTAAGGTGCCGAAGCTCAAGAAGAAAATGGTAATTTGTATTTTGACAACGAAAAGGCACCAACAATATTACCTGCGTTTTTCTAAAGAAGTGACGCAGATTATTGCTGCTCTGAAAAAGCGCATTGGCCACAACGTTCAGATTGAAGTGCAAGATATTTTATAAAAAAAGCCACGCACGAAGGCATGACTTTTAAGGTTAAGCTTTTACAGATAAATGTGAAAGCTTATTTTTTTAATTATAAAATCGGGGACAACATCCGCGAAAAACTCTGCAAGGTGCGCAGCCAGCGACCTTGCTTTGCAATCATCTCTGGCGAAAGCAAGGTTGACTGCTTCATATCTTCTTCAAAGGCATGGGCCACTTCACTAGTAAAGTTTTTATCATAAAAAATCGCGATGTCCTCAAAGTTAAGGTCGTAGGAACGGTAATCTTGGTTCATCGAGCCGACAGTTGCAATATCATCATCAACCACAATTGTCTTGGCGTGAATGAAGCCGTGATTGTAGATGTAAATTTTGACGCCGTAACGCGATAGTTCATTGGCGTACCATTGCGTTGCCCGATAAATGAAGGGGTGGTCTGGCTTGCACGGAATCATAATCCGCAAATCAACGCCCGACATGGCGACTGTCTGCAGGGTCGCGAACATGGCATCATCGGGGATAAGGTAAGGCGTTTGCAGCCACAGCCGTGTTTTAGCTTGCGACATTAATTTCATGACGCCGTTACGCATGTTGGCGTTGTAATGGTCCGGGCCATCGGAGACAATCTGCGTGGCAACATCGCCGGGGTGGATTTCGTTCTCATCTAAGTCGGGAAAGAGTAGGTGGTTAAAGGTAATTAATTGGCTATCTTTTTGAATTGAAGCATTCCAATCCATGACGAAACGTTCCTGAAGTAAGAGTGAAGCCGAACCAACAATGCGAACCTGACTGTCGCGCCAATAGCCGAATTTCTTTTTTCGGCCTAAATATTGGTCGCCGATGTTAAACCCGCCGGTCCACGAGATTTTACCATCAATAACTACAATCTTGCGGTGCAAGTGGTAATTAATCCGGTACCGTGTAATCATGTTGCGTGATGTGACGAAGGGCAAGACTTCTCCGCCGACTTGGCACAATTGGTTGAACCATGACTTGGTTGCCCCCATTGACCCCCAAGCATCATAAAGGACGCGGACGCGGACGCCCTCGCAAGCCTTTCTAATTAATAAGTTCAAAATTTCATTGCCAATATCATCGTTATAAAAGGTATAAAATTCTACGTTAATGGTTTCGCGAGCGTTTTTAATATCCTTAATCATGTCGGCAAACATTGGCTGACCGTCAGTATAGAGCTTGACCTGGTTGTTCTTACTTAGTGGCGACTCACCTTGGCGGTCGAAGAAGTGAACGACCATTTTGGCCTTGTTAGACGTATCGGATGAGCTAATCTTCTTTGGCGCCTTAGTAATTGACTTTTGCACATTGCGCAGCCCGATGTGGTGCTGTTTATTAATGGCAAAAATATTTTCTTGTGAAATTCCTCGGCCAAAAAAGCCGTACAGTGTCATCCCGATTACGGGAAAAACAAGCAGGATAATTAGCCATGCCCAGGTTGTCGAAACCGACCGCCGTCTGTGAAAGACGATGTAGAAGGCAAGAATAGTGTTGGTAATAATGATGATACGCGCAATGTCACGAAGTAGACTCACGGAAATCCTCCAGAATAATAGAAAGTTACTGTGTTAAGCCGATAAATTTATCGACGATCTTGATAACGAACGGATTATCATGCATCCAGCTGTGCTCGGCGTATTTTTGCCCACGGATTTCAACTTCGTGGTATGAATGGGCACCGGGTGCCAGAATGTAGCGAATGCTTTTAGCGGAAATAACGGAAATAAACTTGTCGCTATTGGTGTTGTCAAGGACGTTACCATAAATGTTTAAAACGGAAATGTCGGGGTTGAACCGCTTGCGCCTGAGCAGCAGGTAGATGTAATGTGGGTTAATCACGTTGGGGCGGCCGTTGGCATTAAGGCCGTTAACGTTCGGGATGTCGCCCATATAAGTCACACCGTCAAAGGGCCCGGCAATAAAGGCGCACTTGGTCAGCCGCGGGAAGTTCTTCTTGCGGTAGGTGCGCATCTCAGTGCGGACAACGCACGGGCAAGCGAGTGAATGAGCGACGGCCATATAATTTTTAAAGTGAAATTTTTGTGCTAAAAAGGGCAGCAGCATCCGCAAATAATAGTCAATCGCGTACACGCCGATTAGCCGCTGCCGAAAGACCACTTGGACGATGGGGTTTAAGTCGCCGGTCCAGGTGCCCTCGAGTTTAAAATTACCTAGTAAATCAATTGTCACCTTGAGATACTTAGGGTTATCCTTATCTTTTAGAGCCTGCTTAATCATAACGTTGGTTGTGTAGTCGCCGCCGCGAAAACCGTGAAAGTAAAGCACGGGAACTTGCTTAAAGTCGCCGAGCTTTTCTTCAATCACGGCATGATCATCGACGTGCTTTTTGTGCAGATGCAGCAGAGGCCTAGTTGGTGCAATGCTGGCCAAAATCGCCAAAGCGAGCATATTAAACCTACTGGGTTCTTCAGATAGATTATGTTTGCGGTTCTTTTCCGCTTCTTCCTTATATTTTTTGGTATTGAAGAACATTACGCTCACCTTTAAAATAATAATTAATTATATTCTAACATTGCGAACAACTTTTTAGTAAATAATGAGGTACATATGAAATTTTATGCAGTAAAAAAGGGCCGTGTTCCCGGAATTTATCGTACGTGGGATGCAACCAAAAAGCAAGTTGATGGGTTTTCTGGGGCTAGATTTAAGTCTTTCAATGAGGAAGCTGATGCAATTGAATTTATTGGTGGAGATCCTAAAACAATCTATCGGCAAGGTAAAAATCATAAGGCTAAGCCTAAACCTAAACGCAAACCGGTTAAGCACGTAACTAATGTAAAGAAGCCTGCAGCCCCCTCAATTACTGCTAAGCATGTACTGCCCAAGAGTGAGGACACCTTGCAAAATGCAATCGCTAAGATTCAACGCTTTAGTGAACAGACCAAGATGCAGTCACCAAAGTCTGAGCCGCAAGTTAAGCAAGCAATTAAAAAAGCACCCGAGAAAAAAACTCAGGTGCAGAGGGATCAAACTTATTTTGCGACAATCTATACCGATGGCGGTACCCGCAATACCGGTAATTATAAGGGCGGTCACGTTAAGCCAACGGATAAGGCTGCGTGGGCTTACCTGATTGAATGGCAGGAAGCTGGAGAGCCTAAGTCAACTTATGGCACAAACGGCGAGTTTGGTGCCACCAATAATAAGATGGAATTGACCGCATTAATCGAGGCTCTTAAAAAACTGCTGGAACTCAACTTTAATACCAAGCCGCTCTTGTTTGTGCTTGATTCACAATATGTTTTGAACCCAATTACAAAGGGCTGGCTTAAAAGTTGGAAAAAGCGGGGCTGGAAGAAGAGTTCCAAGGGTGAAATTGCTAATTTAGCTGGTTGGCAAGAGCTAGATCGCCTGCTTGCCCAGTTTAGCAATCCCGAATTTGAGTGGACCAAAGGTCACGCCAATAATCGCGGTAATGAGTTTGTTGACCATACCTTGAACAAGTTTATGGATCAGATGTAATTATTTAATAGTAACGATGGTGCCGCCAAATAAATGACCGAAAAAGCTGGCAATATTATCCCAAAGCTGCTCAAACCAGTTGCGGTTTTCTTGTGTGTTAAGTTTATTAAAGATGTTTTTGGCATTCTTTTCGATTCCTTTAGAAAGGGTCGCTGCCTGTTCTTTAAAATTATGGTTCTTCAGAGCACCCGAATCGCGTACCTCGATTAGCACGTTAATAATTTGCTGCTTTTGGTTGTTATTAATTGTGTTGCCAAGATGATTAATATTAATTTGGTTATTAACAATATCATGGATTTGACTATCAGAAATGTTGTTGCCGATTTTGCCCATTTCTTGTTTGGCACCAGCAATTGCATTGTTTAATTGGGCATCGGTGTAGCCATCTTTGTTCTTGTTTTCCTTAGTGATTTTGCTTAAAGTGCCCATCTCATCTTGAGCGGCATTTACTTGGCTTTGGTTTAAATGGTCGCCGGTCTTGGCATAAGCGGCATAAACGCCGGCCAAAGCACCGGAACCATCGATTGGGGTGGCGCTGGTGACATAAATGTTGGCGTCAGCGATCCCCGCGGTTAAAGCGGCATTCTTGTATTGGTTAGCGGTAATGGTTGTAATGTTGTTACTGCCTTTATAATTTAAAATCTGCACGTTGATACCACTTCCACTGGCTGTCTTCTGGATCATGGCACTAGACCAGACGCCTGAACCGGTCGTGAAGTTATCGCCTGAAGGATTAAGGTACTTGACGAGGTCCTCACCGTTAATTGTAATTGTTTGGTAACTAGAACCATTAAGCGGCGCGGTTAAGGTCTTCAATGTCCCATCACGCTGTGGGTCGGTTAATGATGTTCCTAAACAAACTATTGGTAAATCGTCAGCCTTTACGACTTGCGGCTTTTGGGTAAATCCGCAGGCCGCGGCAAGTGTTACTAGCAATACTGTTATTATCGAAAATATTTTTTTCATAAGAATATTAACTCCTTTTTGATGTCTTAATTATAATAGGCGCTCATAGGAAAAGGTCAAGTTACGATTTCGTGTCGTTTATTTTACGTTTTTTTTAATTTCTTAGATGGTATAATGAACAATAATATTGAGGAGGACCTATGCTCGAGCAACCTGAATTAACTATCATCATGCCAGTGTATAATGTTGCTAAGTATCTAGCGCGGGCGCTAGATCACCTAGCCGTGCAAAATGACATGAACTTTAAGCTGCTGGTTGTCAATGATGGCTCAACAGATAATACACGTAAAATAGCGGAGAGTTACCAAGATAAGTTTCGCTATTTTAAAATCATTAATAAACCCAACGGTGGTCTGTCTGATGCCCGTAATGTCGGCTTAAAGAATGTCGATACGCCGTATTTTACTTTTCATGATGGTGATGATTGGGTTGATCCCGGATACACGGCCTTTTTTGTGCATGCTTTCCATGCTCATCCAGATGCGGCGATGGTTTCGTGTGGCTTTTGGCTGGATTATGAAAACAAGTCGGGGTCAATTGCGGCAACTAAAAAGGTTGTCCACGGGATGAAGAAAAAGTTCAGAACGTATCAACTGGTTAGTAACCCCCTTGGCTCGCTATTTAACAATCATATTTTGGCAACGCCAGTTAAGGGCTATACGTGGAATAAAGGTTATCGCATTGCCGTCGTGCGCCAGCATCATTTACGGTTTGTGGAAGACTTGGCGTTTATGGAAGACCAGATTTTCAATGTCCAGTACTTGGCATTGACCGAGGGTTTTTATTGCGATAGTCAGCCGCTCTATCATTATTGGCAGCGCAAGGATAGTATGGTGCACAATTTTAACCTCAAAATGATCCCAGATGACTTTAAGGCTAATTACATTGTAGCTAAAATTGTGGCTCGCAGTCTGTGGCATGAACATCATCAAAAACAGCAAGGCCAGCACTTAATTGAAGCAAGTGAGAGGGATCAACAATGAGAGAAAAGGTTAATGGCAACGAACTTTACTATAATAAACTAGGTCAGGGTGCACCGCTCTTGTTACTTCATGGTCACCACTTAGATGGTGGGATGTTTGACCAAGTTGTGGCACCACTATCGCTTTATTACACAGTCTATGTGCTAGATATGCGCGGTCATGGTCTAAGTAAGGGCGAGATTGCCGAGCATTACCAAACAGAAGTTGAGGATGTGGCGGCTTTTATTAAGCAGGTTAATATTCGCGGCTGTTATTGCTTTGGCTTTGATGCCGGTGGTCTTGTTGCCATGATGCTAGCTAGTCAGGATCAACATATTTTCAAAAAATTGATGGTTGCCAGTGTTTTTGTCAATGGCAATGGCATTCGGCCTTACCACTACTTAACAGAGGGCGTTTTACGGTATTTGCATTTTGACCGTGATAGTCAGGTAGAATTGACCGAAAGTTTTATGTCTGTTGATAGTCTGAAGGCAATAAAAATCCCAACTTACTGCGTTGTCGGTGAAAAGGATTGGGTCAAGGTTGAGCATGTGCGCTGGTACAGCCAGATAATTCCGCAAGGACAACTGCTCATCATGCCGCGGCAAAAGCACAATAGCTATGCAATAAATAGTTTTAAATTGTTAAATTTAATGGAAGACTTTTTCAAGTAAAGCGGGGATAAAACTCGGCTTTTTTTGTTAGAAATTACCCCTTTCCTAGTCAGGAAGAGTGTTTTTTGGTTATAATAGATGAAAAGATAGTATTTTTGATGAAGAGGTAGTTATGAACAAGGAAGAAATCTTGGAATTAATGCATCCAATGAAGCTAATTGGATTAGGCGGAAATCCAGCTTTAAATGAAAAAATCGCGGCAATTTTGAAAAAGCCGTTGATTGAAACAGCAGTCCAACACTTTAGTGATGGTGAAATTCAAGTAAATATCGGCGAAAGTGTCAGAGGCTGTGATGTCTTTGTTATCCAGTCAATTCAAGACCCAGTTAACGAAAACTTTATGGAATTGGAAATCACGCTGGATGCTTTGCACCGAGCTTCAGCCCACCGGGTTAATGTTGTGGTGCCATACTTGGCATACTCACGCTCGGACACTAAAACGCGGTCACGGGAACCAATTACTGCTAAATTAGTTGCTAACTTATTGCAATTAACGGGGATGGACCACTTAATTGCACTTGACCTTCATGCTTCGCAAATTCAGGGCTTTTATAATGTACCAGTTGACCATTTGCACGCACTGCCGCTTTTGGGGCAATACTTCTTGGACAATGGGATTGCAACTAAGGATGACGACGACTTAGTAATCGTATCGCCTGACCATTCCGGCGCTAAGTTAGCTCGGAATTTTGGCCAGATCTTTAATGCGCCAATTGCAATCGTTGACCAGCGCCGTGCTCGTTATGATGCAGATGTTCATAACATGATTGGCGATGTTAAAGACAAAAAGTGTATTGTCGTTGATGATTTGATTGATACTGGTTCACGGATTTCTTCGTCAACTAAATCAGTAATGGCTGCAGGTGCTAAAAAGGTCTATGTTGCGGCTACTCACGCATTATTATCTCAAGATGCGACAGAAGTTTTGAATGAGTTACCTATTGAGCAAATTGTTGTTACTGACACGATTAGACACAAGCATTATCCAGACAGAATGGTGCGGATTTCGGTTGATTTGCTTTTAGCGCGAGGAATAAATTGTGTTTATAATGACCGTTCAATGCACTTAATTAGTGAAAGTAATTTGAAGTAACTAGTATATAATAGCCCTGTGTTTTGAATATGCTAAAATTCTACTCTGGCAAAGGATGAATATAGCTTTAATATGTGACTTTTAGTTAAGTTCAATACCTTTTTGTTTATTTATTCCACATCATTGTTATAATAAAAACAAGATGTATAGGAAAACGGAGAGAGAAAATTATGGCAAGACGAAAGAATTATAAAAGAAGAAGAATCATTTTAAGTAACACATTTCACTTAATCAAAGAAAATGGAATGGATAAAGTTTCTTTTCAAATGATTGCGGAGAGATCTGGAATTTCTAAATCATTGCTGCAATCGTATTATTCACATAAGGCTAAATTGACCGATGATGTCGTTCGCAATCTGCTCGACACCTTGGACAGACAAGTTGAAAAATTTAATAAAACTAAAAACAGTGATATTTGTGCTCGGACTGATGCTTTTATTTATACAATTGCAAAATTGGGGATTTCTGATCGCGGCCTTGACCGGATCATTTCCGAAGCTTTTGAAAGTAATGAAACACTGGACAATTGGAGCAGAATGCTGACAGGCTGGATTACACAGAACCGGCTGTTTGCTGAAGACAAATACAATTTTGATGATGTACAAACAGGTATTGCCTTTGTTGTTACCGGTGTTGGTCGACTATATCGCGACCGTGATTTACATGGTCTGTCAGCTGAGCAGATGGCAGACTATGCAACTAGTGCATTGATGTACACTTTCTTGCATTGTTCAACTAAGCAAATCAAAAAGGCACTCAGTGATGGTCATAAGATTATTGCTTCAATCAATATCAAGAAGGTTCATCATGCAATTGATACTATGTTTGATGAAGGCAAAGAAATTGTGTGTTAGAAGGGAATAATATGACAAATGGCGCGCCAACTGGTTTGCGCAGAGTAAATCAAGAGCAGAACACCCAGTACAAAAAGGTGCTGTCCTTTATTATCTTCCTAATTGTGACGCTGATTATGGTTACTGGAACCTTTTTAAATCCTATGTTTATGAAAGGTCAAATTAGAACTAGTAACAATGATGCCGTTGTGGTTAGGCAAGTTAATCGTCATTTTGATACGCTGGCAGAAATGATTGGCGCTAATCAAGATGGTAGCTCGAATTTGTTAACCAGCAAGCAAACCCAGCCGATTGCTGATCACATTATTGATTACACGCTTGGCATTCACTTGTTTAAGTTTGATAATCTTAAGTTAGCCGAGCAAATTCTGCATGATATTAATTTAAATATCGATCAGGGCTCGTCTAGTGATGCGCAATTGGTACAGGAAAAATTAAAGAAGCAAGGAGATAATGCACCGTACGATGTTGTCGATGCTTTTAGCTTAAATACGATTAAAGTTGGTGCGAATATTGCACTGCTGCTACTCATTGTAAATATTATTATCATTGTGGTAACTCTTATTAGTCTGAAGTCGTTAATTGAAGAAATGATGACGATGATGCCTACTAAGATGCTCATTCATGATGTTACGGCTGCGGGAATGTGGGCTGGCTTTTGGCTGATTTTGTTTGCAGGGCTATTTGCCCTAATTCCAGTAGTATTCAATGTAGCGAACTTTGCAGTTTTAGGTTATTTGCTTGAGATAAGTAGCAGTATCTTTTTAGACTTTGTAATTGCTGGCGTCATTGTTTATATTTTAAGTACTATCCCTTGGGAAATTACTTCACCGAATAATTAATAAAAGATCCTGTTTACTTAAAAGCAGGACCTTTTTACGTGTTTACATTTTTTGTGCTGGATTAGGAGGAATAATGGCAGTTGAGTTTACGTTAGCGAGGCAAGCAGATTTACCCGCAATAGTTGCAATTTATAATCAAAATATAGCTAGTAAAAGTGTAACGGCGGATTTAGAACCTGTTAGTGTCAGTCAGCGGCAAGAATGGTTTAATGAGCATAATGAACGTCGGCCCTTGTGGGTGATTAAGGTTGATGGCCAGCTTGCAGGGTGGCTAAGTTTAGAATCCTTTTATGGTCGAGCAGCTTATCATGCAACAGTTGAAATTAGTATATACATTGATGCTAAGTTTCAACATCAAGGCTTAGGTACCAAGGCGCTCGCATATGCAGCTAAGCAGACTAAGCTCTTGGGCATTAATACTATCTTGGCTTATGTGTTTGGTACTAATAAGGCAAGTCAAGCATTATTTAAGGCTGCTGGTTATCAAGTTTATGGTCACTTGCCTAAGGTTGCAGATATGGCCGGTCGACTAATTGACCTCGATATTTTGGGTAAAAAGTTCAATTAATATTAAATTATTACTGGTAAAATTAATTTAACGATAACAGGTAGCTATTATTTTTGCTATAATCATTGTTGAACAATGTAATAAAAGTTTTAAAGGGCGGTGGCTGTTTAATTCCAAGGAGATGATTGTCTATGGAAACATGGAACAAATTATTGAAAGGGTTAGCAGTTAATGAGCACGTTCGATGTGATTTCTTTGATTTTGCAATCAAATTTAGTGTTGTTGGCACTGTTGTCTTATATCAGCAGCAACCATCATGATAAATGATTGTAATAAAAAAGACCGTCCCACTTATAACTTCAGAGGTTATGGGATAGTCTAAAAAACTATAACTAGCCACCGCTCTTAAAAGCGGAGTTGCTTGTTCAAAGAAGTCCTACGCTAACAGGGCTTCTTTTTGATTACACTTGTATTGTAACAGGTAGCATAATAATATGCAATTGTTATAAAAGTGTTTTGGTAGGTTACTGTTGTCTTATATCAGCAGCAACCATCATGATAAATGATTGTAATAAAAAAGACCGTCCCACTCAATAACTTTGGCTAGTTATGGGATAGTCTAAACCTATAATTTAAGCCACCGCTCTTAAAAGCGGTGCTGTTTAAAGAAGTTCTACTCTAATAGGACTTCTTTTTAATTATATCAATATTTTAACAAACTGGCGAGGTAAGATATTATTCTTGTTTAAACAATTTGAACTTATACTGGCAAATGCCCTGAACTTTAACCTCATATTCATGCCCTGCAATTAATGGCGTTGCCCCCGGCAGATAGCTGATAATTGTTTGAAAATTGCCGTAACCAGCATCTTGATAATTGGTTACGTTAGTTGCCTGATAAGTTTGGGCAGTAGTGTTGTCGGTAATCGTAATGTCTGGTGTGGTTGTAATTGCTTGATCAGAAAAATAGAGTGACCACGCAATTTGCGGATCGTTGACTAGTTCTAAAGGAAAAAGTCCCTTGCTAGGATAAGTTACCAGCTCTTGACTGGCTGAACGAAATACATCACTAGCATTGAGAATCTTTTGAACAGAATAACGATAACCATTGGTGCCATAGGCTGCACCAGTACCCACAGAAGACAGGCGCGTTGATAATAGCCATGCTCGGTGCCCAGTATCTAAGCCGGATAAATTATAGCGGTCAGTTAATAGGTCAGTAATGACATCACCAGCTGATTGGTTACCAGCATTAAAGTTTAGGTTGGCAGTTCTGGAAGTGGACTTAGCAATTTTCCAAGTAGCCCGCGTAATATCCTTTGGTCGCTTTTCGTAAGGCAATCCATGTTGGTTAATCAGCGGATTAGCATTTAATGTGGCTAAGACGGCGGCTGTCTTTTGCGATTTAAGATTAGCAGTCGAGTTATCACTTACCGGGTTTAAGTCAAAAAGGCTGCGATAATAATTAATGTAATTGAGTTGAGTGCTCAAGTAGTTAGGCACCAGCACGCCTTCCTTAAAGTGCCGACAAAATTCGGGCTTAGTTACATAAAGATTACTTAGGCTGAACGGCATCTTATCTAGTGCGGCATACTGCTTTTGAAATTGCTCAACTTTGGCAGTTTCGCTGGGAGTAAAAGTAGCCGCAGCAATTGTTGTGCTGCTAGTAGAAAGGATCAGCAATACAGTAGCAAATATAATTAATGATTTGTGGAATGTTTTCAAGTTTATTTTTTTAATCATGCAATTATTATAGCCCATATTTTATAATTTTTAATTAATTAAAAGTAAAATAATAAAAAAACGATCCTGAAAGGATCGTCTTCAAATATTATGAACAATTAAATATGTTTGATATTGTACTGTATCTTAAATTTTATTTGGATAACTGTTTAAAAAGTCATCTAGATAATGTAGAAACAAATCAACAAATACACTGCAGCTCCGATTATAGTGTTTGCTAAAGCTACAATTGCTTTTAATTTGTTTTGAGAGAATCTTACCGTTGTATGATTAGCCAAATATTCATGTAAAAATGAAATCAGCATTACAAAGATAAAGAAGAAACTTCCTACTAGCTTAGTTTTATTAGAGGTCAAAAAAATTGGGTTTAGGCTTGTAACTAATGCGATTAAAGCAAAGGTCATGGTTATTTGATAATTTGAAATTGTTTTTTTCATAATAATATCCTTCCCTTTCTTATGAAAATCAATTGACTACCTAATCTTCATCATTGTTAACATAAAACAATGGCATTCTCAGCAAATGAAGTAATTTGATTAAACTAATCATTTTATTCTCCTTTCTCAATCAAGTTCTATAGTCAATATATCAAAAAAGCGATTACATAATTATGAACTGACGTATTTGCTATTTTATTTGCTTTCTTTCAAAAATTTCTTTAATTCTTCACTATATTCAGCCATTCCAGATCCAGCAACATTCTTTATTATGAATTTACAGATATTCAAAAATTTTTGATCATTAGAAAAATGATACATAACAAAGTTTTTAAAGAAATCTAGCATATTTTTGTAAAAATATGTTTCTGGTATTGTTATTATTTCTTGACCACTTTGTAGAAAAAATTCAATTTCTTCATAATGATTACTTTTAATACATAAAATTATCATATTTAAAATTATAGCCAAAATGTTCTTTTGAATTATTATGTTTCTTTCATTACGACATTGTTTAATTATTCTTTTTGAAATTATTAAATTACTTTCAAAATCGTATATTCCCATGCAATTGTTATATAGATTTATATTATTTTTATCAAACTTTTCTGCACTAAAAATTTTATCTTTTAGTTCTTGTTGTATATTTTTACTTAAATTATTGAAATTACCATTTAATGAAGCTAAACAAACGTCAATTATCATTAATTTATCTTTTTTATTTTTTAACTCACTTTCAATAATTATGTTTTTAATTTGTTGCAGCTCTGTTTTAGAAGTTTTGTAATATGCTTCATTAATTAATCTGCGTATCTCATGTTCTTCTTGGCCAATCCTATAATCATTTTGAATTAACTTACTAAAGAATGCTAAGACAGACACATAATTTTGTTGCAGCAATTTAATTAGGTCTTCTGCAGAGATCCTGTTTGCACCTTTTTCTACGCGAGCATAAAAGGATGGACTAATTACATTACCTGCCCATTCTTTTTTAGTTTTTGATTGGCTAACACGATATTCTTTTAACAACTCTCCTATTTTCATTGTGTTTTCCTCTACTCAAACTAGCATATATGTCATTTATCATCTTTTATTATGAAATTACTTTATGCTGTTATGCAAGAGGAATGTTAAAGGAGAAACTAGATATGAAGCATAAATTAATTAAACTTATTGCCGCAATTCAACTTACGTTATCATTGTTTGTCTTGCCAATGAATAATGTATCTTCAAGTACGACTAATGATAATCCGACTTCGCAAACTAATAATAACAATCTGCTGAAATACCAAGAGCAAATTTATACCAATGCAATTAAGCATTTTAAGAAAATCTCTGTTCAAAAATTAAATAAACTAGTTGGTAAAAAGAAAATTACTGTTTTCTGGGGTAAGAAAAGTTGTCCATTCTGTCGAGCTTTTGTACCTAAACTGGCTAAAATCGGTCATCAACGGCATATTAAAATTTATTATATTGATACAACAAAGACTGACAGCAATTCCGCTTTAAAAAAGGCGCGTAAAAGGTTCAAAGTAACAGGTGTGCCGACACTAATGAAAATTAAAAATAATAAAAAATTTGTAATTATGGATCGTACACGTACTGATCTTACCCATTTTTTAACTAAAAAGTATTCTAATTAAAATTTTTACAACTGAAGAGAATTTGTTTACAACCTTTTTTCAACGCCATCATGTTACTTTTCTTGTCAGTCTATTGCTAGGAAACCTATTGTCCCTAGTAATTTGCATTATCTTATTAGTTTATGTTATTTGGGCTTCGGGCAATATGATACAAGACTGATAGTTATCATAGTTAGATTGATATATTTGCCATAAGGTAGCAGGTATATCAATTTTTTTGTAGAATTATTTTGATAATAAATATGATTTAAAGAGGTAAAAATGAAGCAGGTTCTTTTCGACAAATATCTAAATAAAAATGTTTTGTTACAAGTTTATTCAAAAAGTAGAAATGCAGAAGACTTTTTGTTGGGATATTTAATATCTGAGACTGCTAATTACTGTGTGTTTGAAGCCATTGATGAGTATGGTGCACTTGACGCCTATGTTTTATATCAAAAATCTGACATCGAAGATGTAGTCACAAAGTCTAAATATATTGATATTTTTAATTCATATATTGCTTTGCAAAAGCAACAGGGCTTGTTTGATCCCTTTAGCTTGCAAGCAAAATATTTAAAAGTGCCACAAGACAACATCAATGACTTACTTAATTATCATTGTAACAATGGCAATGTCGTTAGCTTGAATATCGGGGGGTACGATTTATCAAATACCGGCAAAGTAATTGCTGTTAGTGAGGATTATGTGATACTTGATCAAGCTAGCTATTATCGAGATTGGGATTCAGACAGTAATATTAGTAATCAGGCGCTAGAAATTTCAAGGATAACTACGATAGATATTGTTAGCAAAGATAATTTTTTGTATGAAAATTATTGCAAATTGCGAAAATAAAAAACAGCGAATAATTATTTTCGCTGTCTTTAGAACAAGTTATTTTTTACGGCTATCGCGATAGTTCAAAATTTCTAAAATTAAGTTTGCGATAAGCAGGACGAACGTTATGATTTGATAAATATTCATCTTTGTTTTCTCCTTTGTAAAAGTAATTTGGCTGAATAATATCATTATATCAATTATTGCGTATTAACTTAATCACGTTAAACTAATTTTTTAATTTAATTTGGAATTTTATCTGTTATAATAATTATGTACCGCTTAAAAGACGGTGGCAAAATTATATTAGACTAAAAGAGTCGTCATAACTCGCCAAAAGTATCGGACGGCTTTTTTAGTACACTTATTTAACGTTTTATTTTCAAGTATGAATATGCTAAAATACTTGTATAAAGAAAAAGAACCAAGTTACAGCTTGGTTCTTAAAAGATGTTCCCGCTTAAAAGGCGGTAGCATAGTTATGTTGACTAAAAAGTCGTCACAAACTCGCTAAAGTATCGGACGGCTTTTTTAGTACACTTATTTTTTGTGGTTGTTGTCGATATAAGACAACAATGCCAGAATAAACATACCGAATGTAAACATCAGCATTAACGCTTCGTAAACATTCACTAGCTGCTATACCTTTCAATAATTTGCTCCATGTCTCCATAAGCAATCATCTCCTTGGAATTAAACAGCCACCGCCCTTTAGCTTTATTCATCTTTGAAGTAATTATACAAATATAATTGTTTATTATCAATATATAATTTAATAACAAAATATTGCGGACAGGTTAGATATTGAAATCAAAGGCAAATTAGGAAAAACTAGTTTGCCTTTTTTAATCCATAAAAATATTTCTAAAATTACTCTAATTTAAGTTATTTCTACTAGCTAATGCCGTATAATTAACAGTTGATAACGATAATTAAGAGGTAAAAATAATGACTAAGAAAACACAAGTTGGTTTAATTTTTGGCGGTAATTCATCGGAGTATGAAGTTTCAATCGTATCAGGCCATAACATTTACAAGGCAATTGATAAGGAAAAGTTTGAAGTACATCCAATTTGGATTACTAACGATGGATTTATTGCAAGCGAAGAGGACTCATTTAAGGTCCTTGATGACCCTAAATATACGGTAGCCAATCCACACAAGGTAGCCAATCTGTCTAACTTGAGTGAATTAGCTAACTTACCGGAAATTGATGTTTTCTTCCCGATTGTCCATGGTAATTTGGGCGAAGATGGCAGTTTGCAAGGTTTGTTCCGGATTTTGGATAAGCCGTTTGTTGGTGATGACGTTTTAGCTGCTGCAGTCACAATGGATAAGGAATTTACCAAGATTTTAGCACAACGTGCTGGTGTACCAGTGGCTGATTGGATTGCTATTAAACGGTTTGAATATGACGATGCGGCTAATCCTAAACGTGATTATGCCAAGGTTAGTGCTAAACTTGGCGGCGATTTATTTGTTAAGCCATCTAACCAAGGTTCATCTGTTGGTGTACACCATGTAACTAATGAAGCTGAATTCAATGATGCCTTAGCTGATGCCTTTAAGTATGATGACAAGGTCTTAATTGAAGAAACGATTCATGGTACCGAAGTTGAAACCGCAGTTTTGGGCAATGACCATCCAATTGTGTCTGGTGTTGGTCAGATTATCAACGCTGCCGGGACTTTTTACAGTTACGATAACAAGTATGATGATAATTCAACTTCAAAATTACAAATTCCGGCTGACTTGCCTGAGGAGATTGTTGCCAAAGTGCGTGATAATGCCATCAAGGTTTACCAAGCAACCGAATGTAGTGGTATGGCTCGGGTTGACTCTACCTTACGTGCCAGTGACAACAAGATAATTTTGACTGAAATTAATGCCTTACCGGGCTTTACCAACATTAGTATGTATCCTAAGCTATTTGAAGAAGCTGGTATTCCTTACACCGAGCTGATTACACGTTTGATTGATAAAGGAATTGAACGTTACAACCATAAGAAGACTTTATTGCATAAAATTGGTTAATCACTTAGTGCTAGGGAGAACACAAGATGACAAGTGATAAGCATAACTTTGAAGAACTAACGGCGCCAGCTGCTACGGCGCGTCAGCTGCATATTAGTGTGGCAACTTTACGCAAGTATTCGCTGATTGTTGAGCGGATTACGGGCAAGCCTGATTATTATGCCAGAACTAAGCAAAAAGCGCGGCTTTACAGTAAGCAAGACGTGCAGGACTTGGATGATTTTCATAAATTAGCGCAAAATAATGGCTTGACTCTGCAGGAAGCAGCTAGACAAATTTACTCCGTTAGTGATAAGGATGATGAGGAAATCGATACTACCTCTGCTAAAAAGGAAGTAATGACGACACCGCAAGCAGTCAAACTGCTAAACGCGCTGCAACAGACAATTAGTCAGCAGAACACGGCGATTAAGGATTTACAAGAGCAACTTAATCGGATTGAACAGCAGAATAAGGAATTGTTAGCTAAGCAAGACCAGATGAAGCAGCCAGCTGCTAAAGATGAGCAAGATTTTAGTGCTCTGCCGGATATTTCTGGAATTGTAACAGATGACGACGACATGCAGGAGCCAATTTCGCCGATAGCGCAAGAAGAGAAGCCACTGACAGCCGCGGAAAAACGGGCACAAGTTGAACGTGATGAAGCAAAGTCTAGTCAGCAGCTTCACGAAGAAATTTTGTCTAAAGCTAAGGAAAATGCGCAAAAGCATGCCGATTCTAACAGTCATCGGACATTGCAGGATATGCAGGTAGAACCAGAAAAAGCACACTGGTGGCAACGATTTATTAATATGTAACACAAAAAACGGCTTTTAGTTAAAAGTCGTTTTTTCTTGTTAAATTTAACTAAAATCTACGCCGTAAGTACCAACTTTGCGTTACAGTAGACGAATAGATAGGATGATTAAGTTGAAAAAAATCAAGCGACGCTACTGGATGGCGTTAATTATAGCAATTATTGGGTTAGTCTTAACAGCTTGCACCTATTTTGCAACTACAATTTATAGTAAAGATGATGTGGCGGTGATTACGGATCGCACAATCAAGGATACCTTAGTGCAGAAAAATCGCGACGTGTACAACAATCACGATGAGACCAGAAAACAAATTTTGCACCTCAAGATTTTATCTGGCAAATATCGCGGTCGCACGTTTACAACACCTAATATTTATTATCCGTCACAGATGGTGACACAAAAATACCGCGCGGGACAGCGAGTTTTGGTCAGTATTAGGAGCGGCGATCCCGCAATCAAGAACCCCAAGCGTGATTGGGTCTTGGTCTTGGCACTAACGGTAACAGTTGTCTTGATGGTCATCGTTGCAGGGAAGGAATCACTGGGCTTAGTTGTTTCCATGGCCTTGAGCTGGGTGCTTTTTTACCTTGTGATTATCTGTGATGTGAAGCTAAATGGTTCCTATATTATTCTGCTGTTTGGCTTAGCAGATGTTGTCTTTTCCTTTTTCAGCTTGTTAATCGTTCAAGGACTTAATCGTAAAATGCTGGCAACATGGCTGGCGACTTTACTTGGGGTGTTTGTTTCCTTTGCACTCTGCTATTTAATTATGCACGTGACGGGAGAGTCAGAAATCAAGTACGAAACTGGCGACTACGCAACGCAAGATCCGCGCGGGATTTTCTTAGCGCAAACCTTACTCGGCATCTTGGGTGCGGTCATGGATGAAGCAACGGACATCATTTCTAGTTTGTACGAGTTGGTTCAGACTAAGAAGGATTTAACGGCTAAGCAAATGATAATGAGTGGTCGAACAATGGGCCAGGAAATCATGGGTCCACTAATTAATGTTTTGGTATTGATTTTTATGTCAGAGGCGCTGCCCATGACAATTATCTATTTGCGTGACAATAACAGTCTAAACTCGGCTTTTGGCTTTACCTTGTCGTTAGGGGTAACACAAAGCGTCATTTCCGCAATTGGAATTGTATTAACGGTCGTCTTTGCGACCGGCTGCAGCCTACTGTTTTTAGAAGATAAAAAATGGAAGGCGGGGACTGACAAATGAGTACATTAATGGCACTGATTATCGTGTTGGCAGTCTTAATGACGCTAATTGGTGGTGAAACTGGTATTCGCAGCTTCTTTAGTGTATTAATTAATACACTGCTGCTGATTTTGCTAGCGATTTTTATTTCGTGGGGGATCAGTATTCCTGTCTTGATTTTGATATTTATTCCGTTAAAATTAGTAACAATTATCTATTTAGGCACTCATGATTATCAAGTTGCTAAAAATTCATTTTATTCAGCGTTAATTGTTTGTCTAATTGATAGTTGTCTGATTTTAGGCTTTGAATGGTTGGCGCAAGCTGCAGGACTAGGGCCTGAAGCTGGTGAGGTCCTAGTTGGGCTATCACAAATGCCGGGGTTGAGTTACCCGTTGATTGCAGTTGCAGTGGCAATCTTTTCGACATTAGGTGCGGTCGCGGAAGCCGCGGTGGCAATGAGTTCAGGTCTATTAGAAATCAAAAAGCACAATCCTGATATTAGTCAACACGAGTTATTAACTAGCGGCGGTAAAATCGGCAGAGATGTATTGGGGACGGCAATGAACACCATTTTGTTTGGGATGTTCGGCAGTTTCCTTTCATTATTCTTATGGTATTTCCGCTTGCATTACACGCTGGGTGAAGTGCTAAATGAAAAATTATTCGTCAATGAAGCGTTAATTATTATGTATTCGCTAATTGGTGTCTTATTAACCGTTCCGCTGTCAACTGCCTTTTTGGCACGAGGAATGGCAAAACGTGAGGTGAAAAAATGAAGATAGAAGATAAAACGTTAACTAACTTTAATGGCCGTGAATTTAAAATTCATACTTATACTCTGGGAGATATTGGTGAGTTAGTCACAGCGAAGCGACCACTAGCCGTAGTAATTCCTGGTGGTAGTTTTGACCATTTGTCTAAACGTGAAGGTGAGCCAGTTGCTTTGGCCTTCAATAACCGCGGCTTCAATAGTGTTGTCATGGATTATAACTTGGTCCAAGATGATGGCGATATTTATCCCGACGCTGGGCTAGATGTCTTAGCGACGATTAAATATTATCGCGAGCATGCGGCGGAATATCAGATTGATCCAGAAAAAATAGTCACAATTGGCTTTTCTGCTGGTGGTCACGTTGCCAGCATTGCCAATGACTTTGCGACTTCAAGTAAGTATCAAGCAAAGTACAACTTTGCTTGTCAGGACGTTGTTCCTAACAAAACAATCTTGGGTTATCCGTTGATTGACGTTAATAAAATTGGCTTTGATGTCCCTGATGATGAGGAAAGTATGGTGCCAGAGGATAAATATCTTCAGGATAGTGCGTTGAGTGTTACACGTGAAACGCCAGCAACTTTTATTTTTCATGCGTGGGATGATCCCGTTGTATTAGTCACCAATACCTTGGAATATGCGGCAGCACTGCATGCTCAAGGTGTGCCATGTGAAGTTCATCTTTTCAATCGGGGTGGGCACGGCTTTTCACTGGCACGAGGCGACATGGTAACCAAGGGTCGTGAATGGCAGGAAAATCCGCACGCGGGACATTGGTTTAACTTAGCGCAAGAGTGGCTGACAAGTGAATGGTAATCAAGATCTTGGTAATGGACTTGAGCGTAAAATCCTTAAAGAAGCAGGGCTAAATAAGCCCTAATTTTTACGCAAAGTTGATAATTAATCACTTTGCGTTTTTTGAAAGGAGAAGGCTTTATGAGTGAAAAAACTAAGTTATTTTTAGTTTATCCTGCAATTTTTACACCAGAAGATAACGGTGGTTACTTAATTGAATTTCCTGACATTCAAGGTGCTTTTACTGGAATCAATACGGATAATATTTCTTATGGAATTGAGATGGCTGAGGAAGCTCTAGGATTAACTTTAGCTGACTATATTGAAAGTGGTGATCCGATTAACTCTCCTTCAAAAATAGAGGAGCTTAAAGTCCCTGATGGTTCTTTTGCGACTTTAATTAGGACAAATGTGTCAATGTACTTAAACAATGATAAGTTAGTAAAAAAGACGTTGACTATTCCCCAGTGGGCTGATCGTAAAGCTAAAAAATTAAAATTAAATTTTTCATCATTATTGACTAACGCCATTTTGCAAGAAAAATAATATTCATGTCAATTTAATAGTAATAAGTATAATTACACTAAAGTAGTGAGCAATTAGCCCACTATTTTTTGTTTTAAGCAAAATCGAAAATTGCAATATTAAGTTGAACACATGTATTAATTAATTTGATGGATGCAATCTTGATGTTCAAATAATTCATCTGGTGTGTGATAAGCCAAGATCTTTTGCAATAAGTTAATACACCATTTTTCAATCGTATAAATTTACGTGTCATCTGTATTCCAGCTGAAAGTGAAATCAAAGTAATCATAATATATTTTCTGGAATTATTTAAGCTAAGGACTTGCAATTTTTGCCAGAGGGTATATAATGCAAATATTTATATCGAAAGAAAGGACATGATTTTTTGAAGTTATTAAAGATAAAACTATTGACAGCAATTAATGGCTTACTGACAGTGAGCAGTTTAATCATGTTGTTCTTTGGGTTATGCAATCAAGTTAATGAGTCAAGCAACTTTTTAGCAGACGAGCAAACAATCGCTAATAATGCTAACTTAATCATCTGTATGGCAGTAATCGCCATGATGATTTTCGGGTTTGCCTTCTTCGCAAGTTGGATTAAAACGAGAAAAGTTGAGGCTCATTTATTACGGCACAGGACGCACAGAGCGTAAAATGATTAAGCAAAAAAGCTGCATTTCCAAGTAGGGAAGTGCAGTTTTTTGTTTCGTAAAAATAATCAAATATGAATACTTAGTTATAAAAAAAGCAACCTAGTTAATTGCTAAGTTGCTTTTTATTGAGGGAATTAATAAAAATTCTATTTAATACCAACTGTGAGCTAACCAAAATCTTTTAGCGTTAACCCATGAACCATAGCGACTGTAAACATAGTTGTCGGCAGTTTTATCTTGGTTCTTTTTCGAATAATTGCCGTGTAAGTAGCTGATGTTTAATTGATACTTACCGTAACAAGAACCATTTCTTGCGGAATAGTTACCACCGGACTCTTGCATCGCAATCCAATTTTTAGCTGCTTTTTCAGTTTTGGATAATTTGCGAGCAGCTTGAACAGTTTGCGAAGTGTTGCCAGTTGTTGTTTGGATAACGGCAGTAAAGCTGCATGCCAGCGCTAAAGCCGCGATTAATTTGTAGATAAAAGTTTTTGTTTTTTCCATTATAGTTATTCATTCCCCGTAATTCGTTAGTCTTTTTACTATTAGCTATAGTACACTAGCAATATTTCATTGCTGTTACAGAAATGACACATGGCCCTTACAATCAAGTTTTAATGTTATTTTTGTACATTTTTGGTAGAATTTATAATAATGATTAATTCAGGAGGCAATTATGTCAGTAAAACATTTTTACGAAACTTTTCACCCAGAACATTACGATTTATTCATTGATGTTGACCGTGAAAAAAAGACAATAACTGGTACTTCAACCATTACTGGTGAGGCACTTGAAGATACAATTTTAGTCAACCAAAAGTACATGAAGATTGCGTCAGTTAAAGAAGACGGCAAGGACGTGCCATTTACTGTTGATGACGATAAAGAAGCAATTAAGATTGACTTAGGCAAGACAGGAACTGTTACAGTTGCGATTGCTTATAGTGCACCATTAACTGATACTATGATGGGAATTTATCCGTCATATTACATGCTTGATGGCGTTAAAAAGCAGATTATTGGTACTCAGTTTGAAACAACTGCCGCAAGACAGGCATTCCCATGTGTCGATGAGCCGGAAGCAAAAGCCACATTTAGCTTAGCAATTAAGTATGATGAACATGAAGGCGAAACAACGATTGCCAACATGCCAGAAATCAAAGTTGAAAATGGCGTGCACTACTTTGAAAAGTCAGTGAGAATGTCCAGTTACTTGGTTGCCTTTGCCTTTGGTGAATTGCAATCCAAATTAACGGAAACTAAAGATGGCGTTAAGGTTGGGGTATTTGCTACTAAGGCCCACAAGGCTAAGGAATTAGACTTTGCCTTGGATATTGCTAAACGTGCAATTGAATTTTACGAAGAATTTTACCAAACCAAATATCCGTTGGCACATTCATGGCAGTTGGCTTTGCCTGACTTTTCTGCAGGTGCAATGGAAAACTGGGGCTTAGTTACTTATCGTGAAGCCGCAATTTTACTTGATCCAGACAATGCCACAGTTGAACAAAAGGGTTATGTTGCCAGTGTCATCACGCACGAGTTAGCTCACCAATGGTTCGGAGACCTCGTAACGATGAAATGGTGGGACGATCTATGGTTAAACGAAAGTTTTGCCAACATGATGATGTACTTATCAGTTGATGCAATGGAGCCTAGTTGGGATGTTTGGAACAACATGTACCAGACTGGTGAAGTTCCGTTAGCTTTGAACCGGGATGCAACCGATGGTGTCCAATCAGTTCACGTTAATGTAGAACATCCAGCAGATATTGACTCATTGTTTGATGGGGCAATTGTGTATGCCAAGGGTTCAAGAATGCTGGTTATGGTGCGTAAGTTATTGGGTGACGATGCTTTGCGTAAGGGCCTCAAGTACTACTTTGATAACCATAAATTCGGCAATGCCACAGGTGATGATTTGTGGAACGCCTTGTCAACAGTAACCGATCTTGATATTGGTAAGATTATGCATACTTGGCTTGATCAGCCGGGTTACCCAGTTGTTAGCGCCCGCGTTGCTGATAACGGTCACTTATTGTTGAGCCAAAAGCAATTCTTTGTTGGTGAGGGTAAGGAAGTTGGCCGTACTTGGGCAATTCCACTAAATGCTAACTTTAAGGCTCCACAAATTATGACAGAGCAAGAAGTTGATTTGGGTGACTACAAGGCATTGCGCGCTGAAGCTGGTCATGCTTTACGTTTGAATGTTGGCAACAGTTCACACTTTATCGTTAACTACGATGAAACTCTGATGGCCGACATTATGAATGATTTGAGCAGCCTTAAGCCAGTTGATGAATTACAATTGTTGCAAGACTTAGGGTTATTGGCAGAAGGTAAGCAAATTTCTTACGCTGAAATTGTGCCATTATTACCAAAATTTGCAGGTTCTAAGTCAAATATCGTCATTAACTCGTTGTTTAGCTCTGCTAGACAGTTGCGCAAGTTTGTTACACCAAATTCAGCTGAAGAAAAGAACTTGAAGTCCTTCTTCAATCAATTGTCAGCTAAGCAAGTTGAGCGTTTGGGCTGGGAAGTTAAGGCAGACGATAGTAGTGCTGACTTGCAAATGCGGCCAATTGAACTTTCTGCTGCTTTGTATGCAGATAATGAAAATGCAATTGCCACAGGACATGAGATTTTTGAAGCACATCAAGATGATCTGTCAGCTATTGAAGCATCTGTGCGGCCATACGTTTTGATTAATGAAGTCAAGAATTACAATGAGGCCGGCTTAGTTGCCCGCTTAATTAAGGAATACCAAACAGTAGTTGATCCTTATTACAAGGCTGACTTGCTTTCAGCAGTTACCAGCACCAAGAATGCTGACGAAATCAAGCAAATTGTTACTGACTTTGAAGATGCTGATGTAATCAAGCCACAAGATTTGCGGACATGGTACTACAATATCTTGGGTAACCCATTGGGTGAACAAGCTGCTTGGGACTGGCTTCGTGATGAGTGGTCATGGCTGGAGAAGACAGTTGGCGGCGATATGGAATTTACCACTTACATCACCGTTACCTCGAGAGTATTCCATACACCAGAACGACTTGCCGAGTTTAAAGCCTTCTTTGAGCCTAAGGTTGACCAACCGGGCTTGGGCCGTGAAATCAACATGGACACTAGAGTAATTGCCACTAAGGCAGACTTAGTTGAAGCAGAAAAAGATGCTGTCAATCAGGCAATTAAAGAAGCATAGGTTTTGATTAAAATTAAAGAGCATTACTTTTTTAAGGAGTAATGCTCTTTTTTTGCTCATTGTGAGTATAAGATTTAATTTTTATTAACATTAGCTGTATAATTGTAAGGTACAGCTTAAATTAAAGGGGTTTAATTTTCATTAATGAAGGAAAAAAATATCGATACAGCGTTCTTTGGCCAACCTAAAGGGTTGTCAACGCTTTTTTTCACTGAAATGTGGGAAAGATTTAGTTATTATGGCATGAGAGCAATTTTATTGTTCTACATGTATTATGCAGTAAGCCAGGGCGGTTTGGGCATGAACCAAACCACCGCTGCTTCGGTGATGTCCATTTACGGATCGTTAGTTTACCTGTCCAATATTGTCGGCGGTTGGTTATCCGACCGGGTCTGGGGTCCGCGTAAGACTGTCTTTATTGGCGGCGTTTTAATTATGCTTGGGCACATCGTGTTGTCCTTGCCGATGGGACTAGTTGCACTTTATAGTTCAATTGCCTTGATTGTGGCAGGAACGGGATTATTGAAGCCTAATGTTTCTGACATGGTTGGTGGTCTTTACTCTGAAAGCGACCGTCGCCGTGATGCCGGCTTTAGCATGTTTGTCTTTGGAATTAACTTAGGTTCTGCGATTTCACCAATTTTGGTGCCGTGGGCTGCTAACGGCTTTGGTATGCACCTATTTGGCAATGAGATGAACTTCCATGCCGGCTTTTCATTAGCCGCAATTGGGATGTTCTTTGGCTTAATGCAGTATTATTTTGGCGGGAAAAAATATCTGTCAAACGATAGCTTATTGCCAACTGACCCAATCGATCATGCCAGCTTAGTTAAAATCTTGCAAAAGTCAGCGCTGGCTGTTGTTGCTGTTGTCGCACTATTAGGCATCATGGCAGCTTGCGGTCAATTAAATATTGCCAACATTATCTTATTGATTACAATTGTGGCAATTTTACTACCGATTTATCTGTTTGCAGTGATGCTCCGTAGTAAAAAGGTAACCAAAGTTGAACATTCACGTGTTCTGGCATACATTCCGCTCTTTATTGCCGCCGCAGTATTCTGGGGGATTGAGGAGTCCGGTTCAGTTGTCTTGGCCTTGTTTGCGCAAGAGCGGACAGTTCTTCACATTGGCAGCTGGCATTTTGCGGCTGCTAACTTCCAAACACTTAATCCACTATTTATCATGATTCTGACGCCATTCTTTGTTTGGCTTTGGAGCAAGTGGAAGAAGCAACCGAGTGCTGCTGGTAAATTTTCATGGGGCTTGATTTTTGCTGGTTTATCTTATATTGTAATGGCGTTTCCAGGGATGCTCTATGGTACCGCTGGCCGCGTTAGTCCGTTTTGGCTTGTAGGCTCATGGTTTATCGTTGAAATTGGGGAAATGCTGATTTCACCAATCGGTCTATCAGTTACAACCAAGTTGGCGCCAGCTGCTTACAGCTCACAAATGATGAGTATGTGGTTCTTAGCCGATGCCGCAGGACAGGCAATTAACTCGCAAATAGTTAAGTACTTCTCTGCTGGTACAGAAATTCAATATTTCTTGATTGTTGGTGGTGTAAGTATCCTGTTAGGTTTGTTGATGTTCTTTTTAGTTAAGAAAATCGACAGCTTAATGGCCGGTGTTCACTAGAATTAATCACAAATAAATACCCGTTAGTTCAAATAGCTAACGGGTATTTTTTTAATTATAAACAATCACGGCTTCATGTTTAATCACGTTGTTTGATCGCACTTGGTTTAATATTGACAAAGCCATGTGAGCAGCCACGTAAATATGCCTAATCTTTGCTTTTGTACTTAATATTAAAGGCAACACGATGAATATTGTTTAATTTGTCTTCAATCGCGTGGATTAGGGACAGCTTTTGAGTAATTATTTCTTGCTTAGCATCCAAGAATAATTGCTGCTTAGACGTAGCCTGTTCGGCGTATAAATCCGCCAATTCTTGATGTAAATTAGACAACTCTTGAGCATACGTATTAACATCCTGATAATAACGATTAATAAACACTGAGGTAATGTAATTACGATCAAAGTCATCAAGTTGATAGCTTGCCTTTAACACCGCGGTTTCCAGGCTATCATACTCTTTAGCATAACGATTATAAGTTAGCGGATAGCATGTAACGCAAGTTCTCTTTTCTTGATCATAAATAATGATTACAGCGCCACATGTTATCAGCAAATTATTCTTATCATTATCACTCACGGCAAAATCATCGTAATTTTTCAACAAATCGGTTACCCATGACATTACATAAGCATAATTGCGTGCTGCATCATGAAAATTTTTCACACCAAAACGTTCTTGGGCTCGATCAATAAAATGATCAGTAATCTTCATATCCTTAGTAAAATCTTCAGCAACTGTCTTAATAGCTTGTTCTTGCTTGGCCATTCTTTCTTTGTCTTGATCAAGTAGACGTTGCATTTTTTCAATATTTAAACTTTTAACCATGAATTAATTCAGCCCTTTCTTTTTGGATTTTATTATACCAATTTTACCAATTAAGCAATCCAAATAAATAAAAAGGTTTGCTATAATTATTGATCTTTCAAGGTTTAGTTATAAACAATAACGGCTTCGTGTTTAACAACGTTGTGCCAAACTTGTTTGATCTCACTTGGTTTAATATTGACGCAGCCATGTGAGCCGCCGCGCAAATATGCCTTCTTGCTCCAGTCTGTGCGCCAGCTGGCGTCATGCAAGCCGCAGCCACTTAAAGTAAATGGCATCCAGTACCTAACTTTGGAGGCATACTTAGAGCCATCATCATTGCGGCCGCGCAGTGTTGCCGGCGACTGCTTATACTGAATGTACCAGACGCCCTGCGGTGTTCTGTTGCCTTTGCCACCGTCTTTAGTTCCCGTAACAACGTCATTCAGATGGACGGCTAGCTTACCTTTGCGAACAATCCAGACTTCCTGATTTTTAAGAGAAACAACAATATAATTGTCACCAATACCGGAATTCTTCTTGCCATAACCAAGGCCGTAAGTGCTGTAACCAAGGCCATAAATGTAATTCTGACCAGCAACTGTCTTAGTCTGATTGAGGTAAGCTTGCTCAACTGCTGCTTGGGCCTTTTTAACGTAAACACCCCAGCCGTAGCTTTGGTTTTTGACCGTAATCTTGGTGTGGTTAAGTTTATTCTTACTTGGTACGGCGAACTTGTAGCTCTTGTGAAGAGTGGAAACTTTACTGTCAATTTGGTTAAGTTTGGCCGTTAAATTCTCAACATTAGTAAAGGAATACTTATTATTCTTGAAAGATAACTGGTTAATCATCTTTTTAGCCGGTAATTTGTAATTTTTGCCAGCGACTTGATAAGTAATGGTTGTCTTACTAATTGCCTTGAACTTTTTGGCGGCAGCTGATAACTGCTTGAAGTCATAAGTGCGAGTTTGCTTGTCGGGCATTTCTGTATGTTGCTTCTTGAAGTAATCACTTACTGTGTCCGCGTCAATTGTGCTGATGCTAGGGTCGCGTTCAATAGTTACCTTGCCGTTTTCAAGTAGCACCATGTTCTTGGCACGAGCATTAATCTTCGTGGTTGCCTTATTGACGGTTAAATTGCCAACCTTTACGCCATAAATAGTAACGTTAGGATTAAAGTGGTTGACGGCAAACTCCCGCGCCCGCTTTTGCGAGGCAACATGGTTGTTATATAAAACGACACCAAAAATAACACCCAAAATCAAAATAATGCCGACAATAACTAGGTAGAGATTATTGCGGTGATTGTATCTTTTTAAGTTTTTTCGTGATTGCATAAATTTACCTACTATAAATAAAATACTTGTAAGAAGATTGCTGTTACAGTTTATCATCTATTACAAGCATAGTAAAATTCATCAAAAAAGCGAGTTATCTGCGGTAATAATTCGATGTTTTTTTAATTAATTATAGAATAATTTTTGTTAGTTGGGGAAGATTAACTTATAATACATAACATTAGGCCGTAAATTATGATTAGAGGAGGAAGAAAATGG
Organism: Lactobacillus sp. ESL0700; assembly: GCF_029392095.1. Lineage (NCBI taxonomy): Bacteria > Bacillati > Bacillota > Bacilli > Lactobacillales > Lactobacillaceae > Lactobacillus > Lactobacillus sp. ESL0700. Next base: position 135,428 of record NZ_CP113930.1, read on the forward strand.
AAAATGAACCGTTGGTTTTTGAATTAGGAGTTGCCAAGGGTAAGCCTCATTCATACCGCAAAACACCGCGTAAGCCGGTTTGTCCATTTTGTGCTGTTGACCAATTAACCGATATTTACGAAAAGCAGGGAGAAATGATCTGGCTGCATAATAAATTTCCGACTTTACGCGATACGGTCCAGACAGTTTTGATTGAGTCGAGCGACCATAATGGCGATATTGCTAACTATGCCCCAGATGATAACCGCAGGCTCATGCGCTTTGCTCTTGCATGTTTTAAGCAAATGAATGATAGCGGCGAGTATCAATCTGTCTTGTGGTATAAAAATTACGGCCCGCGCTCCGGCGGTTCTCTTGAGCATCCGCACATGCAGCTAGTTGGATTAAAGCATCTGGATGGATACAAGTATATTCATCCAGATAATTTTGCTGGGATTTCTGTATTCAATAATCAAGAAGTTGAGGTCAATATTGCCACACATCCTGTCCAAGGCTATGACGAGTTAAACATTAACTTACTTAGCTCGTCGGGGCTTGACCTGTGGGCAGATTGGATCCAGAGCGGGGTTAAGTACATGCTCAACGTGATGTTTAACGGCCGCTGTACGTCGTACAACTTATTCTTTTATCCGCGTGAAGATGGCGGTATTTGTGCCAAATTGATTTCGCGCTTTGAAGCACCGGCGTATTTTGTTGGCTATAAATTATCTCAAGTTGATGATGAGCAGACGCTGCAGCAGGAGGCTAAGCAATTCCGCCGCTTTTTTGATAATGGTTCAAACACAAATTATGAAAAATAAAATAATCAAAATAGTTGGTTCAAGTATAGTTTTAAAGGAAGCAACGCGGTTAGTTTATGGTCGCAGCCTAAGTAGCTTATTAGTAGAACAGGCATTGCAACTCGTAAAGCCATTTCCTGAAGTAACTGCCGAGAGCTATCAAGTTGCGATGAAGACAGGCAATCTGCCGTACGAAATACCAGCTTATGCTGTCAAAATGGGTTTTAGGCCCTGGCTGAAGCGTGAGGATGTTGTTAGCCTAACTAAAGATGCGCGTGCACATGATAGGGTTATTTTCTACTTGCACGGTGGCGGTTTTTGGCAGCAGCCAACCCTCTTTCATTATCATTTTTTGGCAAAACTTGCCTGTAAATTGCAAGCAGAAATTGTCATGCCAATTTATCCCAAAATTCCGGTGTTTACAGCGCAAGACATTAATCAAATGGTCTTAGATGTATACCGACTGTTGTGTCAAAAGTATCCTAAAGATACGCAAATTATTCTGATGGGTGATTCAGCAGGTGGCGGCTTGGCTTTGGCGATGCTTGAGCAACTGACAAAATTGAAATTGCCGCAACCACAACAAGCATTTTTATTTTCGCCTTGGCTCGATGTCCGTACTGATGATCCCCAGATGAAATTAATTCAGCCTAATGATCATCTTTTGAAAATAGCTGACTTGCAGTTGCGCGGGCGGTTATATGCCAGAAAGCTTAGTAATAGTGTGTTGGCTAGACCACTTTTAGGGGATTTAAGTAATTTGCCCCCGATTGTGGCTTTTACCGGGACACATGATATTTTAAATGTTGATGCGCAAAAACTACAAAAAAGGGCTACGGAAACAAATTCAAATATTGCAGTTATTACATATGCACAAATGGATCATGATTTTATTTTGTTCCCAATACCAGAAGCGCGTCAGGCAACAGCTAAAGTCGTCGATTTGGTTAAAAAACCAATTTGTGTTAATAAATAATTATTTTATAATATGCTTTAAACTGTTTATTAAGGAGAAACATATGCACAGAAAAGAAACTCGTAATTTAGCGATTACCGCCGTATTTGTTGCAATTTTTTTATTACAAACCTTCGTTCCTAATATTGGTTATATCCGGATTTTGCCAACATTACCGGCAATCACAACTGTTCCACTGACGGTGGCCGTTTATTCCTTATTAATGGGACCTAAGGCGGGGACACTCTTTGGCCTTTTCTGGGGATTATTGCGATTATTTCAGGCATACACACAGCCGGGAGATATTGTCAGCTTGATGTTGTTTCAGAATGTCTTTATTTCTCTAGTGCCAAGCATTCTAGCAGGACTATTTCCGGGATTAGTTGGCCGCTTATTTGAACATAAGTCGGGTAAGGCGCGCGAACTAGGATACATTTTAGCTGGGGCAGTCACGTCTTTGACCAACACTGTCGTGGTAATCTTACTGACAAGTATTATTTTTATGGGTAATGGTAAATTGGCAGCAAGCATGGGTCACTTTGCGCCGGGGACACCATTAATTATGATTTTAATTTTGGCATTAGGGATGAATGGCTTAATTGAAGCCATCTTCACCGCAGTTGTCACGCCGATTATTGTTACCCCAATGAAGACAGTCATGAAAAAGTTGCGGTAACAAAGGTGCAATCTTGCAAGATGACGATGATGATTAAATAATTACTAAAAAAGATAAGTCTTTCTAAAGAAATTGAAGGATTTGTCTTTTTTTTGATTATTATTTGACATTTTGTTGGTCGACATACTATTGTATTAGTCAGATAGTACAGACAAATTTTTAAAGAGGATGAATTATGACTGAAATTTTACGGGTAGATCAAGCTACTAAAACCTACGGTAAACGTGGTGAAAAGCAATATCAAGCACTAAAGGGGATTAACTTTGGTGTTGATGCCGGTGAGTTTGTTGCAATCATGGGTGCGTCAGGTTCTGGTAAGACGACGCTGCTGAATATTTTGTCGACCTTGGACAAGCCAACCACGGGTCATGTGTTTATTAACCACGAAGATATCAGCACCTTAAATGCAAATCAGATGGCAGACTTTAGAAGTAAGCAGATTGGGTTTATTTTTCAAGATTTTAACTTATTGGAGAACTTGACTAACCGCGAAAATATTGCATTGCCGTTAACTTTACAAGGGATGTCAGCACGTAAAATCGACCCGCTAGTTGATAAGATTGCTGCAAGATTGGGTATTAAAGAAATTTTAGCCAAATATCCAGCGCAATTATCTGGTGGTCAAAAGCAGAGAGTTGCTTCAGCGCGGGCCTTAGTCCATGAACCAGCAATCTTACTAGCTGATGAACCAACTGGGGCCCTGGATTCAAGTAGCGCGCGTGAATTGCTCGACACGATGGCCGATTTGAACCAAAAAGACGGTGTAACCACGTTGATGGTAACTCACGACCCGTTTTCTGCTAGTTTTGCTAACCGGATTTTATTTATTAAAGACGGTAAAATCGGCGAGCAAATCTTGAAGGGTGAGATGTCACGGCAGGACTTTTATCATATGTTAATTGATCATTTGGGCACCGAAGAATAGGGAGCAAAACATGATTTGGAAATTATCTTTAACGGGGATTAAGAGCCGGTTTAAAGACTATCTTGTTTTGTTTTCGGGATTAGTTGTTGCCAGCATGATCTTTTACATGTTCTTGACTTTAGCAATTAATCCTGCTTTTTTAAAAAATAATGCTGGGATATTAGAAGACAATTTACTTACTTATATTTTTGGCTTTGGCATTGTTCTGCTCTTGATTATTACTGTTGTGTATCTAGTTTATGCAAACATGTTTTTGCTTAGTATGCGTAAGCATGATTACGGCATGTTTCTGACTTTAGGAGCTAAAAGTTCCCGCATTGGTCTGCTCATTTTTTGTGAAACGATTATTACGGGAATGCTAGCAGCCGCACTAGGTATAATACTTGGCTTTGGCTTAACCGCAATAGTTGGGCACTTATTAATTGGCAAGATGGGCTTAGTAATTACACATTTTCAAGTAGTTTTACCAAGTGCAATTTTGTGGACGCTAGTTTTCTTTGTCATTGTTTTCCTTTTAGGAGCATTGCGAAACGTATTTAAGCTGACACATACGAAAGTAATTGACTTGCTGCATGAGGATCAAGAACCGGTAAAGTTTAGTCATCGTCCAGTTTTGCATTTAATTGAGGCAGTTTTAGGGTTACTGCTTCTGGCAATTGGCTACTGGATTATGCAAAAACATGGTGTAGATCCGTTTAATGTAATTCCTATTGCCTTAGTGACGATTGTTGCGGGATCATATTTTGTTTTAAATTCTTTGTTTACGGCAATTATTAGTTCGCTGATTAAGCGGCACAGTTTTTCTTATCATGGCTTGCGCATGTTCACTCTGGGACAGCTTAAGTTTCGCTTGCATGATTATACTAAAATTCTAACGGTAATTTCGCTGCTGTTTGCTTTAGCCCTAGGTGCAATTACTGTCGGGCTGAACTTTAATTCGGAAAAAGAAATGGCTAAGTCGATTGCTTACTACGACGTCACTGTAAGCAGTAAATCTTCAGCTGTTCAGAAAGAGTTAGCCAAGGTATCAATCAAGTCTGAGCAAACTTATCATTATACAGAAACTAAACATGATCTGTATTTTAACCAAGCAGAATTTGAAAATAAGCAAATTAAAACTGTCGAGCCGAAAGAGCAGAGTGATAATATCGCTTGGACTGAAAAGACACTGCCAACAAGTCAGCTTGATCGACCAGGTACTGAGGCCAACAATAAATTTGGTAATTTAGTTCCTAATGGTGTTGAAAAAAAGATCCGTTTGGTGTCGCAAGCTACTTTAGCTAAAGTTAAGGGCCAACAAAAGTTTGTGTCTTTAATTAAGGTCAAAGATTTTGACAAAGATTTTCCGATTTTACTTAAAATTGAGCAGCTGGAAAAGAAAGAAACACCTGCATATAGCATGATTTCTAATAATAGTAAGTCGCATTACTATCAAGGAATACTAGGAATGGTCAGCGGCTTTGAGTTCATGGGCTTTTTCTTAGGCTTAGCGTTCTTAACGATGCTTGCTTCAACCTTGATGTTTAAGGTTTTGAGCAGTGCTGCTAGTGACAAATTGCGATATCAGATGCTCTTTAAGATAGGTGCACGTCGGCGAATTTTAAAGCGGTCGGTTGCTGAAGAAATTGGCACGCTGTTCTTGATACCTGGTGTTCTAGGCGTTATTGATGTTCTGTTTGGATTACAGTTATTTAGAACAATTTTATACCACCCGTATGCCGGAATTTGGCTGCCATTCACTATTTTTATTGTTTTGTATTTCTTCTATTATGTTTTGACAGTTCACCTTTATGAAAAAATCGTGCTGGCAAAAAATTAGGGAGAGGATAAAGGTTTTATGATTTGGAAATTATCTTTAACGGGAATTAAGAGCCGCTTTAAAGACTATCTTGTCTTGTTTTCTGGATTAGTTGTTGCCAGCATGATCTTTTACATGTTCTTGACGATTGCGATTAATCCATCTTTTATGACTCATGATGTAAACGCGCCATACCAGTACCTGAGCTTCATTTTTGGTTTAGGGATTGTGCTATTAGCAATCATCACATTAGTGTATTTAATGTATGCTAATTCGTTCTTGCTTAATATGCGCCAGCATGATTACGGGATGTTCATGATGCTTGGGGCAAGAAGTTCACGTGTGGGTCTGCTGATTTTTTGTGAAACCCTAATTACGGGAACGTTAGCTGCAGTTGTCGGAATTGTGATTGGCTTTGGTCTGACGGCGTTAGTTTCACAACTGCTTATTCATAATTTGGGATTAAGTATTACGCACTTTCAGGTTGTTTTGCCTAATGCCATTTTATGGACGTTAGTTTTCTTCGTTGTCTTGTTCTTTATTGGTGCGCTGCACAATGTACGTAAGCTCACTCGCAGCAAGGTAATCGACCTGTTGCATGAGCAGCAGGAGCCAGCAAGATTGGGTCATCATTCAGTCTGGCATGCAATCGAAGCTGTTTTAGGGCTTGTATTATTAGCTGCCGGCTATTACGTATTGAGTTTGCCACCGACAGCGATTTTTACGACAATGCCCGTAGCACTAGTAACAATTGTTGCTGGGTCATATTGCATCTTTAACGCCCTGCTCACGACCGTTATTAACATGTTGTTAAAGAAAAAGAGCTTCTCCTATCGTGGGTTGCGGCTATTTACCTTAGGTCAATTGAAGTTTCGCCTGCATGATTACACCAAGATTTTAACGGTGATTTCGTTATTGTTTGCTTTAGCTTTAGGAGCAATTACCGTTGGCTTAAACTTCAATACTTTAAAAGATCAGGTGCAAATGAGCACTTATTATGACGGCACAATTGTCAGCGATTCACCGCAGGTTAGGCGTGAAACGGCCAAGCTAGATGTGAAGTCTGAGCAAACTTATCATTATAAGGAAACTGCTAAGTATTTATACTTTAACCAAGCAGAATTTAAGCATCATCCGGTTAAAACGATGCATTTTGAGCAAAAAAACGGTCAGGCAACGTATCATTTACAACAATTGCCGACAAACAAATTGTCGAAGCCGGGAACAGATGCCAATGAGATTTTTGGTGGGATGGTGCCTAATGGTACACCTAAAATTATTCAGTTAGTTTCACCAAAACAGTGGCAGACTTTAGCTGGAAAGCAAAAGTTTGTTCAATTCATTCGGGTAAAAGACTTTGACAAGGATTATCCGATTTTACTCAAGATTGGTGAAGAGCAGGTTAAAGAAAATAAGAGCTTCAGTGATGTTAACAATATTAGCAAGGCCTCAGCCTACAAAATGATGTTAGGCATGGCCAGCGGATTTGAATTCATGGGCTTTTTCTTGGGGATTGCCTTTTTGACAATGCTAGCTTCAACATTAATGTTCAAGGTGTTAAGTGGCGCAGCTAGTGACAAGATTCGTTACAAGATGCTCTTCAAGATTGGGGCACGTGAGCGAGTCTTGCGGCGCTCGATTAGCAGCGAGATAGGAATTCTGTTTCTTGTACCGGGGATTTTGGGCGTGATTGATGTATTATTCGGCCTGAAATTATTTAAGGCATTATTACCTAATCCATATGCCAATATCTGGTTGCCATTCTTGATTTTTATCGTTTTGTACTTCTTGTATTACGAATTAACAGTTAAACTTTACGAGCGGATCGTATTGACAAAAGAATTATAGATAAAAGACTGCGAGTGATTGCAGTCTTTTTTAATTTTTTTATTAGATTGATGGTTGATTGGTATCTAACCTAAATAATTATGGTAATATGGAATGCAAGTTGTATATTTGTTTTTGATTAAATATATAATTTAGTTTTAATTTTGGGAGCGAAGTTTATGCACAAAAGATTGCAAAAAAGCTTTTTTGGGATGTTAATCCTAGGAATAATGCTGACGTGCTTTAGCATTTTTGCGACAAAAGCAGATGCTAAAACCTATGAAATTGGGACGGATGTGACTTATCCGCCATTTGAATTTGCTAATGATAATAACAAATATGTTGGTATTGATATTGACATTATTAATGCCGTGGCTAAAGAAGAGGGCTTCAAAGTTGAAACTAAACAAGTTGGTTTCAATGGGGCAGTACAATCTGTGCAGTCTGGTCAGCTGGACGGAATTATTGCCGGAATGACGATTACTAAGGAGCGGCAAGCTAAGTTTGACTTTGGGACGCCGTACTTTAAGACCGGTGTCGTCATGGCCGTTGGTAAAAACAGTAAGATTAAGGGTTTTGCCGATTTAAAGGGTAAGCGGGTTGCCATTAAGACTGGTACCGCAGCTGCACAATATGCAACTAGCTTGAAGAAGAAGTACGGCTTTAAGACAGTTACCTTTGATGATTCTGATAATATGTATCAGGATGTTTTGACTGGTAATTCAGTTGCCTGTTTTGAAGATCAGCCGGTAATGCAGTATGCCATTAATCAAGGCATGAAGTTGAAGATTGTTACTAAGGCAGCTAATACTGGCTGGTATGGTTTTGCCGTTAAAAAGGGTACACACCAAGAATTAATTAAGATGTTTAATGCTGGTTTTGCCAAGATTAAGGCTAACGGCACTTACAACAAGATTGTTGGCAAGTACCTTGGTAGTAAATTGAATCCAGCACTGAAGGGTAAAACTTTCACGATTGGGACCGATGTAACTTTCCCACCGTTTGAATTTGCTAACGCGAATAATCAGTACATCGGCATTGATATTGACATTTTGAAGAATATTGCGCAAGAGCAGGGCTTCAAGGTTAATATCAAGCCGATGGGCTTTAATGGTTCGCTGCAGGCACTGGAATCCGGTCAGATTGACGGGATGATTGCAGGGATGTCTATTACTCCGGCACGTGAAAAGAAAATTGACTTCTCTGATCCGTACTTTATGTCGGGAGTTGTCATGGCAACGTCTGCTAAGGGCAAGATTACTAAATTATCGCAATTGCGTGGTAAAAAGGTTGCCATTAAGACGGGAACAGCTGGCGCGCAATACGCTAATAGTATTAAGAAAAAATATGGTTTTAAGACCACAACATTTGATGATTCTAACAACATGTATCAAGATGTACTGACTGGTAACTCTGCCGCTTGTTTTGAGGACCAACCAGTAATGCAATATGCGATCAAAAAGGGTACAAAATTACAAATTGTGACTAAGCCGGCTGTTAGAGCACCGTATGCTTTTGCCGTTAAAAAGGGCCAAAATGCCGCTTTATTGGCAGCCTTTAATGCTGGACTAAAAGACTTGAAGGCCAGTGGTACTTACGATGATATTACTGCTAAGTATTTGGGCACTGAGAATAAAAAGGTTGCTGATAATGGTAAGGACACTGAAGACCGCAGCTTTATTGGTCTGCTCAAGCAGAATAAGGATGCATTAGTATCCGGATTTGCGGAAACGATGTGGCTAACAGTTGTTGCTATCATCTTTGCAACAATTTTTGGTGTTTTGGTTGGCCTGCTCGGTGTTGTGCCTAACAAGTTCTGCAACGGTCTTTCTAGCACTTTGATTTATATTTTCCGGGGCATGCCACTACTAGTTTTGGCTTTGTTCATTTACACTGGAATTCCAAGTTTAACTGGACAAAAGATTCCTGCCTTTGTTGCTGGGGTCTTAACGTTGACCTTAAACGAAGGAGCTTATATTGCTGCCTTTGTTAAAGGTGGAATTGAGGCCGTTGATTCCGGTCAAATGGAAGCCGCGCGTTCGCTAGGGTTACCGTTTGGTAAAGCAATGCGGAAAGTTATCTTGCCGCAAGGAATTAAGATAATGGTGCCGTCATTTATCAACCAATTTATTATCACTCTGAAGGATACGTCGATTTTATCCATTATCGGTATTTTGGAATTGACGCAAACAGGTAAAATTATTATCGCACGGAACCTAGAGGGCTTTAAGGTCTGGACAATTATTGCGGTGATCTACCTAATTATTATTACATTGCTGACTTGGTTATCGAATTGGGTACAAAAGAGGACAAATGTATGAGTGCGAAAATAGAAGTAAAGAATTTAGTTAAAAACTTTGGCAGTAACAAGGTTTTAAAAAATATTGACTTAACTGTTGACGATAATGAGGTTGTCGTTATTATCGGGCCGTCTGGTTCGGGTAAGAGTACCCTGTTGCGGACACTTAACAAGCTTGAGGAGCCAACTTCGGGTACGGTCATTGTTGACGGGATTAATATTGCTGATCCGAAAACGGACATGAACAAGGTGCGCGAGAATATCGGCATGGTGTTCCAGCACTTTAACCTGTTTAATAATTTGTCGGTTGGCGCCAATATTATGCTAGCTCCTGTTGAATTAAAAAAGTTAGATAAGGACGCTGCTGATAAGCAGGCTAAAAAGTTGCTCGAAACCGTTGGTTTAGCAGATAAATTTGACGCCACAGTCCAATCGTTGTCTGGTGGTCAGCAGCAACGGGTGGCAATTGCTCGGGCACTGGCAATGAATCCTGACGTAATGCTTTTTGACGAGCCGACGTCGGCACTTGATCCAGAAATGGTTGGCGATGTTTTAGCCGTAATGAAGAAGCTGGCTAAACAGGGGATGACAATGGTTGTTGTTACTCACGAAATGGGCTTTGCCAAGGAAGTTGCTGATCGTGTCGTCTTTGTCGCTGATGGGAAAATTTTGGAGCAAGGTACGCCAGAAGCAATGTTTGACCATCCGCAAAATCCGCGGTTGCAGGACTTCTTAGATAAGGTACTGAACGTTTAATTAATTTAATAAATATAAAAGGCAAATCTCGTATAGAGGTTTGCCTTTTTGTAATGCTTATAATCTAGATAAAAATAGGATACTCAAACGCTCATTAAGAGTGTAAAAAAAAGCATTATCAAGCTCCACCTTGATAATGCTTTTTGAGTTGTGAGTACAATGGATACTCACTATTATAATACTTATAAAGCCAGTATATCATAATTTTCTCAAGGTGAAACTAATTATTACTATTTTTGTGTCTTTAGTTTATTTAATTAAATTAGCCTTGACACCTGCTACTATGTTTCATATAATACTAATTATTAAATATAAATGAATTTTAAGGAGGTATTTTTAATGAAAATCGAAAACTTTATTAAGCAAAACATTAAGATAAATGCCGCTCAAAATTTGTTTGCCTTGTTGTTGCGCGGGAGGACTCAACTTAAGTAATTACTTTCTCAGTAATTTTATAAGTTAAGCCCTAGTTTGCGTCTTAATGAATGGGGCTTAACTAATCAGGATAAACCTCATTCATTAAGTTGAATGAGGTTTTTAAGTTGGTAATTTTAGAAAAAGGAGCGAGAAAAATGAAACGAGTTACTAAACGAATAATGGGCGCCATATCAGCGGGCGCAATTGCCTTAATGATGGCTGGTTGTGGTGCTGCTAAGAATACAAGCAAGGGCACACACCAAGACAATAAAACGGTCAAGATTGGGGTTAACATGGAATTGTCTGGGACAGCAGCTGGTTATGGTAATGCCCAAAAGCAAGGGATTCAGCTGGCAGCCGAGCAGATTAATGGTGCTGGTGGTATTAATGTCAATGGTCATAAGAAAAAGATTAAGCTAATTATTCGTGATAATAAGACAACAATCGCAACGTCGGCCTCGGTAGCGGCACAATTGACCACTAAGGATAAGGTGGCCGCAATTGTGGGGCCGGCTACAACTAATGCTGGGACAGCGGAAATTCCTAATTTGACTAAAGCGAGCGTACCGAGTGTTAGTCCGTCAGCGACCGATCCGGGTTATACGCTGCAGAAGAATGGCAAGGTGCAACCGTTTGTGTTCCGGGCATGTTTTCAGAATAATTTCCAAGGACGCAGTGCCGCTCGCTTTGCAGAAAATAAGTTAAAGGCGCAACGTGTGGCGGTATATGCCGATAACTCAAGTGATTATGGTACAGGACTAGCTAAGGCATTCAAGCAAACTTTCAAAGGCAAGATTGTCGATAGTCAGACTTATTCCGAAGGTGATAAAGACTTTAATGCAGTGTTGACTTCATTTAAAGGAAAGAAAATTGACGCGATTTATGTTCCAGGCTATTACACCGAAGTTGGTTTAATTGTTAAGCAAGCACGGCAAATGGGCATTAAGGTACCAATTATCGGTAGTGATGGTATGGCTGACCCGAAGCTCGCACAAATTGCCGGTGCCAAGAACGCAACTAACGTTTACTACACCACACCATTTTCAGTTCATGTTGCAGCTAAAAACCCAACAGCCGTTAAATTTATGAATGCTTACAAGGCACGTTACCACACAACAGCGCCAACGTTCTCGGCTTTAGCTTATGATTCGGTTTATATGGTTAAGAAGGCAATTGAGGACGAAAAGTCCGATGATTCTGTCAAAATTGCAGCTGGTCTTGCTAAGATCAAAGACTTTGATGGGGTTACCGGTAAAATCACCGTTAACAAGACTCATGATCCAGAGATGCCAATTGCAATTGAACAAATGACCGATGGCAAAGTAAGCAATTCATTTAGTATCGAATAATTTATTATCTTTAGAAAGGGCGATCCAATTTGCAAACAGTCTTACAGCAGATTATCAATGCCTTATCACTCGGGTCGATTTATGCTCTATTAGCGCTCGGCTACAGTATGGTTTACGGTATTATCAAGTTAATCAATTTCGCTCACGGTGACATATACATGCTTGGCGCTTTTGCGGCCTACTATGTAATCAGTCTTTGGCATTTTAATTTTATTACGGCGCTGCTCACGGCAATGATTGTTGGTGCGCTATCTGGTGTTGTGATTGAATACTTTGCTTATCGGCCATTACGCAAGTCGCCGCGGATTGCGGTTTTAATTACGGCAATTGGGGTGTCGTTTTTGTTAGAAAACGGCATGTCCTACTTGGTAGGGTCAAATGCACGTAGCTTTCCCCAAGTGATTGAGCAGGTCAACTACAATTTGGGCGGGGTATTAATTTCAAATATTCAGATATTGATTTTGGTAACAGCCCTGATTTTGATGGTTTTACTGCAATTAATTATTAAGAAAACCAAAATGGGTCGCGCTATGCGGGCAGTCTCGGTTGATCCAGAAGCAGCCGAATTAGTTGGTGTTAATGTTAATCACACGATTTCGTTTACCTTTGCTTTGGGTTCGGCTCTAGCGGGTGCTGCCGGAATTTTAATTGGCATGTATTACAACCAGATTGACCCGTTAATGGGGATGACACCGGGCATTAAGGCCTTTGTTGCCGCTGTTTTAGGTGGTATTGGGTCAGTTCCAGGAGCAAGTCTAGGGGGCTTCTTGATTGGTATTTTGGAAACCTTCTTCCAGTCAATTGGCCTGTCAGCTTACAAAGATGCGGTTGTTTACCTTGTCTTGATTGTAATTTTACTCTTCTTACCAGCTGGTATTTTTGGTAAAAATACTGAAGAAAAGGTTTAGGTGGCAGTATGAAAGCTAATTTAAAATATATCTTATCGTGGCTGGCTGTGATGGTCTTGGGCTTTGCCCTAATTGATGTCCTGATTTTAGGCGGCGTGATTGATACCTTTATTGAAAACATGTTGGTTACAATCGGCATTAACATTATTTTGGCAACAGGTCTGAATCTGATTATAGGCTTTAGTGGGCAATTTTCATTAGGGCATGCCGGCTTTATGGCAATTGGCGCGTATGCCACCGCAATTATTACACAATATTGGAGTACAGAAATGGGCTTCATTATTTCCTTGTTTGTTGGGATAGCTTTAGCTGCGATTATTGCCGCAATTATTGGGACAGCAACGTTTATCAGGCTAAAGGGCGACTACTTGGCAATTGCAACTTTAGGCGCTGCCGAGATCATTCGCAATGTCATTAACAATTTAAAAATCACGGGTGGTTCTAGTGGGATGTTTAATATCCCCCAGCTGTGTTCATGGCCAACAGTATACGTTTTGGTCTGCATCACGACCGTTATTTTACTGAACTTTATTCGCTCACGTGATGGCCGAGCCATTAAGGCAGTGCGTGAGGATGAAATTGCGGCCTCCGCAATGGGAATTAATACAACTAAGTGGAAGCTAGCTGCCTTTGTCTTAGGTGGTGCGACGGCCGCAATTGCTGGCAGTCTGCACGCTTCTTATTTACAAACTATTGCACCAAGTGACTTTGGCATTATGGAATCAATCTCGATTTTAGTAATTGTTGTTTTGGGTGGTGTTGGCAGTATGACAGGCACCTTCTTGGCAGCGACTGTTTTAGGTGTTTTAGACACAGTCTTACAGAATTTTGGTTCGTTAAGAATGGTTATTTATGCGATTGCTCTGATTTTAATTATGATTTTTAAACCGTCGGGGCTGCTGGGCAACTGGGAATTTTCCTTTAAAAACTTGTTTGCTCGGTTTACGAAAAAGAAAGAGGCAAGATCATGATGCACTTATTACAAGTAGACCATGTTGTCCGCAAGTTTGGCGGTTTGACGGCGGTTAACGATGTTTCGCTGCATCTTGATGATCAAGAGTTAGTGGCCTTGATCGGACCAAATGGTGCTGGTAAAACGACACTGTTTAATCTTTTAACGGGGATGATTCCGGTAACTAGTGGAAAAATCGCACTGAATAAAAGCTCGCAGAACTATGATTTAACCAAGGCAAGTGCCACGAAGATTGCAGACTTGGGTTTGTCGCGAACTTTTCAAAATATTCGCCTGTTTAAAGATTTAACGGTAATGGATAACGTCTTAACGGCGATGACCAATAAGTATCATGAAGGCTTTATGACAGCTATTCTGCGACTGCCCAATTTTTATCAAACAGAGCGCGAAATGCGAGTAGCAGCAGAAAAGCTGCTGGCAATCTTTGACTTAACAGAAAATGCTAATACGCTGGCTAAAAATTTGCCGTATGGAACTCAAAGACGGCTGGAAATTGTGCGGGCATTAGCTACTAGACCACAAATTTTATTCTTAGATGAGCCGGCTGCGGGGATGAACCCAGAAGAAACGGCGGATTTAACCCAATTAATTAAGCATATCCAAACAGAATTTAAAATTACGGTTTTGCTAATTGAACATGATATGTCGCTAGTGATGAATTTGGCGCAGCGAATTTATGTTTTGGACCAAGGGCAGATTTTGGCAACTGGGACACCAGAAGAAATTAAGGCTAATCCAAAGGTAATCGAGGCCTACTTGGGAGAAGGTGACGAGTAATGGCAATGCTAGAAGTGAAAAATTTAGTGGTTAATTACGGCGTCATTCAAGCGGTCAAAGGCGTCAGCTTTAAAATTGAAAAGGGTGAAATTGTAACCTTAATTGGTGCCAATGGTGCTGGTAAATCAACCATTGTTAAAACAATTTCTGGTCTGTTAAAACCCAAGGATGGTGAAATTATTTACCAAGGTGCGGCGATTGAACACCAGAAGGCACCACAAATTGTGGCCGCTGGAATTTCACAGGTTGCCGAAGGTCGACATATTTTTGCAGGAATGACAGTCATGGAAAATTTGCAAATGGGTGCTTTTTTAGCCCGTGACAGGTCGCAAACAAAGCAGAGTTACGATGAGGTGTTTGCTCGTTTTCCTATTTTAAAGAAACGAAAAAATCAAGATGCGGCTACCCTTTCCGGTGGTGAGCAGCAAATGCTGGCAATGGGGCGAGCATTGATGGCAAGGCCCAAATTACTCTTGCTAGATGAGCCGTCAATGGGTTTATCACCGCTGTTTATCCAAGAGATTTTTACAATTATTAAGGAATTAAACCAAAGAGGAACGACAATTTTATTGATTGAACAAAATGCCAAGCAGGCACTAGCCATTGCTAATCGCGGATATGTATTGGCAACTGGCAATGTCCAATTATCTGGTACAGGTGCAGAATTATTGGCTAATCCTGATGTTCAACGAGTTTACTTTGGCGGTTAAGTTAGCAGATGAAAATAGGCATTCAACCGTAATGGTGAATGCCTATTTGTATGCAATGTAACACTATATTTTAATATATTTGTTAATTTTAAGCAGGATTATGGTAAAATTATCAAGCCGAATAAACTTGAATTTATTAACTGCAATGATAGTAAATATAATAATGGAGAATTATATGGCTGATAAATATAATAAAAAGAAACTGGCACAGAGTGCGGCCATTGCCAGACTTTATTATGAAGAAGATTTAGGCCAATCCGAGATCGCACACCAGGTTGGGCTTTCAAGGCCGACAGTTTCACGACTATTGAAATTGGCCCGTGAAACAGGCATCGTCGAGATTAAAATTTCTAATCCATTAATTAATAGTAATCGTTTAAGTGAACAATTATCGAAAAAGTTTAATTGTAAAATTTCAGTTGTTCCCAGCAATTTTAATGGTGAACTAACGGCGCTCAAAGGTGTGGGGGTATATACTGCGCAATATTTGCAGCAGCTAATTAAACCACATGATATTGTTTGCTTGGACTGGGGCAGGACAATTCATATGGTAACAAGTAGCTTGGAAAAGCAAGTTGTTCCCGACGTGCAGGTTGTCCAACTCCAGGGCGGCGTAAATATCAATAACGAGGAGACGTATGCAGATGAGAGTGTGTCTGAGTTTGCTGCTGCTCTTGGTGCAACTGCCCACTTCTTGCCGCTGCCGCCGTTTTTTGATAATAAAACTACTAAGGAAATCGTGGAAAAAGATCACTTTATTAATCAGGCATTGCAGTTAGGCCGCGCTGCTAATATTGCCGTTTATAGTGTCGGCGCGGTGCGCAAGGACTTATTGCTGTTTCAGCTAGGGTATTTTAATAAATCACAGAAAAAGCAGCTGCAAGAAAAGGCAGTGGGCGAAGTCATCTCGCACTTTATTGATTCTAATGGCGACATTGTTAGCCGCGAGCTTGATGAACGGACTGTCGGCATAGGATTAAAGGACTTAAAATCAAAGGACCACTCGATTTTAGTTGCCAGTGGAATTTTAAAGACGCCAGTCGTTTACGCCGCGATTAAGGCTGGCTATCCCAACGAACTTATTTTAGACCAGGCAATTGGGCAGGAATTACTTACCTATCAATGATCAGGCGTTAAATAGTGGGTCAATAACTTATTTTTATAGCCCAAAAACGACAGTTCTGTTAAAGAACTGCCGTTTTAATTTATTTGAAAAATAGTTGCTGGATTTTTTGAAATTGCTTTACCTTGATTAATTTTAATAAAACAATGCTGGCAACAATTGAGCCGATAATGGCAGCGCCAATAAAGCGCGGCGTGTAAACAAACCAGTAAAGATTGTTAGTGCTGCCGGTAAACAAGACCATCACCGGATAAGAAAGGAGCGACCCGATGATTCCAGTACCGATGATTTCACCGAGGCAAGCTGCCCAGACTTTGCCGGTTATTTTGTAAAAAATTCCAGCTAATACTGCACCGAAGATGGCACCAGTTAAAGCCAGCGGCGGAATGCCCATGATTAACATTCTGATAATCCCGCACAAAGTGGCCATGATGGTTACATAAACTGGCCCTAGCATCGTGGCACCAATCACGTTGATTACGCTAGACATCGGTGCCATCCCTTCCACGCGAAAGATTGGGGACAATACCACATCCAGCGCAATCATAATTGCCAAAATAGTAAGTTTTTCCGTTTGTTTCCCTTTGTTAGTCATTTTAACTCCCAACTAGCCATACAAAAAATCCCATTCGCACCATAGCGAACGGGATTTAGCTTAATTAGCCTATTCCTTGCGCTGGTATTGTCCAGATCAGGTTCATGGGTTTAATCTCAGCTCAAACGCACCCCATAGACTTTATTAATAAATATTAATCTTGATTATACGCTTTCAACAATATAAAAGAAAGCGGTAAATTATAGTTTCATTTTATTGTATGAAGTAACTTTTCTTTGCTTGTCACTCATGGTCATGATGGTAATTGACGCGTTACGTGGCCCCTCACTAACATCAAAATCACCAAAACGGTCAGCGATACTACGAATGGTAAAGCCGTGCGTTACTAGCAGAATATTTTCGGCCCCATCAAGCTGGCTGATTAAGTCGAAGCCCTGGTCAACGCGGTGCCAATATTCCTTGGCGTTTTCGGCATCGTGAAACGGATCGGCTTCCTTAATCCAATCGGTTGCCGTATCGATTGATTCATTCTTGAATAAGTCATAGTGGTTCTTATAACCGTGAGGCCCGCCAATCATTTGCCAAGCCATGTCACTGTCCATTCCTTCGAAGTAGCCGTAAAAGTGTTCGCGAAACAGCGGCGTTGCAATATGTTGGATTTCATCACGGTTAACATTGTGCTTGATGATAATGTCGCAGGTGTCGCTTGCCCGTTTCAAATCACTGGATAAGGCGATGTCAAACGGCACATTTTTCAGTGCTTCTCCTGCCTTATCAGCACCGGCAATTCCGTCCTCAGTTAAAGGGGTGTCACACCAGCCCTGCATCTTGTTGTACCGGTTAATATAAGTTTGTCCGTGACGGACGATATAAATTCGCTTCATTACTTTTTACTCCTTCAATTTAATTATCTATGATGATAAATTTGCTTAACTTTAGCGACATCTTGCGGCTCAATTGGGTAAATGGAGCCGGCAGGATACATAACGGACTTGCCCTTATTGTGGTTAAGACCAATCGCGTGGCCTAACTCGTGTTCGACAGTGTTGATAATCCGCTGATAAGTATAATCATACATAGGATTTAATAGATAATAAACATTTAATTTTATTTTAGCCTTGTAAAGCTGCTTAGTCTTGGGATTGTAAGTAATACCTGTCAAGCCTGTAGCTTTAGTGTCTGGGTCAAACGATGGCCCAATTGTAATTTGCGCCTGTTTCTTTTTACTAGTTTGGGTAAAAGTGAAACTACCGGTATCGTTCCAAGCACTAATGGCATCTTGAGTAGCCTGCGTTAATTCGGGATTATTGCCTAAGTTAATGTATACTTTGGCAGTCCTTTTTGGCCAATGGCAGTTTTTGCCCGAGTTTTTGGCGGTTTTTCGAGTTGGATGTTTAGCTAACACCACTTGACTTGGCGTGTTAACAGGACTAATAGCCGATACATAAAGGCTGCCTAGGGAAATAACAACCACTAATGCACAAGATAATTTACGTAAAAAATGTAAAAACTTTTCCATGATAAAATCATCCCCAATACAGATGATTATAGAAGTAAATTCATCATTTTTCACCACTTTTTAATAATCTTAGTAAATGAGCCCCAAGAATTATATATTAAGTTCATTTCGTGTTAAAATAGTATGCAAGTTTTGAAGAATAGGTGACTTTATGGTAAAAGCGATGGATGAAAAACAGTTTGAACAGAAGCATCTCGATGTCATCTTGAAGATGATTAAAGAGCGGCGGGCAGAATTAACTGCGGCGATTAAGTCGGCTGAAGGTGAAGCGCGTAACTTAAACTCGCATTTCTTCGATGATGTTCGGTTAGATTATGATGGTTATTCGACCTCAATGGAAACGGCCCTTTCTATTCACCAGCAGCAGCAACTGCTTGATGAACGTGAGAATGCTTGGCAACATTCTGCTAAGCAGCTCAGTACTGTTCAGCGACTGGAAAAAAAGCCTTACTTTGCCCGGGTAGATTTTAAAGAAGGCAATGAAAAGCCGGAAACGATTTATATTGGCTTAGGTTCGTTTGCGGATAAGGATAATCACTTTTTAATTTATGATTGGCGGGCGCCGATTTCTTCCATTTATTATGATGGCAAATTGGGGCAAGTTTCGTATCTGTCACCAGATGGTGAGATTACCGTTGATATGACAAAGAAGCGCCAGTTTATGATTGAAGATGGTCAGATTGTAAACATGTTTGATACCAATGAGTCAATCGGCGATCAGATGCTCTTAGAGGTGCTGGGAGAAAAGTCCAGCACGCAAATGAAGTCAATTGTGACGACAATTCAGCGTGAGCAAAATAAGATCATTAGAAATACTAGTGCTGATTTGTTGTTTGTCCAAGGGGCTGCTGGGTCAGGTAAGACTTCCGCAATTTTACAGCGGATTGCGTATTTGCTCTATCGCTATCGTGGAAATTTGACCAGTAGCGATGTAATTATGTTTAGTCCTAACCAATTATTTAATGACTATATTAAAAATGTCCTTCCAGAAATGGGTGAACAAAATATGGTCCAAATGACTTATTGGCAGTTTGTGGCTCGGCGGTTGCCGGGAATGAACGTGGAAAACCTATTTGATCAATTTGAGGATCAAAATGCGGATACGGCAATCGGTAAGTTTAAGGATTCGACGGCTTTCTTTAAATTGGTAACGCGTTATGCCAAGCACTTGAATAAGCGCGGCGTTGTCTTTAAGGACATCTTTTTCCGGAACAAGAAGCGGCCGTTTTTTGCTAAAGATAAAATAAATGAGATTTACTATTCATACAATTCTAACTATAATTTAAGTAATCGAATTGACGCAACGCGTGAAGAACTGATTAAGACGCTTAACCGCAAGATTAATGCGGAAACTAAAAAGGCCTGGGTGTCAGAAACAATTGAAAGCTTGAGTAAGGAGCAGTTGAATGCTCTTTATGACCGCCCAGACCAAGAATTTGATTCCGAAGAAAAAGAAGAAAAATTCTTGGGCCGCAAGATTGTAATTAAGGCCTTAGGCAAGGTTTACCAGCAAATTCGACACAATAATTTTATCAATATGCGTGCACAATACCTGAGCTTTTTGCGGGCAGTTCCAAAGATGACCGACCTTAATAAGTGGCAGATTAGTGCCACTGATTGGGCGAAGCACGTAGAAGACGTGAAGGCCAGCTTTATGAAGCATTACATTCACATGAATGATGTTTCGGCATATTTATATCTGTATGATTTAATTACCGGCCGCCACGTTAATTATGAGATGCGTTACACCTTTATTGATGAAATTCAGGATTATACGCCATTTCAATTGTGTTATTTGAAGTATAACTTCCCGCGGGCAAAATTCACGATGCTCGGCGATTTGAACCAGGCGATTTTTACTAAAGATGAAAGTCGCAGTCTGTTAAAGCAGATAAGTGGCTTGTTTGACCCAGAAAAGACGGCGGTGGTGCAACTAACCAAGTCATACCGGTCAACTAAGCAGTTAACCGACTTTACCAAGCAGATTTTACGGCAAGGCGAAAAGATTGAATCATTCAACCGTCAGGGACCAAAGCCGGCATTGTGGGGCCGCAAGGATGATACTGAAGCAATTGCGGTTTTAGAGCAAGTTCTGGAAGCTAATACTGCTGGCAAAATGACAACAGCAGTTATCACTAAGGATTTGGCAAGTGCCAAGTTTGTCAGTCAAAAGCTGAAAGAAGATGGCATCAAGGCAACACTGATTGCGACTGCTAACCAGCGGTTGGTTGACGGCACGCTGGTTATCCCGTCATACTTGGCTAAAGGACTGGAATTTGATGCCGTTGTCATGTGGGATGCCTCTAAGGCGAGTTACAATCAGGCAGATGAAATTCAACTGGTCTACACGATTACTTCACGCGCAATGTACAAGCTCGATTTGATTTATACAGGGGAGAAGAGTCCGCTATTAGCGGTTGACCCGCAAACATATGAAGAAAAATAGGAGGCAGATTGCTCGTGGAGAAGGAAAAATTCACTTTTAAAAGAATTGATGACATGTCGGGTCGCGACATGTTTTGTATTGCTCGCTTACGGATTAACACTTTCGTAACCGAACAAGAGATTACGGTGCCGGAATTAGACGATGAAGACTTAACGGCTATCCAAGTTTACTTATTAAATGAGGACAAGACGATGGCACTAGCTGTCTGCCGGATTTTTCTAGAAGATGGCAAGTGGATGTTGGGCCGAGTTGCAGTTGCCAAGGCGGCACGTGGACAAAAGCTAGGCAGTCAAATGATGGCCCAGGTGCATGATTTCCTGAAAAAGCGTGGCGCTGACCACTTGTATTGTCATGCTCAGTGGCAAGCTAAGCCATTTTATGATTATTTGGGTTATCAAGTGGTGGGCGAGCCCTTTACTGAGGCTGGCATTAAGCACGTAATGATGTCTTACGAATTATAATAGAAAAAAACTCACGTGGATTAACGTGAGTTTTTGTGTGCTTATTTTTCTTTAATTGCGTTAACTACCAGATTAATTAGAAGGTCGTTACCTAAGTCGGAAAAGTGCTGCCCATCAGCTTGGTAATAAGAAGCAAGCTGGGGTAAGTTGCGTAAGTTAGCAATTAAATCGATAAACGGGATGCTGTGCTGCAGTGCCTGCTTTTGTGCAATTTCATTGTAGCGAGCTAGGCTAGCTGCAGTGTAAAACTGCATGATGTTCTTGTTATCAGGGTTAGGATAAGAAGGTCCGACTAGTACGCAGCGACTAGCGTCAATTGCCGTAATCATTTTTTCTAAATTATGCTCGTAACGACTGCTTGATATGCCCCAATCTGATGCTGCATCATTAGTGCCAAATTCTAAGACAACTAGGTCGGCATTGTCGTCAATCAGTGGCAGCCGCATTAAGCCATCGGCAGTCGTCGCCCCACTCTGGGAAAAATTGGTTACGTGGAAGCCGCTACCAAGAGCTTTTTGTAAGCCATTAGTAATTAAGTTAGTGTCGTGACCATTGCGGTAGCCGTTGAATAAGGAATCGCCGAATAAAATAATATTTTTCATATAGTTTCTCTTTTCATTTTGATTAAAGCCAAAATATTTTGGTGCTAATATTTATTTACTTTATAATAGAAGAAAACGAATTGAAGGACAATTAAATGAAAAATTATTTGCAGTTTAATCGGGATCAGTGGGCGTCGTTTTCCGCGGGTAACCAGGTCAAAATTAGCCAGGATGAGCTGGCAAAAATCAAATCTTTGGGCGACGTTGTTAATTTAACTGATGTGCGTGAAATCTATGGCAGCTTAACAAAATATTTGTATTTAGTTTACCAAGAAAAGCGCGCTCTGCAGGATCGGCAGTGCGAATTTTTACACCAAAAAGTAACAGCGGCGCCGTTTATTATTGGGATTTCGGGATCAGTAGCCGTTGGTAAATCAACGACGGCACGGCTATTGCAGGTGCTCTTAAGTCGAACTTATCCCGAGTTGCGGGTGCACTTGATGACGACCGACGGCTTTATTTATTCTAATCAGGAACTGAAGCGGCGGAATATTTTTGATCGCAAAGGCTTCCCTGAAAGTTACAACATGAGTCTGTTGACTAACTTTTTGCAGGATGTCCTATCTGGTAAAGATGATATTGTTTATCCGCTCTACTCACAAGAGTTGAGTGATATTGTGCCGGGCCAATACGGCCATGTTAAAAAGCCAGATATTTTGATTATTGAGGGGATTAACACGTTGCAATTGCCGACCAACGGCCAAATTGTAACCAGTGATTTTTTTGATTTTTCAATTTATATCGATGCCGCAGAAGAACTGATTGAAAAGTGGTTCATGCAGCGCTTTGTTAGGGTGCTGGAACTAAATAAAAATAACCCCAATAACTTTTATTATGAAATGGCTAATGGCCCTCGCGAAGCGGCCTTGCAATTAGCTCAAGAAACTTGGCAGATGGTGAATCTGGTTAATTTACGTGAATATATTGCCCCAACTAAGCAGCGTGCAAGTTTGATTTTGCATAAAACTGCTGGACATTTAATCGATCAAATCTACCTTAGACACTTTTAATTTGCTATACTAAGAATATGAAGATTTATTTACAATTAATTGAAAAATTCGCTTTGCCTCCAGCGTGAATGACTTTGAATTTAGGCATTAAATATTTTTGAAATTTAAAGGAGTATAAACATGGTACAAGCAATTAATTTGAAAAAAGGTATGGTTTTTAGTCAAGATGGCAAACTGATTCGCGTATTGAAGGCTAACCACCACAAGCCCGGCAAAGGTAATACAGTTATGCAAATGGACTTGCGTAATGTCGAAAGTGGTGCAGTGGTCCACAAGACAATGCGGCCAACGGAAAAGGTTGACCTAGTTGATATTACGAAGAAAAATGCCCAATATTTGTATAATGAAGGTGATATTTATACCTTTATGGATACTGAAACTTACGAGCAATACGAAGTTTCCAGCGACCAATTGGGTGATGACAAGCTCTACTTAATTCCTAATATTGAAGTTCAGCTAGAATTCGCTAACGGCAGTAAGCTGTTGGGAGTTGAATTACCATCAACAGTTGTTATGAAGGTTACGCAGACTGAGCCGGGAATTAAAGGCGCAACTGTTACTGGCTCGGGTAAACCAGCCACAATGGAAACAGGCTTGGTTGTTCAAGTGCCTGACTTTATCACCGAAGGCGAGGACTTAGTAATTAACACTGATGGTGGAATTTACAAGTCAAGAGCCGAAGGCGGCAAGTAAAATAATATAACTATTAAGCTATGGTCAAGTTGACTGTAGCTTTTTACTTTTTTTGAATTAAATATACAAAAAACGATAACTTTTTGAGTTATCGCTTTTTTCGTTATAAATTTAATAACAAACTTTGCAAGGCGTGTAGCCTAATTTTTTCGCACGACTAAGAGAAATCTTTTTAATATGTCCGCGAGACCTTTTCAAAGTACGGCAATTACGTGAAGAATGATATTTTTTGCCATGCATAGTAGCAATATAAACAGTATAAGTTTTGCGATTGCTTCGTTTAGCTGTACGGTGGCTGGCTGCTTTAACAATCGTTGCACTGTTAGATTGGTTTACTTGAGTAGAATTGCCAGCATTAACTGTGCCGCTACTTAGTGCAAAAATGGTTAAAAAGGTAGTAATTGCTGCTAGTAACTTTTTGTAAAATTTATTCATGTCTCTATTCCTTTTAATTAATAGTTTTAAATAAATATTTAGTTATTTAGCTACAGTTTAGCACTTTTGTAGTATATCTAAAAATTAGTAATTGACAATTGACTTATACGATAGATACTTCTTAGCAATTATTTATAATATTTTTTTATCTATTCGTGACCTTAAAGACTTTTTAAAAAGAAACAAAAAAAGCAGTCAATTAAGGCTGCTCCCGGTACCTTACAAGTGGTCAAACTTGCATGCACACTCTACTTCGTACATGACGAAATATATTACTTATTCTGCTAAAATTATACCATAAATAAAATTTTAGCATGATAATTGTTATTGGTCTTGTTCATACGTTTTATGATTAATTGACAACAAAAAAACTGCAGTTTCAATAACTACAGCTTTTTGCTATTAATTTTGATATTCAATATCTTCTTTAGGATTGACTTTGAACTCCTTGTAATCAGTCTCTTGTAACAAGTCTGGTGTTAAGCGCACGCATCTAATCCGTTGGTTGTTATAAGTTGAATAATAGTAACTTCTGGATTCGGCGCAAATATAAGCACTGTAACAGGTATAGTCAAAGGTTGAATTTGGTGTGACAACGATGCCGCGCGGGATGCTAACAGGTTCCAGCATATGATGAGCAAGGCTAACAGCTGCGAGTTCATCAGCTGGCTGCTCCACATTGTTTTTCATAAAGGCAGTTCTGACAAAGCGAGAAACTGGGGTGTAGTCACCGGGCAAGCCAAAAGTTCCAGAACCTTGGCTGAATGGCTTTAAGGTTTTACCTAAAAAGTTAACGTCGTCATGTTGATGAGGCGTTACAGACAGGTAATTACGTAAATTAGTTTCGTGCCAATGATAATCAGGGCTGTTGGTCATGACACCAATTGAATCCTTGATGATATGAACACCATCTTCTTCAGGCTCAATAATCAGGCTTGCACCAGTTGTGTCTGAAAAGATGAAGTGTAGTGGCGAGACAGCCTTAAGTGTTGGGTTAGCGTCATTAACGATGGTGATTTGCTTTTGGAAAAGCTCGGCAACATCGTCTAAGTTGCTAGCTTGTGACAAAATAACAGAAATTATCTTGTCGGGTGATACTGCCCAGGTTCCAGCTTGAGCCTTTTCATGGTAGCTGGCATAGCCGGGGAAGTAAAGGGTCGCGCCCATGACGCCTTGGTCGTTAACACCATCAAAAGTTACAGGTGCATGATCGTAATCTTGAATTTGTCCTAAACCAAGAAAGGCTCTTTTACTGGTGATTTCTTGATTAGCGCTGTAAGCAACGCTAAAAGTTTTATTAATGGGGGTGTAGATGACTTGTTCAGCCATTTCCATCATAAAGTCCATTGTTCGTGACAAAAAGTGCTTTTTGTCCTTCGTTTCTAATGTAAAACTACTGCAACCAATCATTGATTTTCCTCCGTAAATTAATTGATGTATTTCCAAGATTATATAAGCTTTAGGGGGACAATTCAAGCAGTGGTTGTAAAATAATAGCTTATTGACATTTATTGTTGAATGATTATATTATTAATGTAATCAACTAGTTACATTTTGTAAAGGAGAGGTTACTTTGATCAAAAATAATCTTAAAATGTTACGAGCACAAAAGAATTGGACCCAAGCAGAATTGGCGGATAAAGTTGGTATTTCACGGCAAGCAGTGATTTCGATTGAGCGCTATAAATACATGCCCTCATTAGAATTAGCGTTTAAATTGGCAGGTGCTTTTGAATTATCAATTACTGATGTTTTTTATCAGGAGGAGCAAAAATGAATATTATGCTTAAAGATATTTTATGGGGAGTTTTTTCTTTAATTGGTGTTAGCTTTTTGGTGTATTTTACGTGTATTACTAAGAAGCGCAAAAATGATGAGCGCTGGCAGTTAATTGTGGCTAAGGCTAACAGTTTGACTTTGAATGTGGTATTGGCAGTTTCCATTGCAATGGTCTTTGTTATCTTAAATATTCCGCTTGATGGCCAGCAACTTAGAAGAATACTGGTAGGTTATTGCGTTGCATTGCCCTTTGTAATTTACGTATTGAAATTAGTTTTACTGATAATGTATGACCATCAATTATAAATAAAAATGTACTGATTAATTAATTTTTTCTTGTCTTAATAATTATCATTAAGATATAATCATATAGAACATGTAGTAAAGTCCTAAGGGCGGTGACTGCTTGCTTTCTGAAAGAAGATGATGCCTATGGTATTAATGGATCCATATTCCAATCTCTTAAAGGAAAGGAGTAGTCGGGTATTCTATGAATATCTTTATTGTGATTTATTCTATTGTTGCTTTAATTTTTAGAGTATTAATCAATTTGCTTAATGAGTTAACTCAATTTGTTAATTCATTAACTAATTTAATTACTGCAATCAATAGTTTAATTACAGCTTGGAAAAAATTCCTTGCAAAAAAATAATCCGTCCAGAGCTGAAAACTGACGGATTTATTAAAAAATATCTTAAGTAGTTACCGCTCTTATAGCGAAAACTACATGTTTATATTAAGAGTCGTGTTTACGCGACTCTTTTTATTCGTAATTATTTTAACATGCAATAGTTTAAAGCTCAATACTTTAACTAGAGCTTGACTACTTATTTTCTTTAATTACTTCATTCAACCTAGCGATTTGCTTTTTAGCTTTAAGCATTGATGTATACCAGATAAGTGCATAAACAATGATAAAAGTAATAGTATAAAGGCTCAGCCACAGGAAGTTTAATGGGAACCAGCCTGCTAAAATGGCTAAAGGTGTGAATAGACCAAACATCACAATGAAGTGAATGACCGTTTGCTTAGTGATGCTCCACTTTTCCTGCACGAAGACTAGGGAGGATGCGCCACCTAGAAAGCCCATCAGTGCCCAGAAAATTGCGGAAATTAGTGTGGCAAGAGTAACGGAATGAAAATGGTCGATAAATGGCGTACTTGACGGGATGAAATCGGTGGTTTGGTATGCGAGATTAAATGAGAGAGCCACAAGGAAGCCAATGGCAATTCCTGATAGTATTCCTGAGCAACCATAACGTAAAATCTTTTTAAATAACTTCATTTTAAAAATTCCTTTCTTAATTTTTGCATGTACCTTCTGGAAGTAAAGGTCGTTTCACCATTGGTCAGGTTAACTTGATAGCTTCCAGTTTTAGTTAAGGCTAAACTATCAATGCTTGCGATGCTGACAATTTCGGAGCTAGAGATTTGGATAAAAGTGTCGGGTGGCAATCTTTCGCTCAGTTCATATATTCTGGATTTAATCCGATAAACCTGCTGGCCGACTTCACAGACAACATGCTTATTTTGGGTGTAAAAGCGAGTGATTTCGTAAAGTGAAATCATTTTGATTTTGCCCGCAGCAGTTCCTTGAATTTGCCAGTCGTTGACAAGATGGGCAATTGCATCAGCCATTCTCTCTGATTTTGCGGTTTTTTCAGTTGTATTGATAGCAATCCAAGTTGGTTGAAATTTAGGATTTAGGTTAAATTTTACAAGCATGGCATTACTTCCTTTCTGTTAGTATTTTAAATATATTCGTTTTTGACTAAAATTGCTATCACTTGGAGATAAATGGTTGTTTTGGAAGGTTAAATGGTTAAATCATTTAGAAAATTTTCTTGACATTAACGCAAAATAAGATAAACTTAAGATAATTTAATTGGAGAAAGGAAATAATTATGATTCAATCGATTTCATTAAACATGAATAAGAGTTGGCAAAGCCGGCAGGATTGATCGTAATCGTCTAGAACGGGTACGATCTGGCAAACAGTTTGTATCCGTGCTGACTACTTTTTAACTTGACGAAGTTTGTCTGCATGGTAAAACGTGCAGCAGGCTTTGTGTCCTTAGGGCAGACCAGAGCAAATGCTGGTTTGCCTTTTTTTGTTATCAAAATGCCCCCGCTTAACAAAAAATAAGGAGAGAAAAATGAAGCGAATGCTCGCATTTATAAGTGCTATCTTACTGTTTCTTGGGGTTGACTTAGTTGTAGCTCCCAAGGCAGCTAGTCAAACTAACCAAACTGCACCTAAGACGGAAGTTGTGCATGTCGGTATTTTACAGATGATGACCCACCCAGCACTTGATCAGATTCATCAAGGTGTTGTTGCCGGTCTGAAGGAAGAGGGACTAACTACTGGCAAGAATTTGAAAATTGATTTTCTAAACGCTCAGGGTGACCAAAGTAACTTGAAGACAATGTCCCAGCAGCTAGCCAATAAGGACTCGCTGCTGGTCGGGATTGCCACACCAGCGGCACAGGCGCTAGCAAATAGTGCACCGAAAACGACACCAATCATTTTGGCAGGTATTTCTACCCCAGCAACTAGTGGCTTAGTCAAGAGTGAAGCCCATCCTGGCGGCAACATTACGGGTACCTCGGGCCTCAACCCAGTTACCAAACAGTTTGAATTAATGCACGCGGTTATGCCACATGCAAAGAAAATCGGTATCATCTACACGTCATCCGATCATGGCGGTCAAACTAACGCTCATGCTTTTGCCCGTGTTGTGAAACAAGCAGGCCTCATTCCAAAACTGTATACAATTTCTAACACCAATGATCTCCAGCAAGTAGCCAGCCAGATGGTAAGCCAAGTCGATATGGTTTATGCCCCACAAGATAATGGCGTGGCTTCGGCAATGAAGACACTGGTAAACGTTGCTAACAACGTCAATATTCCGGTCTTTCCGTGTGCGGAAACAATGGTGCCGGATGGCGGGTTAGCCTCTTACGTTATCAGTCAAAAAGAGATGGGCAGAGTTGCCGGCGTAATGGCAGCGAAAGTTTTGCGTGGTAAAAATCCGGCAACGTATCCGGTTGCGACGGTTAAGAGCGGCTATTACATGATTAATAAAAAAGAAATGCGTAAATTACATATTAAAATTCCAGCAGCGATTATGCGCGCTGCTAGTCAACATGGGAAGGTGATCAAATGAATTTAATAACTTCAAGCATTGGGCAAGGACTATTATGGGCTCTCTTAGGTATCGCCTTGTTTTTAACATTTCGGATTCTAAACTTTGCTGATATGACGGTTGAAGGAACATTCCCGTTGGGCGCAGCGATTACGGTAACGGCGATTACTAAGGGTGTTTCGCCACTTGTAGCTACTCTTTTAGGCTTCTTAGGTGGTGCTGCTGGCGGGTTAATCACCGGTTTGCTTTATACTAAAGGTAAAATTCCAATTTTGTTGGCAGGAATCTTGGTAATGACCGGCTGCTTGTCAGTTAACTTGCGAATTATGGGTGGGTCAAACGTCTCTTTGTTAGGACAAAAGACCTTCTTCTCAGCTAAAATCTTCCAATCACTGCCCCGGTATTTTGATAGTGTCCTAATTGGTGGTGGCACGATTATTCTAATCACTATTTTAATTGCCCTGTTTTTAGAAACTGATTTAGGGCAGGCATTTATTGTAACTGGTGATAACCAAATGATGGCGCGGTCTTTGGGCATTAACACCGATAACATGACAATTCTTGGGTTGTCCTTGTCGAACGGTCTAGTCGGTCTAGCTGGTGCCTTAATTGCGCAAAGTAATGGTTATGCGGACGCCAACATGGGAATTGGGATTATCGTAATTGCCTTGGCCTCAATCATTATTGGTGAAGTAGTCTTTGGCTATTTGACCCTTAATCAGCGGTTAATCGCGGTTATCTTAGGTAGTATTATTTATCGGTTTGTCTTATTAATTGTTTTGCAACTAGGCTTTTCAACTAATGACCTGAATTTGATTTCCGCAATTATCTTAGCGGTTTGCTTAATGCTACCGACATTGCGGCACGCGTTGAAATTAGACGGAATTTTACGTAAAGGAGTGAGCCAATATGGAAAATAAACAGGCAGTTCTGACTTTAGACAAGGTGACAACAGTTGTTAATCAACACACTCCGGCGGCTGCGAAAATTTTGCGCGAGCTATCGCTGACAATTAATCAAGGCGATTTTATTACGATTGTGGGTGCCAATGGTGCTGGTAAATCAACTTTGTTTAATACGATTAGCGGGTTGATTACGCCGACAACAGGCAAGATATTGCATCAGGGTCAGGAAATTACCCACCAGTCAGTTGAAAAAAGGACCAGTTTTATCAGTCGCGTTTTCCAAGATCCTAAGATGGGAACCGCACCAAGAATGACCGTTGCCGAAAATATCGTGCTTGCTAAAAAGCGGGGCGAGCGCCGCAGGCTGCACTTGCGCAAGTTAGGAGCGCATAAAGCACAGCTGCAAAAGATCGCGGCCCAGATGGGTAATTCACTAGCTGAAAAATTGGATACACCAACAGAACACCTATCAGGTGGGCAAAGGCAGACATTAAGTTTTTTAATGGCAACCATCAAGCGTCCAGACATTCTGTTATTAGATGAGCACACGGCAGCGCTGGATCCGAAAACCAGTCGCGAGTTGATGGCACAGACCAGCCAAATTGTGACCGAGCAAAAGTTAACCTGCTTAATGATTACGCACAGTATGGAAGATGCTCTTAAATACGGTAATCGTCTGTTAGTGCTGCGAGCTGGCCAAATTGTCGCTGACCTTAACCAAGAACAAAAGTCAAAGCTAACTTTAGAAGAGCTAATGGCAACCTTCGTTGTTGATGAATAATATTGAAGAAAATGTGGTTTTCACTTGATATATTTGTATAATAATACAGAGGTGAAATCATGGAATTAGGTTCGATATCGGGATGGGTAACCGCATTTGCCGAGATTGCAGCTGTGTGTGTAGCGCTGTTCTTGCCTTATTACGAGAATAATCAGGAACGCAATAAACGTTCACGCAACTTACGGTTAATTTTTAAGGCTTTTATCAAAGATGCGCTGGAAGAAGACGATACTAAAAAGCTGGAATCATATTTTAAAATTAGTTATTTGATTAATGACAATGAGGATGATGAGCAGATTTTTTCATTAATCCAGCAGGCAATTATGGTAATTAACGACCACCAAATTACTGCTGAACAAAAAGAAAAAGAAGTTCAAGAAATTGTTGATTGCATTGATTAATAAAACCACGTCTAGTGTTTAGGCGTGGTTTTTTACTTGAAAATGGTTAATTTTAAAAATATTAGTTTATTAGTAGTAAACTAGGGATTAACAACGGAGGTTTAATAATGAAAAAGATTGATGGACACTTGCATTTAGTGCGCTCACTTGCCGGCTTTAATGGGAAAGGCAGCCTAACAGCTCTGGGCAATGGCCGGGCGATTTGGGATAATGATCAAACCGTGATTAAGCTGCTCCCAGATGGGTGGGGCGATGATACCTTTACTGCTGAATCGGCGCTAAAAGTCTTGGCAGCTAACGATGTTGCTAAAGCTGTTTTATTGCAGGGCAGTCTATATGGCTTTCAAAATTATTATTCTTATCAGGCAGTTAAAAAATATCCTGATCACTTTATTGGTGCCTTTTCGGTAGACCCGTTTAGCGAATTTTACATGCAAATTGTTAAGCGGCATGTTGAAAAATTGGGCTTTAGGGCGATGAAGTTTGAAATTAGTCAGGGTGGTGGCATGACTGGGTATCACGTGACCACGCCGTTTCGGTTGGATACCGATCCGCGCATTGGTCGCATTTTTCATTATCTTAGTGATTATCCCGGCTTTGTGGTTACTGTGGATTACGGTGATTATTCACAAGTTAGCTATCAGCCGGAGGCAATTGTCAACTTGGCTAAAATGTACCCTCAACTAGACTTTGTGGTTTGCCACTTGTCTTTTCCAAATGCTGATCATTTAGATCGCCTGCAAAATGCACTAGAGCAGTGGCAGCCTTATCACAATATCTATACTGATATTGCGGCAATTCAAGATATTGAAGGTGAAACTGCTGAACCATTTACGCGCTGTCAAAAAGATGTCACACTTGCTAAACAAATCTTAGGTGCTAAGCGGATTATTTGGGGCAGTGATGCACCGTGGTCAGCCACCTTTAATTCTTATCAAAGTTTGGCAACTTGGTTAGAGCGGACTACGATTTTTACTCCAGATGAACTGGCGGATGTGATGTATAACAATGCGGAGCGAATTTATTTTAAAAAAGCGGCAATCGCGGCTGTTAAGGCGGCTAATGAAGGTTAGTCACTAGAAAGGAAAGTTTAATGAAACAAAAAGTATTGGTAACTGGGAAGGCTCCCGAGCCAGGAATTAAAAAGCTGCAGGCAGAATTTGATGTTACTTATCCACTAGATAAGCCATTTTCACGTGGAGAAGTATTACGAATGCTGCCCGAATATGATGGTTTGCTTCTGATGGGGCTAAAAGGCGATCGCGAGTTAATTGATGCCGGTACTAATCTGAAAATTATTGCTACAAGCGGTGTGGGATTTGACCATATTGATATTGATTACGCCCAAGCTAAGGGGATTGTGGTCGCTAATACTCCGCAAGCAGTACGGATGCCAACAGCGGAAATGACCATTGCATTATTATTGGCAACTGTGCGCAAGTTACATGTGTATGATCAGAATTTACGCTCGGGTAACTGGCTTGATGTTGGTCAGCCCCAGAATATGGGGATGAGCCTGGAAGGTAAGACCTTGGGTATTTACGGCATGGGACGAATTGGCAGTACTGTCGGTCAATTTGCCCAAGTGTTGGGGATGAATGTCATTTATAATAAACGGCACCGCTTAAGTCCCGCTAAGGAGCAGGAACTTAATGTTAAATATGCGGATTTTTCAACGTTGATTAAGAAGGCGGATATCATTACCTTGCATGCTCCATTAACGCCGCAAACTGCCGGAGTTTTTGACAGTAATGTTTTTAACCAAATGAAACCTACGGCCTATATTATTAATACGGCGCGGGGCAAGTTAATTAACCAAGCGGATTTAATTACTGCTTTAAAAAATAAAACAATTGCTGGTGCGGGACTTGATGTGTTTGAAACTGAACCCGAAGTCCCAGAAGCTTTACGGGCATTAGATAATGTAGTGCTATCGCCGCATGCGGGTACTGGAACCTTGCAAGCGCGGACGGCGATTGCTGCAGAAGCAGCGACAAATATCATTGCTCTATTGCGAGATGGCCAAGCTAAAAATATGGTTAATCAGGTTGCGCAATATTTATAAGGAAGAAATAAGACAAAACAGGCTGAAAAGTAGTTGCTTTCCAGCCTGTTTTATTTGGTTAAAGTTGAACCTGAATGACTTGTATCCCAGCTTTAATAAAGCCATCAATAATCTTCTTTGGTGTAAAAGAGTCGGTTATTAGTAAATCAATGTCGGTTGCTTGGCAAATTGTGAAGTTAGAGAATTGCTTAAACTTACTATAATCAGCAACCACAATTAATTTTCGAGCATGTTTAATAATTGCTTCGTTGACTTTGGCTTCCTCAATAAATGGCGTAGAAACGCCACGATTTAAACTAAGCCCAGCACAGCCAATGATTGCCCAATCGGCATAAATTTTTAAAAATGGTTCAATTGCTAAATCACCACTCATAATCATTTTGCGGCTGATATTGCCACCACTTAAAATAATTTTGCTATTGCTGGCACGCATATCTAAATTTCCGGCATAACCATTATTAGTTAAGATATTAACGTCCTTTTTTAATAAATATGGGATGGCTTCAAAGGCGGTTGTACTTGAATTAACAAAGACCCAATTATGTTTTTCAACGTGAGATGAAGCCTCCTTACCAATTCGTTGCTTGATGTAACTTACAGAGTCTGTAAACGGAATTTCTTCAGGCTTAACTAAGGAAATAATCCCTTTTTCTTGTTCGATTTGCCCCTGATTGGCTAAATTACTGCAATCACGGCGAACTGTCATTATTGATACGCCTAGTTTTTTACTAAGGTCATCTAACGAAATGTTTTTTTGATGATTTAGCAAGTCGATAATTTTTTTTCTTCTATTTTTTATTTCTTGGTATGAATTTTTCATTTTAATTCCCTAGTTAATAATAATTCCCAACGTTTTCTATCAAAAAAATATCATAAAATCGTGATAAATTCTAGAATTAAGATACATCACACCGTAAAGTATCATAAAAATATCAAATTATCATAAAATATGATTGAAAGCGATAACACAAAACAATATAATCTGTTATGAAAACAAATAAAGATACTTTTTAGGAGGAAAAAATGTCAAAACCTACAAATATTAATGAAGTTACACCTGCAGTTTTTGCAGAAAACAATTTCCCTGAATGGGGCACATATTTAAATGAACAGATTGCAGATAAACAAGTACCCGAAAAGTCATTCTCAATTTGGTGGCTAGGATGTATGGGAATGTGGCTTAAGACACATGAAGGGACCAACATCGCTATTGATATGTGGAACGGCACAGGTAAGCACACACATGGTGACGGTAAAATGCGTAAAGGTCACCAAATGATGCGGATGACCGGTGGGGAAGCCTTACAGCCAAACATGCGTAACAAGCCATACGTAATTGATCCATTTGCAATTAGAGATTTGGATGCATTGTGCGTTACTCATACTCACCACGATCACTTAGATATTTATACTGCAGCTTGTGTAAATAAGTTCTGTCCAGATGCTAAGTTTATTGGGCCTCAAGGAGTTGCCGATGAATGGAAGTCATGGGGCGTTCCTGAAGAAAAAATCATCGTTGTAAAACCAGGTGACGAAGTCAAAGTAGGCTCTGTAACGATTAAGGCTCTAGAAGCTTTTGATAGAACCGAATTAGTAACTGAAGACGATCCTAATGTTAAATTGGCTGGCACTAAGCCAAAGGAAATGGCAAAGTTGGCCGTAAATTATCTTCTTGAAACTTCAGGCGGTAATTTATATCATTCAGGTGATTCTCATTATTCTAACACTTATGTTAAGCACGGTAATGAAAATAAAATTGATGTTACATTGTGTGCTTATGGTGAAAATCCCCGTGGTATTACTGACAAATTGGATGATTCACAAGTTTTACGAATGGGTGAAGCTTTGAATACTAAAGTAATCATTCCAATGCACTACGATATTTGGTCAAATATTTACAGTGATCCTAAAGATATTTTAGCTTTGTGGAGTAGAAAAAAGTACCGCTTACAATACAAGTTTAAACCATATATTTGGCAAGTTGGCGGCGAATTCAATTATCCACAAGATAAAGATAATTTTGAATACATGTATGATCGTGGCTTCCATGATGCATTTAAGAATGACCCAGACTTACCATTCCCAGAATTATTATAATTATTTTTTTAGATAATTATATGGTAGGAGGGAATTATGCTACGTTATTTTTTAGAAAATCATTTGATTAATATCAGTACAGAGCATCCGCAAAATTGGGAAGATGCAATCAGAGTTTCTGGTGAAATTATGAAGTCAAATAATCTTGTTACTGATAAGTATATTGATCAAGTAATTGCTGATGTTAAAAAGTATGGTCCGTATATTGTAATTGTGCCTGGGGTTGCTATGCCTCACTCACAAGCGGATAGTTCAGGTGTTTTGGGTACTGGTATTGGTCTGACAATTTTTCCAGAAGCAGTTTCCTTCGACAAAGATGATTCTGAAAAGGATGCTCAGTTGTTCTTTATGCTAGCTGCCAAGGATAACAAGCAGCACATGGAGAATATTGCTAACTTGTCCAATATGCTGATGGAAGATGGCTTGATTGAAGACTTACGAAAAGTTAAAAATTTAGAAGATTATCATCAGGTGATGGACAAGTACGAATTAAGCACAAAAGAGAGTAGGTAAGCAAATGCAAAATGTTTTAAATGTTTTACTAGCCATTTGGAGCTACTTTGCCACTAATGTTTTAGGACAACCTGCATTTATGATCGGTTTTATTGTTTTGATCGGTTATATTTTGGAACGTAAAAAGTGGTACGAGGTCTTGTCTGGCTTTTTAAAGGCCACAGTCGGCTACTTTATTTTGTCAGCTGGATCAGGTGGACTGGTTAATACTTTCCGACCAATTTTGGTTGGGCTAAAAGATCGTTTCCATTTAAGTGCGATGATTATTGATCCATATTTTGGACAAAATGCCGTTAATGCAGGGATTATGCAACGCTTTGGTCGCTCTTTTGCAGATACGATGCTGTTACTCTTATTTGCATATATTATCAATATTTTATTGGTGCGCTTTTCTAAATACACTAAATTAAGAGCGGTTTTTACAACTGGTAATGTTCAAGTTCAACAAGCTGCTACGGCTTTTTGGCTAATCCTGTTTTGTTTTCCAACTTTAAATAGATTATCAATTTTAGCAATTATGAGTTTGATCCTAGGTCTTTATTGGGCCGTTGGTTCTAACTTAACTGTTGGGATTACGCAAGAATTAACCGATGGTGCTGGTTTTGCTGTTGCTCACCAACAAATGTTTGGTATTTATTTCTTTGCTAAAATTTCTGAAATGCTTGAAAAGCATTCCATGAAAAAGGGCAAGGAAAATAAAAATAAGCGACTTGAAGACATTGAATTGCCTAGCTTTATGTCAATTTTTAATGACAACATGGTTTCAACTTCTTTGTTAATGCTGGTATTCATTGGTGCGATTTTAATTGTATTAGGTCCAGATTACTTAACTAAGGCTCATTTTATGCAAAAGGGTCAAAGCTTCATCTTTTACATTTTGCAAACAGCACTACAATTCTCAGTTTATCTTGCCATTTTACAGTTAGGTGTTAGAACGTTCGTTAATGAATTGACAGAATCCTTCACGGGTATTTCTGATAGATGGTTGCCTGGTGCCGTTCCTGGTATCGATGTTGCTGCAACCTTAGGTTTTGGCTCACAAAATGCACAAACGATTGGCTTTATGTTTGGTGCATTAGGTCAATTTACAATGATCTTTTTGTTACTGATCTTCCATTCGCCTACTTTGGTAATTGCAGGTTTTATCCCATTATTCTTTGATAATGCAGCAATTGGTTTGTACTCTAACGATCGTGGTGGTTACAAGTGTGCCATGATAATGCCGTTTATTTCTGGCTTAATTCAAGTTGCTGGGTCAGCCTTAATTGCTACTTGGGTTGGTATGGCTCGTTATGGTGGCTACCTTGGTATGTTCGACTGGGCTACTATTTGGCCATTCTTCACTGTAATTATGAAGTACTTAGGTTACTTTGGTGTTGCAATTATCATTATTGCCTTGCTGGCAATTCCGCAATTGCAGTACCGCGCAGACCCAGAAGGTTACTTCTTAATTACTGAGGATTACTCAGCTTGGGAAAAGCTAAATCATAAGGAAGAATAATATTTGTTTTAGGTTAAAGGAACGAGAATTATGAAAATTTTAACTGCATGTGCTAACGGTTCAGGTACTAGCTTAATGTTGATGAGAACCGTTAAAAAGACAATGGAAAAAATGGGTTATCAGATTACGCAAGCTGACCATACTTCAATTTCAGAAGCTAAAGGAATTGCCCGTAATTATGACGTTGTTTTTACTTCAATTCCGTTTATTAAAATGTTTGACGAAGTAAAAAAACGTGGTGGCGAGGTAATCGGCATTAAGAATGTTATCTCAGCTAAAGAAGTTGAAGATAAGATTAACGAATCCGATATTCCAACAAAATTCAAGAAAAATTAAAGGAGATAATAATGACGATACCTAAATTACAAGTTGCCTTAGACAGTGATAATACTGCTCAAGCAATTAGCGTTTTACGCAAAGTTGAAGATTTAATTGATGTTGTTGAAGCTGGGACTATTTTGGTCTACCGCGATGGTTTAAGTGCCGTAAGAAATTTACGTGCGATGGCTCCCGATAAAATTGTTTTGGCAGATGTGAAGTGTGCTGATGCCGGAACAAAATGTGGTAAGTCTTGCAAGGATGCCGGTGCTGATTGGATGACCTGTATTAATGCGGCAACAGTTCCAACGATGAGCAATGCTCAAAAAGAAATTGAAGTTCAGGTTGAGCTTTATGAAGGCTGGGATGATAAAGACAGAATGCAACAATGGCTTGACAATGGGATTCATCAAGTTGTTTATCACCAAAGCCGTGATGCCAAGTTTGCTGGTCAAAAATGGTCTGAAAAAGATGTTGAAAACGTTAAGAATTTGATCAAGATGGGCTTCAAGGTATCTGTTACTGGTGGTGTTCATCCAGAAATTCTGAAGTTATTTAAGGGTGTACCTGTTTATACCTTTATTGCTGGTCGGGCAATTAGAGAAGCCGACGATCCTCGTGCTGTTGCACAACAGTTCAAGGACGAAATTAATAAAATTTGGGGTTAATTAATGATTGGGAAAACTATTGGGTTTAAATTCATGGCTTTCCCTTTTATTTTAAATTAGAAAGGAAGGATAACATGACAGTAAATTCGTTAGGCATTTATGAAAAAGCCTTGCCGCAGAATTTATCTTGGGAAGAAACCTTTAATTTAGTTCATCAATTAGGCTTTAATTTCTTGGAGTTTTCAATTGATGAAAGTGACAAACGATTAGCGCGTTTGGATTGGACACATGATGAACGCAAAAAGTTTCGTGACCTGATGTGGTCGACTAACACAAGGATTAACAACTTAATGTTGTCAGGACATCGCCGCTTTCCGTTAGGGTCTGCTGACCCCGATGTACGTAAGAAATCATTAGAAATGATGTCAAAGGCGGTTGATTTATGTGTTGACTTAGGCATTCATAATATTCAGATGGCTGGCTATGATGTCTATTATGAAAAAAAGACAGATCTATCTCGTGAGTATTACGTGGAAAATCTGATTAAATGTGTCCATATGGCAGCTAAGAAAAATATTATGTTATCGATCGAAACAATGGATGATCCATTTATTAATAATTTGTCTAAGATTGCTCAATATCACCAACTAACTCAAAGTCCGTGGCTGCAAGCTTATCCAGACTTAGGCAATTTAAGTGCATGGCCTGAAAATGATGTGCCCGCTGAAATTGAAAACTATATTGATACGATCTGTGCAATTCATCTAAAAGATAGTAAAAAAGTAACGCCAGATTTTAAAGGTCAATTTAAAAATGTACCTTTTGGCACAGGGTGTGTTGATTTTGTGGGCTTATTGCGAGAATTAGTTCGTCTTAATTATAATGGTAGTTTTACGATTGAAATGTGGTCAGGCGATAACGGCGATGAGAATGCACTGGAAGAAGTTGAGGCTGCGAAGACTTTCTTTGATAAAATTTTTGCTCAAGTTGGAATTACACAGGAAGCAGTTGAATAATGGGGAGGTTATCATGCTTGAAAAGTTAAAAGAAGAAGTATATGAGGCCAACATGTCGCTGCCTAGATTGGATTTGGTAACTTTTACTTGGGGAAATGTATCTGGCATTGATCGTGATGCGGGATTATATGTTATCAAGCCGTCAGGTGTACCATATGAGGAACTTAAGCCGGAAGATTTAGTAGTTGTTAATTTAAAGGGTGAGGTAGTTGAAGGCGATAAAAATCCTTCTTCAGATACGCCAACTCATACGTATTTATATAATCATTTTCCTAATATTGGTGGCATTGTTCATACACATTCACCTTGGGCGGTATCTTTTGCGGCAGCTAAAATGGATATTCCGGCGTTAAACACTACCCATGCCGATACATTTTATACCGATGTTCCGGCAGCTGATGCGTTAACTAAGGAAGAGATTGAAGAAGATTATGAGGGCAATACTGGTAAGACAATTGTTAGAACTTTTAAGGAGCGACATTTAGATTATGAAGCAACTCCAGCAGCTTTAGTGAGTCAACACGGACCGTTTGCATGGGGAGAAACTCCTGAAAAGGCAGTTTATAATGCTAAAGTTTTAGAAGTTGTTGCAGAAGAAGATTTTCATACCTTAGAATTGACCCATCAAAGTTCTGAATTGCCGCAATACTTACTTGATAAGCATTATTATCGTAAGCATGGTCCCAACGCTTACTATGGACAAAAATAGTAAAAAAAGTTAAAGTTAAGTTATTTTAAAGTGTGTTATTTAGATTTAATATAATTGTTTTTTAGAAAGGTAATATAAAGATGGATTTCCAAGCTTTGGCCCAAAACATTTTGACTAATGTTGGCGGCAAAGAAAATGTGGCTAGTTTGGAGCGTTGCTTTACCAGATTACGCTTTGTTTTAAAAGATAGCAGTAAGGCAAATAGCGACGAAATTAGTCACTTAGAAGGTGTCATTCAAGTATTGAATGCCAACGGTCAATTTCAGGTTGTGCTCGGTAACAACGTCGGTAAAACGTACGATGCAATTGAGCCAATGATTGGTGAGACGACTTCAGCTTCGGTTGATGACGCGCCAAAAGAGAAGGTCGGGATAGGAACTAAAATTCTCAACGTAATTGCCGCGATTTTTACCCCAACTGTACCAGCAATTGCTGCATCGGGAATGATTAAAGGTTTCTTGGCAATTGCAGTGATTGTTGCGACCAATGTTTATCATACTGACATTACTAAGTTCAACACGTACATTATTTTAAGCGCGGCATCAGATGCTTTGTTCTACTTTATGCCAATTATTTTAGCTCGGTCATCGGCTAAGGTATTTAAGACCAATGAATATATTGCGATGGTCATTGCGGCCACGCTTTGTTATCCATCAATTGTTAACTTGATGACGGGTAAGGCGCCGGTTACCTTGTTTGGTTTACAAATTACTAAGGCTAGCTACACGTCGTCGGTTATTCCGATTATTATTGCCGTCTTTATCTTGGCTTATTTGGAACGCTTTATTGATCGGATTATGCCAGAAGTCTTGAAGATTATCATGGTGCCAACACTTTGTTTGCTGATTATGGTGCCGGCAACCTTAATGCTGTTTGGTCCAATCGGCATTTATCTTGGTAACTTTATCAACTGGCTTTACTACTATATTATGCACTTCAGCCCGATCTTATTAGGGGCATTTATTGGTGGTATTTGGTGTGTCTTGGTTGTCTTTGGTGCGCATCGTGCCATTATTCCGATTGGGATTAATGACGTTGCTAAGACCGGCCACCAAAACTTGCTAGCCTTTGCGGGTGCAGCCAACTTTTCTCAAGCTGGTGCAGCCCTAGGTGTTTTCTTGAAAACCAAAAATAAGAATCTAAAGACTGTTTCTGCTTCGGCAACGGTGACGGCGCTGTTTGGTATTACTGAGCCAGCAATCTATGGTGCTAACTTGCGGTTGAAACGGCCGATGGTTTATGCAGTTATCAGTGGTGCTCTAGGTGGCGCGTTAATGGGCTGGGGCGGTTCCTTTGGTAATGCCTTTGCTAACCAAGGAATTTTGACCATTCCAGTTTATGCCAGCAGCGGTTTGAAGGGCTTTGTTTGTTATCTGTTAGGATGTGCAATTGCCTTCTTTGGCGCTTGCATCTTAACGGTTGTCTTGGGCTTTAAGGATTTACCAGAAAAATTGTCGGGTCAAAATAGTGAAGAATTAGCTACGATTCCAGTTGCAGCAGCTGAAGATGAGGAAATTGCATCACCACTAGCCGGAAAAGTAATTGCTTTAGCACAAGTTAAAGATGAAGTCTTTTCATCAGGTGCAATGGGCAAGGGTGTTGCCGTTGTGCCAACAGAAGGTGAAGTTGTCGCTCCTGCTGATTGTGAAGTACAAGTTTTATACCCAACAATGCACGCAATTGGCTTGCTGCTGGATAATGGGATTCAATTATTAATTCATATTGGTCAAGATACTGTTGAACTAAAAGGTAAGTACTTTACTAGTCATACAGAAGTTGGTGCGCATTTAAGAAAGGGCGATCCGATTGTCACTTTTGATTGTGCTAAAATCAAGCAGGCTGGTTATGATTTAACAACACCAGTAATTATTACTAATGCGGATCCTGATGCGCAAATTACAATGACAGATGAAAATGAAGTTGCGCAAGGCAGTATCTTAATGGAATTTAAGGGTAAGGTAACAAATGAAGAAGTTTAAAGATGATTTTTGGTGGGGAGCATCGTCTTCCGCGTTTCAAATTGAGGGTGCCTGGAATGAAGACGGCAAGGGTGAGTCCGTTGCCGACTACAATTCGTTTAAACACTCAGATGAGCAAGCCGATACCAAGGTAGCCAGCGACTTTTACCATCATTATCAAGAGGATATTAAGCTAATGAAGCAGATGGGAATGCAGGCTTACCGCTTCTCCATTGCATGGACTAGAATTATTCCCGATGGCGATGGTCAGGTCAACCAAGCTGGAATTGATTTTTATAATCGTGTGATCGATGAGTGTGTGGCTAATCAGATTATCCCCTTTGTGACCCTATACCATTTTGACTTGCCACTGGCGTTAGCTCAGAAGTACAATGGCTGGGCTAGTCGCGATTGCGTTAGTGCCTTTCGGCGTTATGCTCAGATTTGCTTTAAGGCATTTGGCGACCGAGTTAAAAACTGGCAGGTAATTAATGAGCAAAACTTGATGGTGCGAGTTAATGAACGGATGAATATGGATAATGTCCCGCAAGATGAGGCTGAGAAGGTTCGCGCGCAGATGGATTATCACATGTTCTTAGCTTGTGCGTATGCAATGAATGATTGTCACGAGATGGTTACTGGTGGTAAGATTGGCCCAGCAATTTCATCGACAATGACTTATCCAGTCAGTGATCGGCCGCTTGATGTCTGGGCAGCGAAAATGAACGATAATTTTAAGACTAATTATGCCTTGGAAATGTATTGCTTTGGTCAATATCCGGGTTACTACCGTCATTTTTTGCAAGAGCAGGGCATTTATCCGCAAACTGCAGCTGGCGACGACAAGGTTCTAGCAAGTGCGCGGCCTGACTTTATTGCGGTTAACTATTATCGGACTTTAGCGGCAGAATATTTACCGGCCGATCAAGAACATCCAGTTGGTCAGCGTGTGAGTGATATTGACTTTGACCTTTATGGCTATTTTAAAATCAAAAAGAATGAGCATTTGAAGGCAACTGAATATGGTGCCCAAATTGATCCACTTGGCTTGCGACTCGTTTTGAATGAATATTATCAAAAGTACCGCCTGCCAATGATTATTACCGAAAATGGCTTAGGCACAGCTGACGAATTGACCGCTGATGGCAAAGTCCACGATCAATATCGGATTGATTATTTACAGGCCCATATTGCAGCATGTTATGATGCAATTCAAGATGGCGTTGAGCTGTTTGGCTATTGTCCGTGGTCAGTAATGGACATTTTGAGTTCACATCAAGGCTTTAAAAAGCGCTACGGCTTTATTTATGTCAATCGCACCGATTTTGACTTAAAGGACATGCGCAGAATACCTAAAGATAGTTTTTATTGGTATCAAAATGTAATTAAGAATAACGGTTTAGAAGAGTAAATAAAAATTCCACATTTGCGAGTCACAAATGTGGAATTTTTCAGTTATTCAGTTATTTAGAATTTAGTTTCAAGAATGTCATCTTCTGGGCGGTGTTCTTGAATACGTAAGACTTGCCACGGGAAGACTTCAACTGGTTCTGCTACTTCGATTTCTAGTTTGTTATCTTCATAAGCGAACTTTAAATCAACGCGTTTTTCAATCCATTCAACCCGGTTGGGTTCATGAGTTAAACCAGTAACGGTAATTTTAGCAGGAAGCGGCTTTTTAACGAAAACATATTTCTGGTAATGCATGTGGCGGTTTTGCAGGACAAAACTCTCGCCGTCAGCAGCAAGATTGCAAGGCTCGCTTTCATTAAAAGCATGGCCAAACATGTGCATCCAGTCGTTGATTGGCGCTAACAGTTGTTGACTCTCGTCGGTTAGCTCGCCGTTTTCATCGACCGCTAAATCAATAATCGTCGCTTTACCAGCTTTACGTTGTGTCACCATTTCGTTAATTACGTTATCTGGGGTATAGCTTTGTCCGGACTGCTCGTTAATTAAAGCGATGGTGTACTTAGTGCAGGCAGCTTGAAAGGCAGTCTGGTCACCATTAGTTGAGACAGCGCGGGCGCCAATATCCCGAGCAGTTTTAACAAGTAAGTCAGCATTGGCTTTTTTAGTGTCAGATAGTTTAAAATTTAAGACAATTGCAAAATCAGGATTCATCAAATCTCTCCTTAGATATAATAATATTAAGTTTAACTCTAAAAGGAGGAAAATACGAAAAATGAAAATTATTATTTCCCCAGCAATGAAGATGAAAGTTGACCGTGAAGCCTTTAAGGTAAGGTCAACGCCGCAGTTCTTACCGCAGGCTGAGCAATTAGCAGATTATTTAAAAGGTTGTGACTTATCGCAGTTAAAGGCTATTTGGCAAGCAAGCGAGCGAACAGCTAAGGAAGGTCAGAGCCAGCTTGCCCAACTTGATTTAACGCAGACCAGCAATTTAACGCCGGCGGTTATTTCTTATTCCGGCATTCAGTACCAATACATGGCCGCAGACTTGTTTACTGCACCAGCGCTTGATTACTTACAGGACAAGGTGCGGATTTTGTCTGGCCTATATGGTGTCTTACGTCCGTTTGACGGCGTCTGGCCATATCGCTTGGAGATGAAGAACAAGGTTACCGGCTTTAAAGAACCAAATTTATATCGCTTCTGGGGTTCAACAATTGCGGATAATTTATTTAATGACGAATCGGTTCTGATTAACTTGGCGTCCAAGGAATATTCCAAG
The DNA here is from genome assembly GCF_029392095.1 of Lactobacillus sp. ESL0700. Taxonomy (NCBI): domain Bacteria; kingdom Bacillati; phylum Bacillota; class Bacilli; order Lactobacillales; family Lactobacillaceae; genus Lactobacillus; species Lactobacillus sp. ESL0700. Next base: position 179,914 of record NZ_CP113930.1, read on the forward strand.
AATATCAGTCCGTATTTATCGGCCAAGCGGCGCATGATTAATATTGATTTTCAAGAATACAAGAACGGCCAATGGAAGACTGTTGGCGTGCATGCCAAGATGGCGCGGGGAGAAATGACGCGCTTTATTGCGGAAAATCAGCTGGCTAAGCCCGAAGAATTGCAGAATTTTAATGATTTTGGCTTTCAATTTATGCCCGAAGAAAGCACCGCCGATACCTATGTCTTTCGCACCGAATTTGACTTTAAGAGACGATAAAAATGTGTCAACTGTTCCAACTAATAGTAAAATATACCTATTGAAAAAGTGAGGTTTAAGTATGGAAATTGTTTTTGTTCGTCACGGTCAAACTGATTTAAATAAAACGGGTTGTATTCAGGGGTCGCGTTTTGATCATGACCTAAATGAGACTGGTCGCGCTTATGCCGAAAAGGCTGCCGCTAATTTTGACCCGTCAAGTTTTGATGTTGTGTTTTCTAGTCCAATGAAACGCGCACTGGAAACGGCGCGGATTTTTACTAAAGGACAAAAAGAAATTAAAATTGATAACCGGTTGATTGAGTTTAACTTTGGCGAGTGGGACGGTCAGCTATTAACAGAGTTGGGCCAAAAATATCCCGATGCGATTGATCCTTGGGGCAAGGCCAATGCCAACTACATTAAGTACGCTCCACATGGCGAGAGCAACGAGGAGTTAAATGAGCGTTGCGGACAATTTTTAGATGATATTACCCAAAATTATGCTGGTAAAAAAGTTTTGGTAGTTTGTCATGGTACATTAATTCGGATGATGTTTGCCCATTACTTTACTAATGGTGATTTTAACTATTTTGACACGATGAAGAATTGTGCTTTAGCAAAAATTTCGTACCGCGATCACACGCCGCGAATTAACTATTATAACCAAGTGTTAGCGTTTTAATAAATGATGAAAGATTCCTCGTGAATCTTTTTTTGTTGGCATAATATTTGACTATACAAGTTAGCTAATGATATTATTTTACAAAAGTGACACGGTGTCACCCCTGTATAGAAAAGGGTGGTAGCAGAATGGTCAAGGCAACTTTTATTAACTTGCCGCAGGTAAAGAGGGACCTCATCACGCAGGCTCTACTGAACGAGTTTAGTCATTATCCGCTCCAAAAGGCGCAGGTGGCAAGAATTGTTAAAGAAGCGCAAATTGCGCGTGGGGCCTTTTATAAGTATTTTACGGATTTGCTTGATGCTTATAGTTATCTATATGGCGTGGCAATGCGAGAAATTCACGCCGATATTAAGGTTACACCTGAGTTTGAACCGCAGATTTTTTATCTAAATGTGGTCAACTTTGTCGAAAAAACGCACGCTAGTAAGTATGCACTTTTAATTAAAATGCATGTCCTGTATAACGAGAGCTTGCTAGCTAAGCCCGGCCAAAGTGCCAGTCAAGCAGATTTAAGTCCGCAAAACTGGAGCGCGATGGTCTTGAGCCACGCGTCAATCCGGGCTGTACTCACGAATCCAAGCCAAAAAGACGAGATTTTACTTCGCTTTAAGGCGAGTTTAGAACTATTACAAAAGAGGTCAAATTAATGTTTTTAGCAATTAAAGAAATTAAACGGGAAAAATTGCGTTACGGCCTAATTGTGTTGATGATTTTTTTAATTAGTTATCTGATTTTTATTTTATCGTCATTATCAATTGGTTTAGCCAGTGAAAATACGCAGGCATTGAAGTCATGGGACGCACAAGCAGTGGTCTTGAATAAAAATGCCAATGTCAGTATGAACCAGTCGGTCTTGACCAAGTCCGACTTGAAAAAGGCTACGATTGGTAAGGACGAGGCACTGGTTGGGCAAACAGCGGTGGTTGTGAAAAATAAAAAGCGGCCACAGATTTCCGCACAATTTATTGGCCTTAAAAAGTCACAGTTTATCTATGATGCCCAAGAGATAATTGCCGGTCGCAAAGCTAAAACCAAAAAGGAAGTAGTTGCTGACCAAGCCTTTAAGATTAAGGGCTACAAGCTTGGTGACAAGTTAGAACTAAACGGCTCTAAACAAAAATATACGATAGTAGGTTTTGCTAAGAATGCCAAAATTAATATCGCGCCGATTGTTTATGGCTCGCTTAGTGCTTGGAAATTACTTCGCCAGGGGATGCCTGACATGCAGGCATCGGCAATTATTTCACGTAATGCCAATTACAAGTATCATTATGACCAAAGCAAGACTTATCCGATTAAAACATTTATTAATAAATTGCCGGGTTACACTGCTCAAAACATGACTTTTGAATTAATGATCGGCTTTCTATTCGTAATTTCTCTAATTATTATTGCTGTCTTTATGTATATTTTAACGATGCAAAAGATGCACAACTTCGCGGTTATGCGTGCCCAAGGGATTCCTAGTGGCACCTTAGTTAGAGCAACCGTTAGTCAAGCAATTATTCTAGTTGTTGTTGGGGTAATAATTGGCTTGTTAGCAATGATCTTGACTGCTAAAGCCTTGCCAGCCGCCGTACCGATGAGTTTTACTCCGGTAATTATGCTGAGTGGTGCTGGTGGCATGCTATTAACGGGAATTATCGGCAGCTTAATTCCAATTAGATCAATTTTGAAAGTAGATCCAGCAAAGGCAATAGGTGAATAAGATGGCAGTCATTGAATTAAAGAACGTCCAAAAAGTTTATGGTAAGGGTGCTGCCGAAGTTAAGGCACTTAAAAATATTAATTTTACGGCTAATAAAGGTGAAGTTGTCCTCATTATGGGGCCATCTGGTGCTGGTAAAAGTACCTTCTTAACCATCGCTGGTTCATTGCAGAAGCCAACATCTGGTCAAGTTTTAATCGATGGCAAGGATATTGCGAATTTGACAACTAAGCAGAGTAACCACTTACGACTTAATCAAATTGGCTTTGTCTTGCAAGCCTATAACCTAGTGCCATTTTTAACAGTTAAGGAACAATTTGAATTAGTTGACCGAGTAAAAAAGCAGGGCAACATTGATCACGCAACCTTGACCAAATTATTAGGTCAGTTAGGAATTACTGCTTTGGTTAATAAGTACCCCGGTGAATTATCCGGTGGTCAGCAGCAGCGCGCTGCAATCGCGCGGGCTCTGTATGCCAATCCAGAAATCTTGCTGGCAGATGAACCAACGGCATCCTTAGATAGTAAGAATGTTGATGAGGTTGGTCAATTATTTAAAAATTTGGCGAAGAATTATGCTAAAGCTGTTCTATTAGTAACTCATGATCCGCGTTTGGAACAATATGCCGATCATATTTACGAAATGATGGATGGCGAAATGACGCAAACAAAATAAAAAATAGCTACTATTTTAATATTTAGCGGAAGTACACAATGCTTTAATTAATAAAGGATTGTGTATTTTTTCGCCCAAAAAAGCATGAAGATATTTAATAAATTGCTTATTAATAATTTTGTCTTTTATTTATCTTTTAGAAAGCGATTTCTCCTTGACAAAGGACTTTCAAATTTACTATTCTAGGTGTTAGATAATTACTTTGTTATTTTTAATGTGATAAAAAAACGAGCTGGCTTTAAACGGTATTTTAAGGCTAACGTTGAAAATGTTGCTGCTATTGAGAGAAATTGAATACTTAATAGTTATAAAATAACAAGCAATTTGTAATTGAATATGTATCAAAGTGTTATGTAATTATGCATTTATTTAGTTAAGTATTAATAATTATATTTAAGTAGATAGGCAGCTAATTTGTAATGAGGTAAGAAATGAACGAAGTACCAACAGATAAATCAATTGTGTTAGCAACAGATTATCAAAATCAAAGCATCAATATTAAGTTTTCGGATGATCTAACAGATGATCGCGAGCGCGGTTATATTTTATCGGCAGCTTTCTTTTCCTTTTGTGCTTCTCAAGGGTTAAGCAAGTCCGAAGTTAGTGAGATGGTTTCATCATCTTACGATCAATTTTTGGAAAGTAATAACAATAATAATTAGTCGGCAACTGATTAGCACTGCTAATTAATTGACCAGCAGATCGCAAGCATTCGAATGTACAATTACGAAAGTTAGTTAAGGGAAAACCGAATGGCGAGAAGAAAAGAAATAGGTAGAGAAAAAATTTTAAACGTTGCTTATAAAATGGTGATGAGAGATGGCGTTGAATGTCTGACTGCACGTAATATTGCCAAAGAAGGACATTTTTCGACGCAACCCCTATATCTTGAATTTAGCAGTATGGATGAGCTTCGGGATGAAGTTTTAGATAAAATTGCGGAGAATTTAAAAGGTAATGTTTTGCAAAAAGAATATACAGGTAAACCCCTAATTGATATGGATTTATCTTATATTGATTATGCAAAAGAACACGAAAATCTGTTTCGAGCAATGTTTGTGGATGGTAAGTTAGGCAGCAAGCGTATTTCTAATACGTTAATTGATTTTGGTATCCAAAAGTTTAACGAGGAATATGAAGATACTGATTATAGTGAAGAAAAAATCATGAATATTGTTGTGGCAAATTGGATCACTACAATCGGCATTGCTTCACTAATTATTAATGAAATTGCGACTTTTTCGGAAACGCAGATTATTAACGTGTTGACGGCGCAAATTAATGATGCGATTTTAAATGATTGGCTCAGTAAGAACAAGAAGATACCGCTGTTTGATGTGAAAGACTATAAAAAGCAAAAAAACGCGATCGATGAAAACACGATCGATGAGTAAGATTATTAGGTGCAAAATTAGAGTGTTTATTTAATTTATGTAAAAACATGAAAGCAGAGTTATGTTCAAAAAATTGTATATAGGTTATAATAATCTGTAGAAATTAGTTTTTTGAAAGGTGGGTTTTTATGAAAATCCTTGCATTATCTGGCTCAAATGCCAATAATTCGTTTAATGAAGCTTTGCTTAAGTTTATCTCTAAGCACTTCGCCGACAGATATGATTTTAAACTGGCAACAGTTAAGGGGTTACCAATGTTTAAAGAGGGTGAAGATGCACCCGAATCAGTTACTGCTTTAAGTAAAGAAATTGAAGCTGCTGATTTAGTATTGATTGGTTCACCTGAACAACAACACTCAGTAACAAGTGCCTTGAGTAGTGCTCTTGAATGGTTATCAAGCACTTCTCACCCATTTAAGAACAAGCCAGTTGTTATGGTATCAACTTCACCAATGCCACAAGGTGCTTCACGTTCACAAAGTCGTTTAAGAAGCTTGTTAATGGCTCCTGGCTTTGGTGCAGATGTTTTTGCTGGTGATGAATTCATGATGGGCAACGGTCCTAGTCAATTTGATGATAACGGTGACCTGACTGATGAAGGTACTGTTAAATTCTTAGGTCAATTCTTTGACGAAGTTGACGAATGGTACGCACAAGTTACTAAGTAAGGAGGACCAAGAATGAAAATTTTATCAATCGTTGGTACAAACGCAGATTTTTCATATAACCGCTTTTTAGCACAATTTATCGCTAAGCGTTACGCTGACAAGGCTGATATCGAAGTAAAAGAAATCGATAAGTTAACACCTTTCTGCAGAACGCAAATGGCTGATGACACAATTAAAGCTTGGATTGAAGACATTAAAGCTGCTGATGGTATTGTAATTACCACGCCAGAATATGACCACACTATTCCTGCACCATTAAAGAGTGCTTTAGAATGGTTAGGTTCACATGCTGGTCCTAACGTTATGAAGAACAAGCCAGTTGCTATTGCTGGTGCTTCATACGGTAGTCAAGGTTCAGGTCGTGCTCAAGAAGATATGCGTGAAATTTTACTTTCACCAGATATGAGTGCTAATGTTTTGCCAGGTAACGAAGTTTTAATCGGCGGTGCCGCAGGTAAATTTAATAAAGAAACTGGCGAATTAACTGATGAAGCTACTATTAAATCATTAGATGGTATGATGGATAACTTCTTCAATTTTGTTAAGCAAGCAACTAAATAAAGTTTTGCTAGAATGCTTGGCATAGAGTAAAATAACCGGATAGGAGTACTATCCGGTTATTTTTATGCTAGAAAGTGTATTTACATGTCTGATCCTGTAGTTTTACCAGTGTCATCTGTTCGCAATCCCCGAGATTTAGGCGGTTATCGCGGCTTTGAAAATCGTAAAATAAAAAAGCACCGTTTGCTTAGAACTGGCAATATTAGTAAAGTTACGGTACAAGACCAACAGTTTTTGCTTGATTATGGCCTGAAAAAAATCATTGATTTGCGTTCACCAGCAGAGTGCGAAATTAATCCTGATAAAACACTCGCTGGCGTTGAACATTATCAATTGCCATTAGGAGTTGAAGATAATACTTCTGGTGGTGGTAGCCATATCGAAGAAAACAAGGCCAAGTATCGCCTGGATCAGTATGCAGGATTAAAAATGATGTGTGCGCGTTATCGTAAGCACATTTTAAATAAGAGTAGCCAAGATAGTTTTCATCAAATTTTGCAATTGATTGCTAGCCAAGACCAAGGCGCAATTTTGTATCATTGTTCAGAAGGCAAGGACAGAACTGGCTTAGTGACGCTGCTGATTTTGCATGTTTTAGGGGTCGACCCTGAAACAATTCGGCAAGATTATTTATATTCAAATTACATGTTAAATGAATATCGCGCTGTCCGCGATCGTCGGTTTAAACGCAATGGCGAAAACGACAAGTTTCGCGCTAATATGCGTGTTTTGGGCTCAGTCAGCGATGCGTTCTTGGATACTAGCCTGATTACAATTAATGAAGAATATGGCGGTTTGGACGCTTACCTTGAACAAGCAGTAGGAATTACAGCGCAAGTTCAAGATGATATTAGAAATAAATATTTGGAAAAGTAGGTATAGCAATGATTGATGATTTAGCATTAGAACAAGCAGTTGGTCAACATCACGCCTTAGGGACGTCAATTACGTTACAGATTTTTGGCACGCAAGATCAAGACGTCATTAATAAGTCCTTTGACTTAATCGATCATTATGAAGACTTATTGACGGTTAACCGTGATCAATCTGAGGTAATGAGTGTTAACCATGCTGCTGGAAAGCACCCAGTGCAAGTATCCAGTGGCACTTACAGCTTGATTAAGTTAGCTGTAAAAGAAAGCCGAGCCAACTTTGGCTTTAACGCATTGATTGGGCCAGTGGTTAAGCTGTGGGCAATTGGGTTTAAGGGTGCGCACGTGCCAACTGACGCCCAAATTAAAGAAAAAATGAAATTAATCGACCCGTTCAATGTCGAACTTGACGATAATAATCAATCTGTCTTTTTGACTAAAGAAGGAATGGAACTTGACCTTGGCGGGATTGCCAAGGGCTGGATTGCTGACAGAATTCGGGACTTCTGGCATGCTTATGGCGTTAATGCCGGGATTATTAACCTTGGCGGCAACATTCTGCTGGTTGGTGATTCGCCTAAAAGAGTTAGCGGGCAGTGGTCAGTAGGTGTTCAAGACCCCAAAGAAAAGCGTGGTAAAAATATTACTTCGGTAATGGTACCTAAATGTTCAGCAGTTACTAGTGGCACGTATGAGCGCTACTTAGTTGTTGATGGGCATAAGTATCACCACTTAATTGACCCGCGGACTGGTTATCCAGTAGAAACTGATTTGGCTGGGGTGACTACCTTTACCAAGGATTCAGTTGAAGCCGAAATTGAATGTAAACGACTATTTTTTGCTGGACATCCAATTGAGGGTTGGCATGATGATCCCGATCGTGTTGGGGCAATTTTTGTTTATAATGACGAACATGTCGAGTATGACAATTTTAATAATTAATTTAAACAGCTATCACACAATTTTTACCAATTGTGTAATAGCTGTTTTTGTATAGCTCTAAGAGTAATTGGATTTTAGAAATTATTCTGGTTCTTTATGTTTCTTGTACATAAATTAACAATATACTTTTAAAAAGTAAGCATTAAACTTGCCAAAAATAGTTATTAGTCAGTAAACTTGTAAATGCTGCATGCAGAAATTTTATTTAATCGAATTTTACAAGTAAGAAAGGGAAACTTATGAAGAAGAGTGTAATTTTAACAGCCGCAATGACATTAATAGCTAGTCTCGGTGTATCAACCGGTGTAGTTAAAGCTGCTGACAATCCAACTAAAGATAGTAATACTAAAGTTGCTGTTCAAGCAGGCACACTGACACTAGGTAACGTATCAGACTTTAGCTTTAGTTCTTCAGTTGAAGCAATTGCTAATGGCGACACAACTGCTAGTTTGACTGCAGATGGTTCTATTGAAACTGCTGATAATCGCGGTCTAGGTACTGATACTAACTGGACTTTATCTGCTGCACCAACACAGTTAACAGATGCCAAGGGTCATGCTTTAAAGGCTTCCAGCTTAACAATTAATGGTGTAACGACATCTGTTATTGATGGTACTAATAGTGTTGAAGTTGCTAGCGGCAATAAGGAAGGTACAATTACTACCCCATTAACTGCTGCCAATACTTCAATTGCGCTTCAAAAAGATGACCAAGTTTTTGCTGGTGATTACACTGGTACGATTACTTGGACATTAAGTGGTACACCTAAAGATACAACTAATTCTGCTGAATAATCATGAATTTTACTAGTGAACGTAAGCGACTTGGCTTTATCTTTATTGCAGCAGCCCTGTTTTTGTTTAGTCTAATTGGAGGTAGACAAACAGTAAACGCCGCGGAAAGCTTTTCCGTTAAGGTTGCCGGCAGTAATTCTTCCTACATTGAACGCCAAGTCAAGCCGAAACAAAATCTTCGTGTTAAACTCGTTTTTGTTAATAATAGTGCCAAAGTGCAGACAGTTAATGTGTCACCTAATCAAGCTATTACTGGTGATAATGGCTTAGTGCAGTATAATCTGGCTAATCCGGGCAAGCGATATTTTGGCCAAAACAATTTTGGGCAAATGACAAGCGGGCCACGCCGCATTAAGCTGGCTGCGCATGCTCAAGTCAGTAAAACCTATGTTATTAAAGTTCCGCGTAAAGCTTTCAAGGGTGTTTTAGCTGGTGGCTTTTATGTTTCGCAAATTACTAAGCCGCAAAAAGATAAAAAAGCTGCAGGACAAAAGGCAGTGATGGGATACCGCAATGTTTATTCTTATGCGATTCCGGTGATTTTGCGTGAAAGTAAGCAAGTGGTGCATACTAAGTTAGCGATGCCTAAGGTCATGACAAAAGTGGATCGGAGTAATCCCTTTATTATTGTCCGGCTAGCAAACGAGACACCGACGATGTTTGGTCAGCTGGATGTCACAACTAAGGTTGTGGATCCACGGACTAAGAAGTCAGTGTTCGTGCAAACTAAGAAAAATCTGGCACTGGCGCCATTAAGCTATTTTGACAATCATGTTTTACTTGATAAAAAGTTGTCTAGTGGCACTTATAACCTGCTGGTAACAGCACAGTCAGGAGCTCGGCACTGGCAATTTAAGCAAAAAGTTGAGATTGATGCTAAATTAGCGCAGGCTGCTAGTCAAAAAGATCATTCGCCAAAAGACCATAAAATTTGGTTGTGGCTAGCGATTGGTGTAGCAGTAATTGTGATGCTCCTCATGCTCAGTGGCATGTATTATTTAGGCAAACGTCACAGTAAAAATTAAATAAAACAAAAGGACAAAGCGTAAAAACGTCTTGTCCTTTTTATGTTGTTAAAAATTTTAAGCAGTTGTCCGGCTAATACTGAAGATGCTGTTAAACACGCCGTTAGATAATCCTGGTGTGTTGTAAATGATAAACCGCAAAAATGATGAATCAAGCGTCTGCTGGATGAACCACGGATTTTGCAGCGCGTTAAGCATTGACAAAATAATATAGACGAAAAAGTAACTGGCCACAAAGGATACGATAGCGCCCAATACCCCATCTAAAATACTACCAAAGTTAGTGGCGTGGGGATTTTTACTTGGTACCCAACCCTTGAAAATTTTGACCACTATTTTACCGACAAATAGTAAAATAAAGAAGGCAATAAAGCGAAACAAAATTAAATTTGTGCTCGGCGCTAAAGTTGTTTGTATATTTTGTCCGGTAATCTGGCCATAAAGCCAGTTCCCCAGCGGATTTTGAAATAAAATTGCAACGATAAAAACAATCGCGGCAAAAATCAAATTAATAATTAATTTGGTAAAGCCTGTTTGGTAACCCTTGTAGGTTTTTAGAGCCAAATAGGCTAAAACAATTAAAGTAACAATCATGTTTATCTCCTTTGCCGTATATTATAGCTTATTTTTGCACATTTAGACTTTGACGATTGCCTAAAAATACTTCATAATTAAAGAGATGTAATGGCTTTACAATAAGCTGTTTTTGGCGTTAAATTTATAGAGTGTGAAACAAGGTTTCACGGGTGAAAAATGAATCCTGAACAATTTGTCCAAGAATTATCAAAACATAATTTTGAATTAAGTGAAAAGCAAATCAAACAATTTAAACTTTATTTTACTAACTTGGTGACGGCGAATGAGCACGTTAATCTGACGCGGATTACTGCAGAAGAAGATATCTACTTAAAGCACTTTTTCGATAGCATTACGCCGCTGTTTGTCTTTAGCTCAGTCTTTAAGCCGGGTGCTACCTTATGTGATGTTGGTGCCGGAGCCGGTTTTCCGTCAATTCCGTTAAAGATTTTAATGCCGGAATTACAGGTAACGATTGTTGATTCGCTAGGTAAAAGGCTAACCTTTTTGCAAGATTTAGTTAGCAAGCTGGACCTAGAGGGTGTAACCTTAGTCCATGGTCGCGCTGAAGATGTCGGTCAAAATAAATTGTATCGCGAGCAGTTTGACATTGTTACGGCGCGCGCAGTTGCTAATATGGCGGTATTAAGTGAATATTGCCTGCCGCTGGTTAAAGCAAACGGTTATTTCGTGGCTTTGAAAGGACCCAAGGCTGAAAGTGAACTGAAAGACAGTCAAAAGGCAGTTAAAGTCTTAGGCGGTAAGGTAATTGCTGATGAGGAATTAACTTTGCCCGAAAGCGATGAAGAACGCACACTTATTCTTGTTCAAAAAGTGCAGGCCACACCTAAGAAATATCCTCGGCAAGCGGGCACACCGCACCGAAAACCAATTCATTAATAGGGGGACTCTATATGTCAATCTTTTCTTCTTTACGACATCATGATGAAATTCCTAAAGATAAACAAATTAAAGATATTGAATTAACTAAAATTAAAGCAAATTCTTACCAACCGCGCCGCGAATTCTCAGATAAGTCAATTCGGGAATTGGCATCAACTCTTGATAAAGATGGCCTTCTGCAGCCGATTATCGTGCGCGAACAAGGCGATAATTATGAGATTATTGCCGGCGAACGGCGGTACCGTGCTGCCAAGCATCTTGCATGGGAGACAATTCCAGCAATTGTGAACAACATGGATGATAGCCAAGCCGCTTCTTTTGCCTTGATTGAAAACTTGCAGCGTGAGGATTTGAACCCGATTGATGAGGCTCAAGCTTACGATAATTTAATGAAATTAAACAATTTGACGCAAACAAGCTTGGCTAAAAATATCGGCAAGTCACAATCGTATGTTGCTAATAAATTACGGTTGTTAAAATTAACGCCTAAGGTGCAAAGCTATTTAGCTAGTGGTCAAATATCACCGCGCCATGGCCGGTGTCTTGTCGGTCTTAGTGAGAAGGATCAGGGCCGAGTTTTAGATGAGATTTTAGCCAATAACCTAAACGTTAACGATACTGAGAAGATTGTCAAAGACGTCGACGGCTATTTTATTAATAAAGAAAAGCGGGCTAAGGATCAAGAGAAGGCTGAACAGACCAAGCGAGCTGTTAGCCGCATTCCTAAGGATTTGCAAGTGCAGATTAATACGATTAAGCGCGCTGTTAAGCTAGCTAAGGAATCGGGCATTAAGGTCAAAGTTAAGGAAAATAACGATCCTAATGATTATATGATTACAATTGAGTTGAAGAGAAAATAGGAAGGCGGAGCAAAAATGGTAAAAGTAATTTCGGTTGCTAACCAAAAGGGTGGTGTTGGTAAAACAACGACGACAATTAACTTGTCGGCAGCTCTGGCTGAACGTGGCTATCATGTCTTAATTATTGATATTGACCCCCAGGGGAACTTGACTTCCGGAATGGGAATTGAGAAGTCGGAAATCAATGATGATATTTATAGCGTACTGATTAATGACGTACCGTTAAAAGACACTATTTTCCATACTTCAAATCGGAATCTTGATTTAGTGCCAGCAACAATTAACTTGTCTGGGGCAGAAACAGAACTAATTAGCATGATGGCGCGGGAAACTCGGCTGAAGTCGGCGATTGATGTTGTCAGCAGTGACTATGATTTCATTTTTATTGATTGTCCGCCGTCTCTTGGACAGCTGTCAATCAATGCCTTTACGGCATCGGACTCGATTTTGATTCCGGTTCAAAGTGAGTATTACGCAATGGAAGGTTTAAGCCAGCTGCTAAATACAATTCGCTTAGTGCAAAAGCACTTTAACAAGGATTTAGGTGTTGAAGGCGTTCTGTTGACGATGCTGGATGCGCGGACTAACTTGGGCGCTGAGGTAGTCAAGGAAGTTCAATCATACTTTGCTAAAAAGGTATACAAGACGATTATTCCGCGAATTACTAAATTAGCAGAAGCACCAAGTTATGGTCAATCGATTGCAGAATATGCTCCTAATTCCCGTGGTGCAAAGGTTTATGATGATTTGGCAAAAGAGGTGCTAAAGAATAATGGCAAGAGACTCAAGAAATAAAGAACCAAAGAAAAAGGGCGGCCTTGGTCGTGGTATTGAAGCCTTATTTGAGGATGAGCCCCAGGTTGAAGAAACCGAAGAAGAAATTCTCGACCTTGACCTAAGTGATATTCGGCCTAACCCATACCAGCCGCGGAAGAACTTTGATGACAAAGCATTAAAGGAATTAGCTGATTCAATTAAAGAAAATGGTGTCTTTCAACCAATTATTGTGCGCAAGTCAGTTAACGGCTACGAGATTATTGCGGGTGAGCGGCGCTTTCGGGCATCAAAATTAGCTAAAAAGACGACTATTCCAGCAATTGTACGTGACTTTGACGAAGGTCAAATGATGGAAGTTGCCGTTTTGGAAAACTTGCAGCGTGAGGATTTATCTCCACTTGAGGAAGCTCAGGCTTACGAAATGCTGCAAAAGAACTTGGGCTTAACGCAAGAAGAAGTTTCCAAACGGATGGGCAAGTCGCGGCCATATATTGCTAATTATTTGCGCTTGTTGACTTTGCCAACAAAGACCAAGCACTTGCTGCAACACGGACAATTATCAATGGGTCAAGCCAGAACTTTGTTGGGACTCAAGAACAAAGATAAGATTGACGAAGTTGCAAAGCAAGTTGTTAAGGAAGGCATGCCAGTGCGTAAAGTTGAGGCATTGGTAGCGCAATTGAATGCTAAAAAGCAAACTAAGAAAACACCACATAAGTCTGCTTTTATTCGGGCTAGTGAACACCAATTGGCCGATAAGTTAGGCTCAACGGTTAATATTTCAGAAAGCAAGAAGGGTAAGGGTCATTTATCAATCGGCTTTAGCTCGGTTGACGAATTGAACCGGATTCTTGATATTTTGGGTGTTGATCTTGATGAATAAAGATATTGCTTATAATTTGGCTGATACCGTTCAAATGAAAAAGCCTCATGCTTGCAAAGTTAACGATTGGGAAGTTTTGCGGCTGGGTGCGGATATCAGACTCAAGTGCATGGGCTGCGGACATGTGGTGTTGATGCCGCGCGGCAAGTTTACTCATAATTTGAAAAAGATTTTGACTAAAGCAAATGATCCGGTCAATCATAAAAAGGAATTTTATGTTCCTAAAGATGAAATTATCAGACCGGGTTCTAAACAAGAATAAGTAAGATTTTAAATAGAAAAAGAGGATAAAGATGTCATTAACTGCTGGGATTGTTGGCTTGCCGAATGTTGGTAAGTCCACGTTATTTAATGCAATTACTAAAGCTGGAGCCGAGATGGCCAACTATCCGTTTGCGACGATTGAGCCAAATGTGGGGATGGTTGAAGTGCCTGATAAGCGGCTTGCGCGGATTCAGGAACTCATTCCGGCTAAGAAAATTGTCCATACTACTTTTGAATTTACTGATATTGCCGGACTAGTTAAGGGTGCGTCAAAGGGTGAAGGCTTAGGTAATAAGTTCCTTGAGAACATTCGTCAAACCGATGCCATCATTCACGTTGTGCGGGCTTTTGAAGATGAAAACATTACTTCCGTTACCGGTAAAGTTGATCCAGAAGAAGACATCAACACTATTAATTTGGAATTGGCAATTGCCGACCTTGATGCCGTTAACCGCCGAATTAATAAGGTTAAGAAGATTGCCCAGCAAAATGACAAGGAAGCCAAGGCTGAATATGCAGTTTTGCAAAAAATTAAGCCAGTTTTGGAAGAAGGCAAAGCAGTTCGGTCAATTGAATTTACTGATGATGAACAAAAATTGGTCAAGGGCTTCTTCCTATTGACAGATAAGCCAGTGATTTATGTAGCTAACATTGCCGAAGAATCAATGGCTGATCCGGAAAGTGATGAATTCTATCAAATTGTTAAAAAGCATGCCGAGAGTGAAAATGCGGAATGCTTAGGTATTTCAGCTGCTACTGAAGAAGAAATTGCCGGCCTTGATGATGACGAAAAAGCCGAATTTTTGGAAGCAGAAGGTGTCACTGAATCCGGGCTTGACCGTTTAATCAGAGCTGCTTACCACATCTTGGGCTTGCGGACATTCTTTACAGCTGGTGGCCCAGAAACTAGAGCTTGGACATTCCACGAAGGGATGAAGGCGCCACAAGTTGCTGGTGTTATCCACTCAGACTTTGAACGTGGCTTTATTCGGGCCGAAGTTGTTTCATATACCGACTTAGATCAATTTGAAACCATGCAAAAGGTTAAGGAAGCTGGTAAATTACGTCTTGAAGGTAAGGACTATGAAGTTCAAGACGGCGACATTATTGAATTTAGATTTAACGTTTAGGACAAAATAATGGCAGAAGAGAAAAAAGAAGAACAAGCAAAAATCGATACTAATAAGCAGGAAAAGCTAAAAGACAAGATTGAAAGTCAGAATAAGGATGACCAAGTTAAGCAACTTGAGCCGGCAGAATTGCGCAAGGAATTGAGCAATAAGAACTCTGACTATGTTTTCCGTTTGCAAAAAGAATTGGAATTGCAAGGTAAACTCAGTCAAGCTGAAGCAGCCAGCAAGGTCGATGAGATATTGCCGCAATTGGTTGTGGCACAACATCACGGTCAACCCGCTAGCACCTACTACAATATGGCACCTAAATTAAAGGCTGCCGATATGTTAAAGCCAAAAGTACGCACGCCAGCAGATATTCCATTCTGGCAATATGCTGTTGATAGTGCCTTGTTGTACATCGCAATTTTCGTTGGGTTGTTTGGCGTAATTGCCTTGTTCCAAACTAACCAAAAGGCAAGTGCGCAAAGCTCACAAATGGGAATTTTGACTCTCTTAGTTGTTGGGGCAATGATGGGCGTCTTTATGACTAAGTATAATGAATGGGTTATTCCTGCTCAGACAGGGAATAAAAAGATTCCGTGGACTAAGTTAATCTTGGGCATGGTTGCCATGTTAGCAATTTTATTTGTGCTCATTTGGGTATTGTCAATCCCGGCTTTGCGGATTATTAATCCAGTCTTATCAGGATTTGCAAACATTATTGTAGCAGCAGTTGCTTATGGTTTACGTTGGCTCTTTAGACGGCATTACCAGATTATTGGTTCAGTCTTTACACCAACTGCAAAAAGCAAATAGTGTGCTTTTTGTCGATAAAAGTATTATACTAAACTATCAAATGCTAAAAAGGATAAACAGGCTCAAGTTGTCTGTTTATCCTTTTTTGAAGCTTTTTGCAGGTATGAAAATATAATTGTTTAACATAAAAGAAAGAGGTATTTAATGATTAACACACTGCGTAAATCAATTCGGCAGTATAAGAAGCAGTCTTTACTGTCGCCTTTATTTGTCACGGGTGAAGTTATCATTGAAATGTTAATCCCGTATCTGGTCGGTATTTTAATCGACAACGGAATTATGAAGGGGGACATGGCCTACATTAGTAAATGGGGCACGATTCTTCTGGTTTTGACGATTGTTTCACTGGTTTTAGGGGCTAGTGCTAGTTACGTGTCAGCTCACGCCGCTGCCGGCTTTGCCGCTAATTTGCGCAAGGACATGTTTTATCATGTTCAAGATTATTCATTTGAAAATATTGATAAGTTTTCAAGTGCTAGTCTGGTAACGCGGATGACGACGGACGTTAACAACATTCAGATGGCCTACCAAATGATCATCAGAATTGCGGTTAGAGCACCGATGATGCTGATTGTGTCAGTCATTATGTCAGTTATTATCAGCCCGCGTTTGTCGTTAATCTTTGTTGTGTTGGCACCGATTTTCATTCTGCTATTGGCAGTTGTGATTAAGAGTGCTTACCCATACTTCCCACGGATCTTTAGAGGTTATGACCGGATGAACCAAGTAGTTCGGGAAAACATTCGCGGTATTCGAGAAGTAAAGACTTACGTCCAAGAAAAACCACAAACGGCTGAATTTAAGAAGTCATCTGGTTTTATTTACAAATTATTCTCAACAGCACAAAAGATTATGTCATTGAACTCATTAATTGTAATGGCTGTTTTGAATATCTCTAACCTAGCTATCTGCTGGTTTGGTGCTAAAGAAATTGTCGGTGGCAGTTTGCAAACCGGTCAATTAATTTCTATGTTTTCATACTCCAACTCTGTTTTAAACAGTCTGAACATTTTGGCAATGATCTTTACTCAATTAGTTATTTCTGGTGCTAGTGGTCGAAGAATTGCTGATGTAATTAATGAAAAGCCATCAATTGAAAATCCCCACAAGCCATTGACTAACTTTAATAATGGTGAAGTGATTTTTGATCATGTGAACTTTAAGTATGACAATGATGATAAGGCCTTGGCTTTAAACGACATTAACTTACACATTAAGCCGGGTGAGACAATCGGGATGATTGGTAAGACGGGATCATCGAAGTCAACATTGGTATCAATGATCCCGCGGCTTTACGATACTGATTCTGGTGCCGTGCGAGTATCAGGACACAACGTTAAGTCATACGATTTGAAGACTTTGCGCGACAACGTTGCCATGGTTTTACAAAATAATGTCTTGTTCTCCGGGACCATCAAGGACAACTTGAAGTGGGGTAATGAGAACGCCACTGATGAAGAAGTTATCGCGGCAGCTAAGGTAGCTCATGCAGATGATTTCATCCAAGAAATGCCTGACAAGTACGACACAATGGTTGAACAAGGCGGTACGAACGTATCTGGTGGGCAAAAGCAAAGAATTACTATTGCCAGAGCCTTGTTGAAGAAGCCTAAGATCTTAATCTTAGATGATTCTACTTCAGCCGTTGATACCCAGACTGAACGTGAAATTCGGGAAGCCTTGGCTAAGAATATGCCGGAAACAACCAAGATTATCATTTCGCAACGGATTGTTTCTATTAAGGATGCAGACCGAATTGTTGTGATGAATGAAGGTAAAATTCAAGATATTGGAACTCACGATGAACTGATGAAGAACAATGAACTTTATAGTTCAATCGCTAAGTTCCAAGAAGAGCAAAAGAAGTAGGTGAGTAATTTGGATAACGCAATAGAAAATAAAAATGCAAGTAAGGGCGGTAAGCGTTCCACTACTTTGTGGCGGTTACTTAAATTAGTCGCAACTACTAGTCCATGGATGCTCATCACATCAATGATTGCGATTGTCTTAGCGGCTGGTGCCAATGTTTTAGGGTCACTATTTATTGAGCGACTAATTAATGATTACATCATGCCATTGTTGAAGCAGTCACAACCGAACTTCATGCCGCTGCTGCATGCAATTGAGGTTATGTTTGGCATTTATGCAATTGGGTTTATTTCTAACTACCTGTTTGCTGTTTTGATGGCCGTTTTGGCACAAAAGACGCAGTACAGAGTTAGAAACGAAATGTTTAGTCACATGGAGCAATTGCCAATTTCATACTTTGATGAAAATGACTACGGCGACATCATGAGTCGGTATACTAACGATATCGACACGCTGATGCAGATGATTTCGCAGTCAATTCCCCAGTTTATGAACTCAACATTGAACTTAGTCTTTGTTTTGGCCGCAATGTTCAGCTTGAGTTGGCAATTAACCATCTTCACGTTGGTTATCTTTGCTTTGTCAATTGGGATTGTTAAGTTTTTGACGACGCGCTCAGCTCACTTCTTCAAGCTTCAGCAAAAGGAATTGGGTCAAGTCAACGGTTATAACGAAGAAATGCTAAGCGGCTTGAAGGTTATTAAGGTCTTCAGTCATGAACCAGAAGTTGAAGCAGATTTTGACAAATACAATGAAAATTTGCGGGATGCTTCTGGTAAGGCTAACACTTACGCCACAGTTTTGTTCCCAATCATGGGTAACGTCGGGAACCTGCTATATGTTATTATTGCAGTTCTTGGTGGTGCTGTTGCCATTAACAAGATTGCGCCATTATCACTTGGTGTGATTGGTGCCTTCCTGCAATTATCAAAGCAATTTGCAATGCCAATTGCGCAGATTTCGCAACAGTTGAACTCAATTGTTATGGCTTTAGCTGGTGCTGAACGGATTTTCCAATTAGAAGACCAACCAGTTGAAATTGATAATGGTGACGTTACGATTTCTAAGGATGAAGACGTTAAGGGCAGCTGGTACTGGAATGTACCGCAAAAAGACGGTTCAGTTAAGAAGATTAGAGTTAAGGGCCACATTGTTTTTGACAATGTTAACTTTAGCTATTCACCAGATAAGCAGATTTTGTACAATATTTCAATTGATGCTAAGCCGGGAATGAAGGTTGCCTTGGTTGGTGAAACTGGTGCTGGTAAGACCACGATTTCCAACATGATTAACCGGTTCTACGAAATTGCGTCGGGAACAATTACTTACGACGGAATTCCGATTACGCGGATTAAGAAGGACGACTTGCGGCAGTCACTGTCAATCGTTCTGCAGGATACGCACATGTTTACGGGAACCATTATGGATAACATTCGTTTTGGTAACCCAGAAGCTAGTGATGATGAAGTTTACCAAGCAGCTCGCTTATCACACGCTGACGAGTTTATTCATCATTTGGATGATGGTTATAAGACAATTATTGACGGTAACGGCGGGGATTTGTCTCAAGGACAGATGCAACTGCTCAGTATTGCGCGAGCAATGATTGCTGACGAACCTGTAATGATTTTGGATGAAGCTACATCAAGTATTGATACGCAAACCGAAAAACTAGTTCAAGCGGGGATGGATAACCTTCTTGCTGGCCGGACAAGTTTCGTTATTGCCCACAGATTATCCACAATTGTTAACTCGGACTTAATCCTTGTGCTTGACCACGGTCATATTATTGAGGCCGGCAACCACGACAAGCTCATTAAGGAAAAGGGCTACTATTACGAGTTATACACTGGTAAAAAAGAAATTGAATAGTTTTGCTAAAGAGTTGAGAGTTTCTCAGCTCTTTTTTTAATAAAAAGATAAAATTATGCCCGATCAGTAGGTTTTGGCCTTGAAAATGATTAAAATATTAAGCATAGGCCTTAGTGCCAGATGATTAATAGAACTTAAATAAAGGGGAGGATACGCCCTATGAAAATTTTGGTTGTTGATGATGATAAAGAAATCGTTGAGTTATTGAGCATTTATCTTAAAAATGAGGGTTACACACCAGTTGCGGCATATAGCGGTAAGGAAGCAATTACTCGCTTAACGACTACGCCGGATATTGCGTTAATGATTTTGGACGTCATGATGCCGAATATGAGTGGAATTGATGTGATTAAAGAAGTACGCAAGGATTCCGACATTCCAATTATTATTGTTTCAGCTAAGACTGGTGATATGGACAAGATTCAGGGACTGATTACGGGTGCCGACGACTATGTGTCAAAGCCATTTAATCCGCTGGAAGTGATGGCTCGAGTGCGTTCATTATTGCGCCGCAGTCAAAAGCAGGTTAAGGATGAAAAGCCCGATGTCTTAGAGGTTGGACCGCTGGTGATTAACCGTGATTCACACGAAGTTAAGACAATTGATGGCAAGGATATTCAGTTAACTGCATTAGAGTTTGGTATTTTATATTTGCTAGCAAGCCATCCTAACCGGGTATTTTCAGCCGATGAGATTTTTGAACGTGTTTGGCAGCAAGAGTCGATTGTTTCTGCTAAAACAGTCATGGTTCACGTGTCGCACTTACGCGATAAAATCCAAAAGGCAACAGGCGGCGAGGATGTCATTCAGACCGTTTGGGGAGTTGGCTACAAGGTCGAGGCGTAATTAAATGAAAAAAGAACGCGTCAAGTTAACAGCTGCAGAAAAGAGCGAACTGTTTGCTGAAGGCGTCATTACGGTGGTATTGCTGCTGCTGCTTAATTTATCAATCATTATTTTGGTCAATTTGACGATTTTGCGCGATAAGAATTTAGTTAATGGCATTTACTTTCTTAAAAAGACCATCACGGTTTTTGGCGGCCGGCATATGTGGTCGTGGCAGCATACCTTTTTGCTGTTAATGGGTGCCGGCGATTTAATTGTGCTGTATTGGCGCTTAATTCGGCGCTACCACCAGATGCAACTACGTCACGTAATTTCGGAATTGCATTATATTGCTCAAGGCCACTTTGATCATTGCATATCTTTTAAGGTCAAGACCGACTTGCAGAAGGTAATTGACTCGATTAATTCCCTAGTTGACAGTACGGTGACCGCAATTAATGAGGAAAAGGCAATTGAGCAGTCCAAAGATGAGCTGATTAGCAATGTTTCGCACGATATTCGGACACCATTAACGTCAATTATTGGTTATTTAGGGTTGTTAAAAACGGGAGTGTCAGACCCAAAAGACCAGCAAAAGTACTTGGATATTGCCTACACGAAGGCCGAGCAGATGAAGTCTTTGGCGCATGACTTACTTGAATACACAACGCTTAAATCAACCACGACCAAATTAAATCTGTCGCCGCTGCACATTTTTTCAATGTTAGAGCAAGTAGAAGCAGGATTTGAATTTGAAGCTGAGGAGAAAAACATCGAGTTTCAAATTGAGGTGCGCCCAAAGGACTTGACAATTCAGGCAGACCCGGAAAAATTGGTGCGCGTTTATAACAATCTGATTACTAACGCGCTTAAGTATGGCACTGGCGCAAGTCAGATTAACTTAATTGCTAATTTAGTAAATGACGATGAGGTTGAATTGCGGGTAGAAAACAACGGTGCCAAGATTCCGCAAGCGTCACTGAAGAAAATTTTTGAGCGGTTCTACCGTGTGGAAACCTCACGCAATACGCAGACTGGCGGCACAGGCTTGGGATTATCGATTACTAAGAGCATTGTCGATTTGCATCATGGTAAAATCCGCTGCGAATCCGATGATAATTGGACGCGCTTTATTATTCAATTGCCGTTAGATTTAAAGAATGATAAAACAACTGGCTAGCTGTGTTATAATTTTGACTGAGATAAAAAAACAGAGGGGCACAGAATGAGTATTTCCTTAAATACCTGTATTTTAATTTTGAAAGAACACCACTTGCTAAAATCAAGTGCTGTTCAAGATACTGTCGCGACTAAGATGGAATATGTATCATACGATTCACGTGACATTAAGACTAACACCTTGTTTTTCTGCAAGGGTGCTGGCTTTCGGCCAACTTACTTATCAATGGCTAAGGATAATGGCGCTAATTGTTATGTTGCCGAGCAACCTTATCCAGAGGGCAAGGGGATGCACGCGTTAATTGTGCGTGATGTTTCTAAGGCGATGGCACTGCTGTCGGCAGCGTTTTTCCGCTTTCCTCAAGATGACCTATTTGTTGTGGCCATTACGGGAACAAAGGGTAAAACGACAACGGCATACTTTCTAAAAGGGATGTTGGATCAAGTCAACGGTGGTAAGACGGCACTGATTTCATCAGTTAATGATGTTGTTGGGACTAAACCCGAAGACAGCTTCAAGTCTAGTCTGACAACGCCGGAGTCGCTGGACTTATTCCGTGATATGCGGCGCGCGGTTGATAATGGGATGACGCATTTGGTAATGGAAGTTTCCAGTCAAGCTTATAAAAAGAACCGCGTCTTTGGTTTAACTTATGATTTGGGCTTTTTCTTAAATATTTCGCCGGATCATATTGGACCAAATGAACACCCTAACTTTGCGGATTACCTGCACTGTAAATTGCAGTTGATGGTTAATGCACGTAAGTGTATCATCAATGCTCAAAGTGATCACTTTGATGAAATTTATGCTGCCGCAACAACGACGACAGATCCGGACAGTATTTATCTATTTGCGGATGAGAAATTCACTAATCCTAATTTGAAGGCACCGATTGACTTCCGCTTTTCTTCAGAAGAAAGTGATATGGCAGAAACCCGCTTCCAAGTTTTGTGTGCATCAGATAAGGCTAAGGAACTAGCAATTGCTGGGGATTATAAGTTGAAGATGCTGGGCGACTTTAACGAGTCAAACGGGACTGCCGCAATTATCGGTGCTGGGTTAGCTGGGTTAGATTATGCCGATGCTGCTAAGGGAATTAGTAACGTTACTGTGCCGGGCAGAATGCAGACGGAAGTAACTAAGGATCACGGAATTATTGTGGTTGATTATGCTCATAATAAAGCATCAATGATGGCATTAATGAGCTTTATGCAGCGCGAATTCAATAATCCTAAAATTATTGTGGTCGTTGGTGCTCCTGGGGACAAGGGTGTATCGCGCAGACCTGGTTTTAGCCAAAGCTTAAATGCATACGCAGACAAAGCCTTTTTAACGTCAGATGATCCGGGGTTTGAAGATCCGAAAGATATTGCGGAAGAAATTGATGCTGGTATCGATCATGCCAAAGTTGACGTAACGATTGAACTTGATCGCACGAAGGCTATTCATGATGCGATCAGTATGGCTCATTCTGGCGATGTTGTGTTAATTTGCGGTAAGGGTGCCGATGGTTTTCAAAAGGTGCGCGGTATTGATACCCCGTATCCATCAGATATTGTTGTTGCCCAGCAAGTCATTGACGAATTGGAAGGTCAAAGCGAGCACTTTAATAAGTAAAAGAGCAGAAAAATGAAGCATTTTTTTAGTATTATTGGCGGCATGGGAACGATCGCCACTGAAAGCTACGTTCGGTTATTGAATCATCGAGTAAAAATTGCGAAGGATCAAGATTATCTGAATTATATTTTGGTTAACGATGCGCAAATTCCAGACAGAACAGCGTATATCAAGGATCATACTAAGCCTAATTGCTTGGTAGATTTGCGTGAAGATGTTTTGGGACAAGCAAAATTGGGACCTGACTTTTTCGTTATGCCGTGTAATACCGCGCATTATTTTTACGATGATCTTGCTAAATTGACGGATATTCCGTTTTTGCATATGATGCGCATTGCCGTGCACCAATTTGTTGAAAAGTATCCGAATGAACTAAAGATTGGCCTGATTGCAACCGAAGGCTCAATTTATGACCATCTTTATGCGGATGAAATTAAGGCAGTTGGGCGCGAGGTTGAACTTGGCGGCCCAGAAATTCAGCCGCTAGTAACCAAACTAATCTATGCTAATATCAAGGAAAAAGGCGTGGTCGATCACGATTTATACCATCATATTTTGCAATTAATGCATGATAAATATGGCTGTAACGTGATTTTGCTTGGCTGTACGGAATTGTCCTTGGCTCAGGAAAAGGCGCCGGACCATCCATACAACGTGATTGATCCCCAATCAATTATTGCCGATGTGGCAATTGAATTGTCACTGAAAATACGTGCAGGGATGGATCCTAAAGAAGCTACTAAAAAGTACCTGTATTAAAGTTAAAAAGAAGAATCTGAAAACGTCAGGTTCTTCTTTTTTTACGAAAAATTGTAATCGATTTCACATAATTGATTGACAATTATGCAATTATGGTTTAGTGTATTATTTAAGTAGTACAATACTGAATGACATTTGCAAAAGAGGTAGAACGATGCTTTATCTGTTATACATATTGGTTGGTTTATTAATTATTTTGGCCGTTAACTTGGCGGTAACTGCTTGCTTGACCCTCAGGGACATCTATCAACATCGTGACCAGGAACAATTAGCCTTTGGTAAGGCATTTAAAAAATACTTTATTAAAAATAATAATTTGCCAGTAAGTTTGACTGATTGGAAAATATTATTAAGCTAAATTACTAGAGCCAAGGTCATTAAGCCTATCTTTAATTGGTGCAACTAGTCTTTTATAACTTTAACTATTGACATTTAGTAGCCCCTAGCTTATTCTTAAAGTAATTGAATACGGTTTCTTCGGGGCAGGGTGTAATTCCTGACCGACGGTGACAGTCTAAGTAGGTTGAAGTCCGTGACCCGCGTATACCGCGGTGGAGCTAGTGTGAGTCTAGCACCGACAGTTAAAGTCTGGATGGGAGAAGAACAAATACGACTAATATTTGACTCGCGTCGTTTTAAGAGAACTTCGCTGAAATCATATTTGGTTAATAATGAATGGACCTCGTTGAAATAATCAACGGGGTCTTTTTTTGTGTATTTAGGAAGTGAAGATAGTGCAAGACAAGGATTACATGCAGATGGCCGTTCATGAAGCTTTAAAAGCACAGGGTGCGACCTGGACTAATCCGCTTGTTGGTGCGGTTTTGGTTAAAGATGGGCAAGTACTAGCAACAGGCTACCACCACCAATATGGTAAAGAACATGCCGAGATTAACACGTTGTCACATTTAGCTAAGCCAAGTCTAGCGCAAGGTGCGACTTTGTACGTCACGCTAGAGCCTTGCAGCCATTACGGCAAGCAACCGCCGTGTGCTAAGCGGGTAGTGGAAGTTGGCATTAAGCGCGTGGTAGTTGGCCAAGTAGATCCGCATCAAATTGTCGGCGGCAAGGGGATGCAATATTTAAATGAGCATGGCCTTGAAACCGAAGTAATCGGCGGTGTAGAGCAGTTATATGAGCGCTATAACTTTTTCTATCAAAAACAGCGCCCGTTTGTCACGCTCAAGTATGCGATGTCACTTGACGGCAAAATTAATGAACCTAAGCAGAAGCGGACATTTTTAACAGGGGACAAAGCTCAAATTGATGTCCAAAAACTGCGGTGCCGTAATCAAGCGATTTTAATTGGTGCTAACACATTACGCATTGACAATCCGCAATTAACGGTAAGGATCAAGAATTTGCCGATTCCGCCAATTAGGATTGTAGTCACGCGGGATGCCAATCGACTTGATTTTACTAAGCAATTGTTTCAATTACCGGGACAGATTTGGCTGCTTAGTGAACAGCCATTAACTAAAAAAATAGGCGAAAATGTTGAATGTATGACAGCTGAAAAATGGACACCAGAAAAAATTGTGGCGTTACTTGCGCAGCGTGAAATCCAGTCACTACTGGTTGAAGGTGGCAGTCAGATTCAAGCTGAATTTATTGCCGCTGACCTAGCAGATGAAATTATTGCTTATGTTGCTCCGCAAGTTTTGGGTGGTACCGGGTTACCAGCAGCAGTTGGCCCAGCTTTAAGTGACAAATTGCAATATCAACTTCTTAATGTCCAACAATTGGGTCAAGATGTGCGTATTTGCGCAAGGAGAGAGGATAAATGTTTACAGGAATAATTCAAGGCACGGGTAAAATTACGCGCTTAGATATTACAGAAAAACATGCCAAGTTAGGCATTACTTCAGCTAAAATGGCACAAAAAAATCTGCCACTTGGTGCAAGTATTGCGGTCAACGGCATTTGTCTGACGGTTACTGCTTGGGATAATGATGAGTTTACGGTCGATGTAATGCCAGAAACAATGAAGCGAACAAACTTAGGCAACCTTACTAATGGCAGTTTAGTCAATTTGGAACCATCGGTTAGTGTCGACAGCACACTTGACGGTCATATTGTTGCTGGTCATATTGATACAACGGCGGAACTAATTAAGCGTACGGAAACGGAAAATTCAATCGAGCTGCGCTTCCAAGTGCCCCATAAGTATGATCCGTATATTGTTGAAAAAGGCTCAATCGCAATTGATGGTATTAGTTTGACAGTCACAATGGCAGAAAACGACGTCTTTGGCGTTAGTCTAATTCCGTTTACTATTGCCAATACCACGTTAGCTAATTGCCAAGTTGGCGATCACGTTAATATCGAAGTTGATATGATTGGTCGTTACGCAGTTAAGCAGATTCAGGCATGGAAAAAAGAATTTTAGGAGGATAAAAATGAAGGACGAACTAAACGAAAAAATGGCCAAAATTCTTGATCATATGAGAAACGGCGGCTTGGTTATTGTGGCAGATTCACCACAGCGTGAATCTGAGGGTGACATGATCGGTTTGGCAGAAAAGGTAACCCCGCAAATGGTTAACACCATGATTTCTAAAGCTCGCGGTTTGTTATGTGTACCGATGAGTAAGGCGTACGCTGACCGCTTGCAATTAAGTCCACTTGAAACGGGCTCAAATGATACTTTCGGCACAGCCTTTACTCTTAGTGTTGACTCAACCGAGACGACAACGGGAATTTCCGCGTTTGATCGGGCTAAAACAATTAAAAAATTGGCAGACCCTAATAGTCAGTGGGATGACTTTTATCATCCTGGCCATGTTTTTCCGTTGGTTGCCAAAGAAGGTGGCGTTTTAGAGCGGACTGGTCATACTGAAGCCGCACTTGACTTAGCTCGTTTAGCTGGAGTGGCTCCAGTTGGATTTATCTGTGAATGCATTAAAAAAGACGGTACGATGGCTCGCCGCAAGGACTTAAAGGCATTGGCAGAAGGCTTAGGCATTCCTTACCTAACAATTGAGGAATTAATTGAGTACCGTAAACGGCAAGAAAATAAAGATTTGGCAATTGAATCCATCACTAAAGTTGATTTTCCAACTAAATATGGTCATTTCCAACTTGAAGGCTTTAGAGACAGTAAGCACCCAGACAAGCAGCCAACATTGTTAATTAGTAAAGGTGACATTAAACCGGGTGAGCCACTCTTATTGCGGCTGCACAGTGAATGTTTGACTGGGGATGTTTTTGGCTCTAAGCGCTGTGATTGCGGTGCTCAACTGGCAGAAGCTTTGACCAAAATTGAAGAAAATGGTTCGGGTGCCGTGCTGTATCTGCGTCAAGAAGGCCGCGGAATTGGTCTGGAAAACAAGTTGCGCGCATATAAATTGCAGGATGAAGGTATGAATACTGTAGAAGCCAACCAGCAATTAGGTTTGCCGGTTGATGCGCGTCGCTATAATGTTGCCGGCGAAATTTTACGCCAAAAAGGCATCACAGAAGTTAAGTTAATGACCAACAATCCAGATAAGGTTGACCAGTTAGAAAACTTTGGCGTGCAGGTAGTGGAACGGATTCCAATGGAAGTTGGACTCACTGAGGAAAACAGACAATACTTGAGCACTAAAAAGCACGAAATGAACCATATTTTAAATGAGGTAGACTAAAATGAAAGAACTGACAGGAAAATTAGTGGCACAGCAAGATAAAAGAATTGGAATTGTGGTTGCCAAATTTAATGGCGTTGTGACCGATCGCTTACTTAGCGGCGCTTTAGAACAATTGAAGATGTCTGGTGTACCTAGTGACAACATTGTTGTTGTTCATGTGCCAGGGGCATATGAAATTTCGCGGACTGTTAACTGTTTGGCTAAAAGTGGTAAGGTTGATGGCATTATCGCTTTGGGCGCAGTTATTCGCGGTGAAACCGACCACTACACTTATGTTTGTGAAGGTACAGCGTCACAATTAGCAGCAGCCACTGCTAATGGTCCAGTACCAGTAATGTTCGGCGTCTTGATGACCGACACTGTTGCTCAAGCAACTGATCGTGCTGGTGGAAAATCTGGCAATAAGGGAGCTGAATGTGCAACGGATATCTTAGAGGTTCTAAGCTTGGAAGAGCAAATTAATAATTTATAATATCGCCATTTTTTCTTACATAAATACATGCTTAAAAAGCCATGACTGTGAAGAAGTCATGGCTTTTTTGTGATATTAAATAATTTTATCAACAAAATCTGTTTTTAGAATTTGCGTTGCATATTTAATTTCATCTGTGAGCCTTGGTTGCGACTTAATTGTGGAAATAGAAAAATTAACGTTAATTTCATTTCTAGGCAGACGGACATAGTTGATATTGGATAGCTTTTGCTCGTTGACAGCTTCGATACTGGTTGTCATGTTTCCTAATCCTAGTTCAGCTAATTTAAGTGCTGTTGTAGAGTCACGAACGTGGATCGTGG
Organism: Lactobacillus sp. ESL0700; assembly: GCF_029392095.1. NCBI lineage: Bacteria > Bacillati > Bacillota > Bacilli > Lactobacillales > Lactobacillaceae > Lactobacillus > Lactobacillus sp. ESL0700. The sequence continues at coordinate 208,219 of NZ_CP113930.1, forward strand.
GATAAAATTCTAGGCCAATATTGCTAAAGTAGTTGTTGATAATTGCCTGGTAGCCGCGCTCGCCATCAGTCACGATAAATTTTTCGTGATTGATTTTATTTAAATCCTGAGCTGTCAGCTTGATTTCACGTTTACCAGCTTCATACAAATGTGAGTACCGGCCTAGAACCAAAACTTGTGCAGAAGTGTATAAGCTTTCATTTTTAACATTTGGTAAGAGAATCGTATTGCCGACAAAAAGATCTAATTGCCCATCCTGAAAGGCTTTTTCGGCATCTGCCGTGCTTAATTCGAAAGTTTTGGTTTGCAGGTTAGGAAATTTTGCAAATAATTGCGGCAATACGACTAAGTTGAATTTTTCACCTAATGGCGGCGTAATTCCCATTTGTAAGGTGGGAAAAGAATTCTTTTCATACTGCTTCATTTTTACTTTTAATTGATGTTGCAGCTGCAAGTTTTTCCGTAAATATTTAATTAATAGATGTGCTGCTGGCGTTAATTTGATTGGTTTAGTGTCGCGTTTAACTAAAATAACATTGTATTTTTGCTCATACTTTTTAATGACACGGCTAAGATAGGGCTGACTCAAGTATAATTTTTGCGCGGCTTCCGAAATTGAATTGCTGTTTTCTAATGTTTCCAGAAAAATTAATAAGCGATTGTTCATTAATATTTACCTATGCCTATTTTGTAATATTGATTTTAATAATTAAGTATTTCACATATTACCAATTATAGTATTTAATGAAAGCGTGAACAAGAAATTACTGATAGGAGGTTTACTTATGGTTAATAATCAAAAATTTCAATGGGATGCAGTTTATGATGTTGCCGTTCTAGGATTCGGTGGTGCTGGTGCTACTGCAGCAAGGTTTGCGGCAGATAATGGCGCAAAAGTTTTATTAGTAGACAGTGCTCCAGAAGGACATGAAGGTGGTAATACAAGGTATTCAGGTCAAATGGTCGGTGCCGGGACTGACTTTGAAGGCTTGAAAAATTATCACGAACATCTTGCGGCACCATTAAAGCCTGACAAAAAAGTTTTCAATGCTTTAATTGAAGGCATGGCTAACATGGGCGATTACTTTAGAAAATATTTAGACGTTGAACCTGTTAGCATGAAAAAGCTGCTGGCTAATACGCCGTCAACTGCTTATGTGACAGAATATCCAGAATTACTTGATGCTGATTCTTATGATGCCTATTTAGTACATAGTGGTGTTGATGATGCAGCGCTGTGGAAGATTTTACGGCAAAAAGTTTTAGACCGATCCGATAAAATTGACGTTTGGTATGCTTCACCTGCCAAGCATTTGATTCAAGATGGTGCTACTAAAACGGTGATTGGTGTGCAAATTGAGCGTGACCACGTTTTGCGCAATATTAAAGTGAACAATGGGGTTGTTTTAGCTGTTGGTGGTTTTGAAAATAATAAAGATATGATTCAAGGCTTCTTGCAATCCTCTTACTTGTCACCAATTGGTACTTTGTACAACAAGGGTGACGGCATTAAGATGCTCGAAGAAGTAAACGCACAATTATGGAATATGCGTTCATTTGAGTCACTGGGGCAATTCCACGGGTTGTCATTAAGACAAGAAGAAGGTGCGCGTTCAACGTACGCTCTGAATGTCTTTTGGCAAGAAAGCTCCACTGGTAGTGTAATTGTTGTTGGTGATGACGGTACGCGTTACTTTAACGAAGCAGAGATGAACCGTCATGGTCATATTTATAATCATGGTGATTGGGTTGTGCCGTTGAACCAAAACCATCCGTACATGATTTTTGACCAACAAAAATACGATGAACTCAAGAATGAACCAGACGATGGCTTGAAAGTTCCAGGTTTCTTGGAAAAAGCGATTAAGGCATCATCGATAACTGAATTAGCGCAAAAGATTGGTAAAAAACCAGAGACACTTACTAATACCATTGCAGAGTTTAATTTTATGGCTGAGCAAGGAAAGGATTACGCCTTTCATCGCGAACCTGAAACTTTACGCAAATTTAGTGAGAATGGCCCATATTATGCCATTGCTTTAAGACAAAATATGCTAAATACACAAGGTGGGGGACGGCGTGATGATCATGCCCAAGTACTTGATCCTGATAACCAACCTATTCCGCACTTGTATGAAGCAGGTGAATTGGGCGCACCATTTGTTAATAAATATACTACTGGTGGTAATGTAGCTGACTGTCTGATCTCTGGTAAGATTGCTGGTGAAAATGCGGCAGCTGTTAAGCAAGAATTGCCAGTTTCAGGTGGGATTAACTTAAATGATGTAAGTATTAATCCTAACTTTGATGCAACTAGTGATGAAGATCATCAAAAGTATTCAACTAGTAAAAACCAATACCTTGGCTACAGTAATCAAGGAATGGGCGATGGCGTAGTTGTTCGGACCACGCTTAGCGATGATGGTAAGATTGCCGATATTGAAGTATTGAAGCAAACTGAGAGCGATGATTATGGACTGAAGGCAGTTCAAGAACTTCCTAAGAAAATGATTGCAGCTAACACTTATGACGTTGATGCGGTATCTGGTGCTTCACAAACAAGTAAGGCGATTAAAGAAGCCGTTAAGGATTCACTTGAAAAAGCTAAATAATAATTTAAAATAGCGATAAAAAACGTATGGCATAAGACCATACGTTTTTTTGGTTGATTTATTTTTCTTTAGGTGCAGCAACAGAAGCTCTTACTTTTAATTTAGGATGATGAACAATGGAATTAAGTTTTTTACCTTGAATCAATTTCAAAATACCTTGGCCAGCCTCTTTACCAACAGAGGTTCGCTCGTAATTCATAGTTGTCAAGCTGGGAGTTAAGTATGCGGCTGAGTCAAAATCATCAAAGCCAACTAGTGAAATATCTTCTGGGACTTTCAACTGCATTTTTTTGAGCATATCTAAGACTAATAATGCCAAGCTGTCGTTGTAGCAAGCGATTGCCGTCGGTCTTTGACCATCTTTTAGGTAAAAGGCTATTTTTTTACTGATTGTTTGAAAAGGATCATGAGAATTATACATGATAATACTGCTGTTAGAGAGATTCGAGCTGGTCTCCTGGTAAGCTTTCATGAAGCCGTTCATTCGGTGTACACCTTGAAGATCATCTACCTGAAATATTCCTAGTATTCGCTGATGTCCCATACTAAGTAGGTATTTGATGAGTTCTGTTTCTGCTGCTTCATCATCATTTGTGATTGATGGAAAATTTAACTTAGGGTATTCAGCATTAATGAACAAGAGTGGAATTTTACTCTTAGCGACTCGTTTATAGATGTCGAGATTAGGACTAGGCTTAGCACTTTCGCTTGGTTCAACAATTAGCCCTGCTACTTGTGAATCAAGCATTTTAATTAAGCTTTCACGTTCTTTTTTGGGGTGATTATGCGTGTTAGCGATGAGAAGGGAGTATTCTTTTGTACTGATTTCAGTATCAATCTGTGAGATTATCTTGGGGAAAATATAGTCTGCGATATGAGTACAGATCAATCCAATTGTCTTACTTTCGGGATTAACCTGCCATTTTTTATTCCAATCTTGGATAAACATGCCGCTACCCTGAACCTTGTAGATCAAATGCTCATCTTGCAATTCAGATAATGCTTTACGAACAGCATAACGTGATTTACCAAACTGTTTAATTAAATCATTTTCTGTGGGTAACTTTTGGTTAACCTTATAATCACCAAAAGTTATTTCATTTTTAAGAGTCTCTTTAATTGCAAGATAATCACTCTTCATCTGAGGTTCCTCCATGAATTTATTTGATTATTATTTATCGTGTTTTTTAAAAAAAGAAACATAGAAAGCATGTATGCAGATAATATCAATCATTATATCACAGATACCAACTGATAAAGTGTGTGTAAATGACCCAGAAAAAAATAAATAAAAAATCGGTGATGCAATTTTTGTTGAATTTAAGCCACTTTTTTGTCTTTTTTTATGCCAAAAATCATTCGAATGAATTTTTATAAAGGTTGAATATCAAAATAAATGTTCTATAATGAAAATGCTTACAAGAAATGGATAGAATATTAATAAGGGGGATTTTTCAAGTGGTACAAGAAAAAAAGAAAATACCAAGTAGTTTTATTTACTTCTTTGGATCATTTGGCGGTATTTTGTTTGGCTATGATATTGGCGTTATGACAGGTGCTTTGCCATTCTTACAAAATGATTGGAACTTAACTAATGCATCAATTGTTGGCTGGATTACTTCCGCTGTGATGTTTGGTGCTATTTTTGGTGGTGCTGCCGCCGGACAACTTTCCGATAAATTTGGTAGAAGAAAAATGATTCTAGTTTCAGCAATCATCTTTGCGTTGTTTTCAATTTTATCGATGGTTGCACCACATAATGGTTCCATGTATTTAATTATTATTCGAATATTACTAGGACTTGCTGTAGGGGCAGCTTCAGCCTTAGTACCAGCATACATGTCAGAGATGGCACCTGCTAATGCTCGTGGTAGTTTATCTGGATTAAATCAGACGATGATTACTTCAGGAATGCTGCTTTCTTATATTATGGACTTTATCTTGAAAGGTGTACCAACTCCGTGGAATTGGCGACTGATGTTAGGGCTAGCAGCTGTACCAGCAATTATTCTATTTTTGGGTGTTGTCAAATTACCAGAATCACCACGGTTTTTAATTAAGAATGGTAAAGAAGACGAAGCTCGTGAAGTACTTTCATATATCAGAAAAAGTGACAAGGAAATTGATGACGAAATCCTTGAGATAAAGTCAGCTTCTGCAAAAGAAAATTCAGCATCAGAAAAGACCACGTGGGGATCACTATTTAGCAGCAAATATCGCTATCTGGTTATCGCTGGTGTTGGTGTAGCAGCCTTTCAACAATTTCAGGGTGCGAATGCTATCTTTTATTACATTCCTTTAATCGTGCAAAAGGCTACTGGCAGTGCAGCTAGTTCAGCACTAATGTGGCCAATTATTCAAGGTGTTATTTTGGTTACGGGATCGCTTGTTTACATTGCGATTGCAGAAAAGTTTAAGCGTCGTTCATTATTAATGCTTGGCGGAACAATTATGGGTCTTTCATTTTTATTACCATCCGTAATTAATAGTATTGCGCCGCATACTAATCCAATGATGATTGTTGTGTTCTTATGTATCTATGTTGCATTTTATTCATTCACTTGGGCACCATTAACCTGGGTACTGGTAGGAGAAATTTTCCCACTTGCAATTAGAGGACGTGCTTCTGGATTAGCATCTTCATTAAACTGGATTGGTTCTTGGGCTGTTGGTCTACTATTTCCAATGATGACTGCTTCAATGTCACAAGAAATGGTCTTTGGAATTTTTGGTGTTATTTGTATTTTAGGTGTCTTATTTGTTCGCTTCTTTGTTCCTGAAACTAAGGGTCATACTTTAGAGGAAATTGAAGAAGAAGGAATGAATCATGGCTTAAAAGAAGCAAAGTAGTTGGGAGATGAAAATATGAATATCACGGATACCGCTGAATTAATTCGGTCAGGTAAGACTGCTTTGGGAATTGAATTTGGTTCAACGCAAATTAAGGCAGTATTAATTGATAGTAAGTTTAATCCGCTTGCGACAGGTACTTTTCAATGGGAAAACAGTTTGAAGAACGGAATTTGGACATATTCAAAGGAAGAAATTTGGACTGGCTTGAGATTAAGCTATCAGCAGTTAGCAGCAAACGTTAGCAGTAAATATCATGTCAAAATTGAAAAAATTGGGGCAATTGGTGTTAGTGCAATGATGCATGGTTATCTAGCATTTGATAAAAATGATCAATTGTTAGTACCTTTTAGAACTTGGCGCAACACGATTACTGGTGATGCGGCTGGCGAATTGACAAAGTTGTTTAATTTCAATATTCCACTTCGCTGGAGTATCGCACACTTATATCACGCAATTCTACATAATGAAGAGCATGTTAAGGATATTGCATATATGACAACCTTAGCAGGATATGTTCATTGGCAATTATCTGGTGAAAAAAACATCGGCATTGGTGATGCGTCAGGGATGTTCCCAGTTGACCAGACAGGGGACTTTAATTCTAAGATGCTGGAACAATTTAGTAACTTGCCACAAGTTAAGAAATACCCGTGGAAAATTAGAGATATTTTACCTAAGGTCTTAACTGCGGGACAAGTAGCTGGTCATTTAACCGAGCAGGGTGCTAAGTTGCTTGATCCAACTGGAACGCTGCAAAGTGGCAGTGTAATGGCACCACCTGAAGGTGACGCTGGTACCGGTATGATTAGTACTAATAGCGTTCGGCTTAGAACTGGTAATATTTCTGTTGGTACTTCTGAATTTTCAATGGTAGTTTTGGATAAACCTCTCAAAAAAGTTCACCGCGATATTGACATTGTGGCAACTCCAGATGGCTTACCAGTAGCAATGGTTCACGTTAATAATTGTTCTTCTGATATTAATGCTTGGGCAGAAATTTTTAAGGAATTTGCTGGGCGATTAGGTAAGAATTTATCTGCGGATGAACTGTACAGTACTTTGTTCTTAGATGCGACTAAGTCAGATCCAGATGCTGGCGGCATGGTCAATTATAGTTACTTCTCTGGTGAGCCAGTAACTAATACCGATGAAGGTAGGCCAATGCTGGTTAGAACTCCTAACAGTAAATTTACGTTAGCAAACTTTATGCTGGCACAACTTTATTCGGCTTATGCGCCGCTTAAGATTGGGATGGATGTTTTGACAAATGAAGAAAATGTCAAAACAGATGTCATGATTGCACAAGGTGGCTTATTTAAAACTCCGGTAGTTGGGCAGCAGGTGTTGTCAAATATCTTGAATTTGCCAATTTCTGTCATGCTTAATGCCAGTGTTGGTGGCCCTTGGGGTATGGCAGTGCTTGCGCAATACGCTGCACAACATGAGTCGATAGCATTAGCAGATTATCTAGACAGTCAAGTTTTTGTTGATTCAGAAATGATGAGTTTAAGTCCAGAGCCTGAAGGTGTCAAGGGTGCCCAAAAGTACATTGATCGCTATGAATTAGCGCTGCAACTTGAAAACCAGGCAGAAATATTAAAGGACGAGGAAGAATAGAATGTTAGAGCAACTGAAAAAAGAAGTTTATGAAGCTAACATGCAACTGCCTAAGCTAGATTTGGTTACCTTTACTTGGGGTAATGTGTCCGGAATTGACCGCGACAGTGGGTTATTTGTTATCAAACCTTCCGGTGTGGAATACGAGCAAATGAAACCCGACGATATGGTAGTGGTTAACCTTAAAGGCGAGGTAGTTGAAGGCTCGATGAACCCATCAAGTGATACGCCAACGCATACTGTTTTGTACAATGCCTTTCCTAAGATTGGCGGCATTGTCCATACACATTCGCCTTGGGCCGTGTCTTTTGCGGCAGCCAAAATGGATATTCCTGCAATGAATACAACACATGCCGATACTTTTTATAATGCAATTCCAGCAGCTGATGCTTTAACTAAGGCTGAAATTGAGGAAGATTATGAAGGTTATACAGGTCAAGCAATTGTGAGGACGTTCAAAGAGCGTGGTTTAGATTATGAGGCAACTCCAGGAGCATTGGTTAGCCAACATGGTCCATTCTGCTGGGGCGAAACGCCAAAAAAGGCGGTATATAACGCTAAGGTGCTAGAAGTTGTAGCTGAGGAAGACTATCACACTTTGCAACTAACTCGAGCTAATAGCGAATTACCACAATATTTGCTGGATAAGCATTATTATCGCAAGCATGGTAAGAATGCCTATTATGGTCAAAACAACGCACAATCGCAGACACATGCAAAGAGAACTGGGAAGTGATGTCAAGCTGAGTAACGATGGATTAAAAATTGTAGTAGTTTAAAAGCGTGTTTTTATTTCAAAGGAGAAATTATTATGTTATCTATTCCAAAATATGAATTCTGGTTTGCTGCTGGGAGTCAACACCTTTACGGTGAAGAAGCTTTAAATCAAGTTGCAGAAGATTCTAAAAAAATTGTTGCTAGTCTAAATGAAAATGGCAATTTACCATATAAAATTGTGTTTAAAGAAGTTTTGACAACTGCTGATGAAATTACTAAGTTTATGAAAGAAGCTAATTACGATGACAATGTTGCCGGTGTAATTACCTGGATGCATACTTTCTCACCAGCTAAGAATTGGATTCGTGGTTCACAATTATTGCAAAAGCCACTGCTGCACTTTGCTACACAATACTTAAATTACATCCCTTACGAAACAATGGACTTTGACTACATGAACTTGAATCAAAGTGCTCACGGTGACCGGGAATATGGCTATATTAACGCTCGCTTGAATATGCATAATAAGGTTGTTTATGGTCACTGGCAAGATCCAGAAGTTGTAAAGCAAATTGCTGACTGGGAAGATGTTGCCGTTGCTTATGACGAATCATTTAAGACTAAGATTTGTCGTTTTGGTGATACGATGCGGAATGTTGCCGTTACAGAAGGTGACAAGGTTCAAGCACAAATTCAATTAGGTTGGACAGTTGATTACTATCCTGTTGGTGACTTAATTGATGAAATGGATAAAGTTAAAGAATCTGAAATTGATGACGAATATGCTGACCTGAAGTCGCGCTACATTATGGTTCAGGGTGATATGGATGCAAAAGCTTATGAAGATACTGTTCGCTATCAATTAAGACAATATATTGCTCTAAAACGTTTCCTTGAACGTGGTGGTTATACCGCATTTACGTCAAACTTTGAAGACTTGCACGGAATGAAACAATTGGAAGGTTTGTCAGCTCAATTGATGATGCGTGATGGCTATGGCTTTGCTGGTGAAGGTGACTGGAAGACTGCCGGATTGTTGCGGATCTTCAAGATTATGACACACAACAAGAGAACTGCATTTATGGAAGACTATACTCTTGATTTGCGTAAGGGTCATGAAGCTATTTTAGGTTCACACATGCTTGAAGTTGACCCATCAATTGCTTCTGAAAAGCCACGGGTTGAAGTTCACCCATTAGACATTGGTGGTAAGGATGATCCTGCACGTTTGGTATTCTCCGGTGGTGAAGGCGACGCTGTTGATGTAACTTTGGCTGACTTCCGTGATAACTTCAAGATTGTTACTTATCCAGTAATTGGTCATAAAGCTGAGGAGACACCACACTTACCTGTTGCTAAGCAAATGTGGACACCAAAACCTGGCCTTAAAGAAGGTGCCACTAAGTGGATTCATGCTGGTGGTGGTCACCATACTGTAATGTCATTTGCAGCTACTGAGGAACAAGTTCGCGACTTAGCTACAATGTATGGCGTTAACTTATGTGATATTGAATAAAACTAATATTATAAATAAAATAAAAACTTCAGTAGACATTTAAATCTACTGAAGTTTTTATTTTATTTGATGGGAACCAATTCAATGGTTTTCATTATTTCTTTAACATTATTTTTTTGAACAAAGCCTGTTTTTGTCTCCATAGCGTTTGCTGTTCCTGAAGCAATTGCCCAACGGATAGCAGATTCGAAATCAAGCTGTTTGTCTAATGCATATAATAATCCACCGACAACTGAGTCACCAGATCCTTCAGTGTTTACTACCTTTACTGGATTAAACTTAACTTGAAAGAAATGCTCATGATGTTTAACTAATGCACCTTTGTCACCTAATGAAACAATAATATTTTGAATTTTATTTAGATTGCTTTGAGTGATTTCCTCTTTTAAAGCGTAACAATCATAAGTTACTGTAGTTGAAAGAAGATCTGCAATTTCTTGTTCATTAGGTTTAATAAAGTCAGGCAACAAGTTGCTTTTTAATACTTCTGTTAAAGCTTTACCGGAAGTGTCCAAAATGATTTTTATCTTTGGGTCTAATGTTCTAATTAGACTAATAATTCGTGTATAAAAATTAGTAATTTGAGTAGGAGGTAAACTGCCATTTAAAGAAATTGCTGAAATTTTGTTATTGCCTATTAATGATTTTAATTTATTGAGTAAATGTGTAAAGTTTAATGAAGATAAATAGTCTCCATGTTCATTAATTTCTGTTTTTTTATTATTTTGTTGAATTATTGTGTAGCAATTGCGGGTGTTACCAGTAATCTTAATAAAATCAGCAGTATATTGATCTTCACGTGCTTGATCTTCAATATATTGACCGTTGTAACCTGCTAAAAAACCTGTTGCTGCAGTTTTTGCACCAAGATTAGATGCAACACGAGCAGCATTAATTCCTTTACCACCAACCATCTTTTTTATTAAATTGACTCGATTAAGTGAGCCTACTTTTAACTCTTTGAGTTGGTATAGACGGTCAACGGATGGGTTGACTGTAATTGTAATATCCATTATCTATTCCTATTCTAAATTATTAGTAAATCATTTTAATATATTTTGAATATTTCTTAACTTTTTCATTTTCAATTTCTGGATCTGTTACCAAACAATCAAATTTATCTAGTTTTTGAAAAGTTATAATATCTGAATGATCTAATTTAGTATGATCCGCTACAACAAATGATTTTTCAGAATGAGCAATGGCAATATTTTGAATGTTGCCTTCAGGTATTGTGCTTGTTGTAACACGATTTTCACTGATTCCATTGGTAGAACATAATGCATAATCTAAATTAAGACCATTAAAAATATTTTCAGCTTTTTCTCCCAAGAATTCTTCGGTATTTCTGTGTAATTCACCACCGGTAAGTAATAAACGGCAGTCACTTTTATTTATTTCATTAAAAGCTGGTAGACTGTTAGTTACAAAAGTCAAATTCTTCGGTATTAATAGAGGTACTGCCATTAATAAAGTAGTCCCCGCACCTAAAAAAATTGTTGAGTTATTAGTAATTTCATTTGCTAATAATTTGGCAATTTCTTTTTTTTCAACAATATTTTTCTTTAATTTTTCGTTTGTTGTTGATTCTGTCTGATTATTGCTTTGAGCACCACCATAAATCCTGGTTATTTTTCCCTGTTCTTCTAAGCGCTTAAGATCACGTCTGATAGTCATTGGTGAAACTTGTAAATTTTTTGCAATATCAACAGTTGTCATAAACCCTGTTTTACTTAGAATATTGTTAATCTCTGTTAATCTTTTTTCTTGTAAACTCACAAAATCACTTCTTCATACTAGAATTATATTACACACATAGTATAGCAAACATTCTTGAACAATAAAAGTAATTCTGTGTTTATCTTTGTTAAATTTAGGTTGACAATGTTCAACTTAGGTATTATATTGAAAACGTATACAGAATAAGAAAGGAGGTTTAAGTATTGTTTTACGAAAATTTAATTGATTTAAATGTTTCTGTGTCTAGTGAAGAGCAGTTATTTGATTTAGTGGGGTTAAGAGCCATCAATTTGGAGTATGCAAACTTAGGTTATATTACGAGTCTTGAGAAGAGGGAGCTCTCTTATCCGACTGGATTAAAGTTCCCGAAAATATCCTTAGCATTGCCACATGTGGATCCACAATATGTCAAACGACCATTTATATATATTGCGAGAACTACTCAACCATTAAAATTAAGACAAATGGGTGATAATGCTGAAATTACAGCTAGTGATTTTTTATTTTTGGGTCTAAAGAATGGCAAAAAGCAACCTGAATTGCTATCTCAAATAATTTCAGCTTTTCAAGATGAAAACTTTGTTGGGCAATTTAAAGGAATAAGTACTACTGAAAAGATGCTTCAGTTAGTTGAAAGAAAGTTTGAGGGATTATCAAAATGAAAACTATTTTAGTTTGTTGTGGAACGGGCGTTGCTACTAGTCCTCAAGTCGCTAATAAAATTAATGATTTTTTAGCAGACCAAGGATTAGATCAAATTGCTAAAGCTACGCCAGAGCCTGTTGCAGAAGCCAAAGGATCTGTTGAAAATGATGCTAATGTCATTATTTATGTTGGCATTGCTCCAGCTGATGGGGAACTTCAAGAAGCACTTGATCAAAACAACGTTGTTGGTATGGTAGGTTTACCATGGCTAACCGGTATGGGACAAGATGAAGCTAATCAAAAAGTAGCTGATATTGTTAAACAGGCAAAATAACAAATCGTATAGGAGATGATTTGAATGGACTGGAACGCGATAGTTCAAGGAATTTTAAGCGTTGGAGCTCAAGTATTAATTCCAATTTTAATTATGATTTTGGGACTAATATTTGGAATGAAGCCTTCTAAGGCTGTAACCTCTGGACTTTATCTAGGAACTGGATTTATTGGTATGTCAATGGCAATAAATCAATTGACTCAAACTGTTAGTCCTGCTGCTAAAGCTTTAGCTAAATATACTGGAATTAATTTACCTGCAGTAGATTTTGGCTGGACTGGTGCAGCTTCAATTACATGGAGTTGGACATTAGCTTTTCTTTTCTTTGCAGTGGAAATTGTTGTGAATATAATTATGCTTCTGGCAAAACTGACAGACACGATGAATGCAGATATGTGGAATGTTTGGGGAGTTGCTTTAACCGGCTACATGGTTTACCAAATTTCTGGTAGTTTAATTTGGGGCTTTATCTGTGGTGCAATTCAAGTAGTGATTTGTTTGAAGCTTGGTGACATGTGGAGTAAAGAAATAGCTAATATGTTAGGCTATGAAGGTGTTACTGTAACACACATTGAGGCTTTTACTGCTATCATTATGTCGCCTATTAATAAATTGATGGATTACATTCCGATTTTTAATCGTGAATGGGATGCTACAGCTTTAAAGAGAAAAATTGGTGTTTTTAGTGAACCAGTTGTAATGGGCTCAATAATTGGACTTTTGCTAGCTTTGGCTGGTCGCTATAGTTTGGGTGATGCTCTGAATTTAGCGGTTACTGTTGGAGCTGTAATGGCGATCTTTCCAGTTATGGCTAAATTCTTTATGGATGCACTAACACCATTTGGATCTACTATGAGTGACTTCATGAAGAAACACGTTAAAGGTAGAACATTCTCAATTGGATTAGACTGGCCAATTCTGGGTCAAAGTACTGAATTATGGGTAACAATGGTACTAATGATTCCAGTTTCGATTATCTACGCTGCAGTTTTGCCGGGTAATACTATTCTACCAATTGCTGGTGTAATTAATTATTGTATTGGTGTTGGTGGCTTACTGCTTACCGGTGGTAATCTATTAAGAATGTTGGTTTTGGGTGTGATTTATGAACCAGTCTTCTTATATGGAGCATCATATTTTGCAAATATCTTTACTAAATTAGCAAAATCGAGTACTACTATTAAAGTTCCAGCTGGTTCTCAAGTTTCGTGGAGTTCAATTGAAGCTCCTGAATTGAGATGGGCAATGGCTTGGGCTGGTCGCGGTAATATATGGGCAATCATTGCTTTAGTAGTATTGATGGCTTTGTTCTGGTTACTGTATCGCTCATTTAAGAAAAATCCAATTCCTGCCTTAAAGTATAAGAAAGCAGCTAAAGCCGAATAGGTATAGATTAATGAAAAACATTTCAAATAAAAAGTTTTTTTGGACATGTTTATCTTTTCTAGCTTTCGGATTATTCAGTCTAGCTCTTATAACTAAGACCTATTGGCTAAATATCTTCGTTATTATTTTAGGATTACTAATTAATAAGAAGGGAAGTGATACCCTTTTTATTAAAAAGCGTTGGTCTACTAAAAATAATATAAGGAGGAAAAATAATTTATGAAATATCCTGCAGGAAGAATTCCTTTTGAATATGAACGTGAAGATTTAGCAAAAGTAGTTCGAGAAGTAATGGAACGTCGTGATACTAATATTGTCGGTGGAAATATTAGTATTAAAGTTCAAGACGAAGCTGGTAAAGATTACTATGTAATGACACCAACAATGATGTCAGAAGCATATATGGGCTATTTAAATGCTGATCAAATTTTAGTAATTGAACCACATACTCGTAAAGTTATTTCTGGAAATGGTAAGGTAACTCGTGAAATTAATATGCACGAAGCAATTTATGATACTAATCCAGATATTAAATGTGTCTTTCATTCTCATGCTGATCAATGTATGTTTTGGGGTACAAGTGGTTTGAATATGCCTAATGTTACAGAAGCTACGCAAAAGTTGAAAGAAATAAGAACACTAGATTGGCATCCAATGTGTACAGAAGAATTGGCGCAGTATGTTGCGGGAGAAATTAAAAAACTAGGTTCAAAAGCTTTACGAAATGGTTTTATCCTAAACTCACATGGTACTTTGTTTACATCGGGTGGAAAGGATATGGATCCGCTAACTGCGTTACATAAGTCTTTAGCTGACGTAGATATTACTGAATATAATGCTAAGGTTGCATATAAGCAAACTGTATTTCAAAAAATCGGTGTCCTAGACGGATATTATTCCGAAGGTACAAAAATTGGTACTTGGGAAGATGTTAAAGCTGGTAAAGCACTTTATAACAAAAAAACAGCCCAAAATAAAAAGGGCGACTAAAAAGTGCCCTTCTTACAAAGTTTGACCACTTTGACCATATAACATTTTTTCTATAGATGCAACTATTATCAAGATTATTTGTGCAAAACCTGATCAATTTGATCAGGTTTTTTTGAAATAAAAGTATGGATTGAGGAATTTTATGAGTATAGCAGAAAAACGAGTTTATGATGAATTAGCAAAACAAGCTTCTGAGCATGCTATTCCTACTCTTCAATTAGCAGAGAATTTAAAATTATCTAGATCTGTAGTTAGTCACTATCTTAATAAGTTATTAAAAGAACATAAAGTAAGGAAAATTGCGGGTAGACCTGTAAAATGGGAAATAACAGAGCATCTATCTCCTGATTTTTCTCAGGTTTTTACTGATTTTATAGGATATAAGGGCTCAATGAAACATATCATTGATCAGGTTAAAGCAGCAGTAGTATATCCTCCAAATGGATTAAATATTTTAATTACAGGTCATTCAGGTGTTGGCAAAAGTTATTTGGCAAATAAAATTTATCGTTATTCTATAAGCAAACAAATTAAAAAAGTTGGTGCACCATATATTACTTTTAATTGTGCTAATTATGCTGATAATCCAGAATTAATTTCTAGTACTTTGTTTGGATATGTGAAAGGCGCTTTTACAGGGGCAAATGAAGAAACTGAAGGGCTTTTAAAACAAGCCAATGGTGGATTCTTATTTTTAGATGAAGTTCATCGTTTAAGTAGTGAAAATCAAGAAAAATTGTTTAGTTTTATTGATACAGGTAAATTTTATAAAGTAGGTGATAATATTCATGCTGAAAAAACTAATGTTCGATTGATAATGGCAACTACGGAAAATCCAGATAAGGTCTTATTGACAACATTTTTAAGGCGAATACCAGTAAAAATAAAATTACCTGATTATATAGATCGACCAATTGATGAGCGATTAGAATTATTGAAGTTACTTGTTTATAAAGAAGCAAGAAAAATAAATAAAAGTATCTGTGTCGATCAGCATGTCGTTTCTACATTATTACAAATAAAGCATGCAGGAAATATTGGATATATTAAGAATATTATTCAACTTGCTTGTGCATCGGCATATAATCGTGATTTAAATTTGCCCACAATTAATGTAACTGTTTCTAATCTATCTTTGAATAATTTGCCTAAATATTATAATTGGGGAACTATTTTAGTTGATCCAAATGAAAAAATAAAATTTATTTCACAATATGATTTTTCGATAGAATTAGATGATTTAAAAATATCAATTCATCGGTTAGCAGAAAATTATTCATTAAAAAAGTTACGAGCTTGTCAAACAAAACTTCAAAATTTAAATAGTATAAATAATAAAATTGAATTTGAGACGGGGCTTCATATACAACATCAACGTATTTTTTCAGAAATTATTCAAAAGAGGTATGGATTAAATATGGCAACATCAATTGAGCCACTGATATTCATATTATATAAAAACCACTTTAAGATTACGAAAATAGATAGAGAAAGTTTAACTAAAATTTTTTCAAAGAAGTTATCACGTTCATTTCATATAGCAGATATTTTTTATCAACAATTACCAATATTGGATAAAATAAGCAAAAATTCTTTAGTGATAATTTTTACTATCTTAATAAGTCAATTTGTTGATGAAAATATCAAATTGCGCGCTTTAATGGTTGCACATGGAGAAAATACTGCTACTAGTATTCAGACCGTCGTTAATTCCTTATGTGAAAATTATATTTTTGATGCGATTGATATGCCTATTGATGCTGATGTTTCTTCTATTATTAAAGAGGCAAATAAATTAATAGACAGTTTCAACACAACTAATGGTTTTGTGTTAATGATAGATATGGGCTCATTAGAACAGCTTTATTCTAAAATCAATTCACATCTAGATGGTGATTTGTTAGTAATCAATAATTTAACTACCCTGACAGCACTTGATGTTGCGATTAAAATTAAACAGAATACACCATTTAAAAAGATTGCTGAAAAAGCAGACCAAGATTATGCAATTGAAGCAAAATATTATGAGGGCTTTTCTCAATTACCTAATATTTTGGTTTCATGCGTTTCGGGGCTAGGAATTGCTGAAAAAGTAAGTGAAATAATTAGACCATTTATGCCAGCCAATATTAAGATAATTGCAATTAGTTATGATTCGTTGAAAGAAAAAATCATGAGAAAGGAATGGTCATATTTTGATCGTACGCTTTTTGTGTTGACAACAATTGATATTACTAAAGATGTGAAGTTTAAACATATGAATTTATATAATTTGCTGGATGCAAGTGGTGAAGAAAAATTACGTGATTGGTTGACTCCATATTTGTCGTCAGAACAAATAATAAATTTTAATAATCAAATTGTTCGTTTCTTTTCTAAAGAGGGAATCGCTGAGAGATTAAGCTTTTTAAATCCTGATGTAGTTATTGGTGAAGTAGAAACAATTATTAATAAATATGAATTGCTTTATAAAGTGAAATTTGATGGTAAATTCAAGCTTAATTTATATATGCATATCGCATTGATGATTGAACGGCTAATGCTTCATAATTCATCAGTTAGTGTGGAAAAATCTGTGTCTAAAAAAGAAGCAAAATTTTTCAAAATAACTCATAGTGTTTTTCAACCAATTGAAATAAAATACAACATTAGAATTACGGCTTCAGAAATGAATATTTTATATGAGTTGTTTAGTCAATTTATTTAAGATAAAACTCAATACTAAGTTTTACGGAAAGAATCAGTAAAATTTAGTATTTTTTGTATGTTAACAATAGTGTTTAATCAATTATTTAAATTAAACACTTTGTTCAACAATTAAATAGCTATAAAAGCTATAAAAACGATGATTTAGTTGGCATATGTTTTGCTAAAAGAAAGTTAGAGGGAGGAAAAAGATGAAAAAAATTCTATTGGCATCACATGGTAAATTAGCTAGTGGTATTAGAAGTTCTATTAAAATTTTAACTGGTAGGGAAAAGAACCTTAGAGTTATTGATGCTTATGTTGATGATTCAGACTTTACAGGTCAAATTATTGATTTTATAGCTAGTATAGATGCAAATGATCAGGGATTTATTTTTACTGATATTTATGGGGGAAGTGTTAATCAAAAAGTTGTGTCAGAAGTTATAAATTCAGGTAAGAAAAATATTTATGTAATTACGGGAATGAACTTACCGATTGTTTTATCAATATTATTAGCGACAGGTAATATTTCAATGCATAACTTACAAGAAATGATTAATGATAGTCAACTAAAAATAGTAGAGGTTAAAGTAAATAAAAATAAAGAAGATGACTTTTTTTAATTAGAAAAAATCATGATTAAGACAATTTTATTTGATTGGGATGGAACACTTTTAAATAGTAATGATTTGATTAATGAATCGAATATGTATGCACTTAATAAATACGGTGATCACACTTTTACTGTAGATGAAGTTAAACCCTTTAATGGAAGACACTTAATAGATGTATATCGTGAATTATATCCAGGGTTAGAAGATGAAATATTATATACCTACAATACATATAGTGATTTACGACATGATCAAAGTGTTCGATTATTTCCAGATGTTAAAGAAGTTTTACAGAAATTAAAAAAATTAGGATGTCATTTGGGAGTAGTTTCGATGAAACGTAAGTATATGGTTAATCATGGGCTGAATTTATTTAATTTAACTTCTGTATTTGATGTTGTAATTGGTGGTGATGAATGCAAAAAGAGAAAACCTGATGCCGAACCAATATTAATTGCAATGCGAAAAATAAACGCCAATCCTAAAGAAACTTTGATGATTGGTGACAATTGGCAGGATATTGAATCTGCTAATAATGCTCATACGCGCAGCGTGTTTGTTACTTGGTCGCAAAAAAATTATGAACAGATTCGCCCGTATCAACCAACTTATTGTATTGACAGAATGCCGGATTTATTACAAATAGTAAAGGAGGAAAAGTAATAATGATAGTACAGGTTAGAGTAGATGATAGATTGATTCATGGACAAGTAGCACTTGTATGGAGTAGAGAATTGAATGCTTCTGCAATTTTAGTTGCCAATGATGGTGCAGCTGAAAATGATGTTGCTCAAATGACAATGAAAATGGCAATGCCTAGTGATAAAAAATTATTGATTCGTGGTATTAAAGATTCTATTAGTGTTTTAAATGATCCACGAGGAAAAAATATGAGAATTTTTGTGGTGACTAATTGTGTTAAAGATGCTTATGAAATTGCAAGAAATGTTGATCAAGTGGAGCAAGTCAATGTAGCAAATGCGGGAAGATTTGATCAAACTGATAAATCAAAGATTATTAGATTTAATTCGGCAATAGCACTTAATCCTGATGAAATTATTAAGCTAAAGGAATTAGATAATTTATCTGATGTTGAGACATTTTCGCAAGGATTACCTACTTCTGAAAAGCTAACAATTCCCCAGCTGATTAATGGTAAAGCTTAATTTTTCAAAGAAGAGAGGAGAAAATAATGTTAAAAGCAGCATTAATTGCTATGTTAGTTATGCTTCTTTGTTATGCAGGAAGCTATTTAACAGGCAATAGTTATATTGATCGTCCAATTGTGATAGGCGCTGTAGCAGGACTATTTTTGGGAAATTTAAAACTTGGTTTAACAATTGGGGCTACCCTAGAAGCCGTATTTATGGGAGCGCTAAATGTTGGTGGTGTAATTTCATCTGAGCCGGCTATTGCAACAGTATTAGCTGTAACTTTTGCGGTAACAACGAATATTAGTCAAAAGGCAGCAGTTACGTTAACTATACCAATAGGTGTTTTAGCAGCTTTTGTTTTATTAGCATTGAAAAATGGTGTCATGATTATTTTTGCACCTATTTTGGATAAATTAGCAGCAACTAATAACCAAAAAGGCTTAATCTTCATTCATTTTTTATCCTGGTTTATTTATTATGGGATTTATGCAGTAATGACTTTTATAGGCGTTTATGCTGGCTCTTCTGCAATAAGCTCACTAGTCAAATTTATTCCTCAAAATTTAATGGCAGGATTAAATACTGCAGGTGGATTATTACCGGCTGTTGGATTCGCAACGCTAATGAAAATATTGTGGGATAATAAACTAGCAGTATTTTATTTGCTAGGATTTGTATTAACTATTTATTTGAATTTACCAGCAGTGGCAATTGCATGTATTGGTATTGCCATAGTGGTTGTAATGGCATTTCGTGACAAAGATATTTTGGATTTAAAGAAGAAAAAATCTGCTATGACAACAAAAGTAAACAGTAGTTTAGACCAAAAACAACAAGAAGAGGAGGACTTTTTCGCATGAAAATAACAGAAAATTTATCAAAAGAAGAAAAGAAAATGTTAAATTCGATGTCGCTACGTTCGTTTGCGATGCATGCTGATCGAATGGGACCCTCAAAATTCCATGCCAGTGGGTTTACATTTTGTATGTTACCGGCAATTAACAAATTCTATAAGACAACAAAAGATAAGGAAGCAGCTTTAACAAGGCATGTACAATGGTATAATTGTACTCCTCATGCGGAAAACTTAATTTTAGGTATTGTTGCATCAATGGAAAAAGAAAAGAGTCTTCGAGGCGATGACTTTGATGATCAATCGATCACTGCCGTAAAAACTTCACTGATGGGACCATTATCTGGAATTGGAGATACTTTTTTTCAAGGAATTCTTAGAGTTATTGCAGCAAGCATTGGGATAGGTCTTTCAATGCAGGGCTCGATTATGGGACCAATTTTATTTCTACTTATTTATAATATACCAGCTGTTTTCTTGTCATTTTATTTAACGTATGTAGGTTATAGCCTAGGCTCAACATTTATTCAGCGTGTATATGAGAGTGGTGGCATGCAAATTCTGACTAAGGCTGCAAGTACCTTGGGATTACTTATGATGGGCTGTATGACCGCAATGAACGTTAAGTTTAAAACTACAATTGCATTAAGTATTGGTAAAGGAAAGCCAATTGCTCTACAAGGATACTTAGATCAATTATTTAAAGGCTTAGTTCCACTTTTGATTACAGTTGGATGTTTTTATCTTTTACGTAAAAGAGTTAATATTAACTGGGTTATGTTGGGAATATTTATATTGTCAATCGTTTTAGGATTAATTGGTGTAGTATAATGAACAAAAATACTATTAATAATTTTGGCTAGAAGGAGAAAAGTCGATGGCACGATTGCAAAAAATGGTTTTAAAACCAAAAGAGCAGCTTGTCACGCGGCTTTTTTTGTCACCCAAATTAAAGCAAAATTTGGCAGTTCTGTCATACAGTACATATGACCTAGTTAATGTAATGAAGGACTTAGCAGAAAGTGATCCGTTTGTATCACTAAAGCAGCCGCAGAATAGTGAACATAGTTTAGAATGGCTGCGAACGCCAAAAGGAGAAAATTTAGTTGATCATTTATTAATGCAGGTTGAGCTAAATAATTGGCGCAGCAAGGAAAAGCAAGCAGTTAAATTATTAATTTACAATTTAGACCAGGATGGATATTTGCGAGTTGACCTGCCTGATCTTGCTACGCAAACGGAATTTCTTGTTGCGGAATTAATTCACGCCCGCGATTTACTACAAGAGCTTGATCCATGTGGTATTGGTGCAAGTGACTTAGCGGAATGCTTGTTATTGCAGGCAAAAAGGCAGTCTGATTTTAATCCGATTGCCATAGAATTGTTGACCAATAAGCAATTGACACTATTAGCAGATAAACAAAATTGGCCAAATAGTAGTTATTCGCAGGAGCAACTGCAGCAGGCATTAAGCAGTATTCAAACGCTAAATCCGCTGCCGGCGAGTCAGTTTATTAATGATACCAACACGCAATATCTAATTCCCGACCTGATTTACCGGCTAAATGACGGTCGTTTAACAATTGAGAGCTTTCAAAATCAAATCCCTGAAATTTTATTTGATGAGCGTAGTTTTTCTAAATTAAAGAAGCAGTCTGAGCAAAAGCAATATTTTTCTGAACAAAAACAGCGCTATGTTGAATTAAAAGCCGCTATTATGCATCGCCACCAAACATTAATGCGGTTAGGAAAATTTGTTGGTGAGCAGCAGTATGCTTTTTTGACTACTCTTGAAAAAGAGCAACTGCGACCATTGGGGTTAAAAGAGGCAGCTCGCGAGTTGAATTTAGCCCCAAGCACTATCAGTCGAGCAATTAAAGATAAGTACATTCAATGTCAAAATAAAATTTTTAGCTTGAAGCTGCTGTTTCCGCGAGCAGTCACAGCTGACTTGTCTCAGGCAAAGATTGAATACGACTTAATGCAGCTGATTAAGAACGAAGACCATGCTAATCCCTTGAGTGATCAACAGTTAGTTGAGCAATTTGCGGCCAAAGGAATCAACCTAAGTCGACGCGTAATTACAAAATATCGCCAAAAATTAAATATTGCTAACAGTTATCACCGCAAAACAAAATAACAGCAATCCGAGCATTTTCGGATTGCTGCTATTTGTTAATTGTTAAATTTTATGGCAAATCATTGCCGGCTGCTAAATAAATATCGTACCACTCTTGTGCGGTTAAGCTGATGTCGGCTCCCTTAGCACTATCGATGATATGTTCTGGGTTCATTGTACCGATAACAACTTGAATTTTAGCAGGATGGCGCAAAATCCATGCCGCCGCAATGGCATTCTTGGAAACCCCTTTTTGGTCGGCTAATTTTTGTAAGGCCGCATTTACTTCAGGAAACTTAGGATTGTTGATAAAGTTGCCCTCAATTTGTCCATATTGAAATGGTGACCATGACTGAACGGTCATATTATGCAGGCGCGAATAATCAAGTACGCCGCGATCGTGGTCAATGCTGCGCGCATCGGTCATATTCGTGTGGATACCAAAGTCGACTGGTCCAGTGTGCATGACGCTAAATTGCAGTTGGTTAATCAGCAGTTTTTGGCTGATGCCTTGTTGCAATAGTGCAACTTGCATCGGGTTAAAGTTAGAAACGCCGAAGTGGCGCACTTTTCCTGCAGCTTGTAATTCATCAAACGCAGCACCGATTTCGGCTGGATCCATTAAGGCATCAGGCCGATGCAATAACAAGCTATCAAGGTAATCAATTCCCATTCTGCTTAAAATGCCATCAACAGCCTCAATGATATGCTTTTTTGAAAAATCATAACGGGTAGTTTTGTAATCTAACTCCGGATTTTCGTAAATACCAGTTTTAGATTGAATGTAAAAATCATCGCGGGTTAATGACGATTGCTTAAATGCCTTGCCAAAGACTTCTTCGGACTTGCCATGACCGTAAATATCGGCTGAGTCAATATAATTAATCCCGACATCATGCGCTGTTTCTAAAGCAGTCACGGCCTCATCAGTCGTGAGTGCATTCATCCGCATAATACCTAAAGCAATGGCCGAGCCAGTAAAGTTTGTTTGACCAATTTTAATTTGTTTCATAAGAGTACCTCCATACGATTAGTATAAGTCTTTTTAAACTGAAAAGATTGCGATGTTGACTTTCAATTAGGTGGTCATGATGAAGCCTTCTCAACTTTTCTGGGTAATGGTAAAATGATTTTGATTACTAACCTTTAATTATAAGGAAGGGAACAGAATTTATGAATACTAAGGAAGATTATATTAAGCAACTTGACTTGGAGCCGCACGCTGAAGGTGGCTGGTTTAAAGATATTTCTCATAGTCCGGACAAGTATTTTGCGCCAGAAAGCAATGGCGAACGTTACCGCTACACCTCAATTGAGTTTTTACTTGATGCCACAAGTCCATCACATTTACATAAGTTAAATCACGATGAAATCTGGTTTTATCATGATGGTCAGCCGATTACAATCCATTGTATTAGTGAGACTGGTAAATACTGGACGGTAAAATTGGGCAAAGACATTAAAAATGGCGAGGTTTTGCAATACAGTGTGCCGCAGAATACGATTTTTGGGGCTGAGGTAGAAGGCGGCGAAGGCTTTTGCCTTGTAAGTTGCGTGGTAGCGCCGGGATTTGATTATCATGACTTCATTTTATATCGTCGGCAAGAATTGCTAACCAAGTATCCTAAATTAACTGATGTCATTACGCGAATGACAGTTGCAGAAAAATAGCGGACAAAAGAGTACTTCTGAAAGCAGGAGTACTCTTTTAATTTGTGGAAAAAATCTGGTCATAAATTTTATGAACAGGAAATACACACAGCATGTGTAAAAAAATCATGACCGAAATAAAAATCTACTAATTAAGGTAAAATTGGCAATAAAAATAAAGTTATCAACAGAAAATGTGGATAGTTATTCAAAATAAGTGCATTACTTTTTGCAAATTGTGCATAATTTAACCCAGATATTTATTATTTTAATTATTTTTTCAAAATAATTTTATTTTTGTAAAAATAAGATTATAATGGTACTTATATTTACAAATTTATTAACAGAAAGGGAAAATATTATGAGCAAAATAGGTATTATCGGTGATGGTCATGTAGGTTGTACTGTTGCACACCAGCTGATTGTTTCTGGATTAGTAGACGATTTGGTATTGATTGATGAAAACGAAGGCAAAGTTAAGGCAGATGCACTTGACTTTGAAGACGCAATGGCAAACTTGCACTATCATGCCAATATTACGGTTAATGACTATGCGGCCCTTGGGGATGCAGACATCATTATTAGTGCAATGGGCAATATTAAGTTGTCCGCAAAAGATCGCTTTGGCGAGTTACGTTATAATAAGCCGCGTATGGCTGCAGTTACTGATGGCATTAAGAAGAGCGGGTTCAATGGGATTATTATTTGTATTTCCAACCCCGTTGACGTAATTACAGGTTTGTATCAAGAGTTGACGGGGTTGCCGAAGAATCATGTTTTTGGGACAGGAACTTTGCTTGATACCGCTCGGATGAAGCGCGCTGTTGGTAAAAAGACGGGCGTTGATCCACGTTCAGTTATTGGCTTTACACTTGGCGAACACGGTGACTCGCAATTTACTGCTTGGTCAACGGTTAAAGTTTTGGAAAAGCCATTCATTGAAACTGCTAAGAAGAATTCTTGGAGTTTGGATGAGATGAACGAAGAAATCAAGCAAGGTGGCTACACGGTTTATGCAGGTAAGCAATACACTAACTTTGGTATTTCTGCCGCTGCTGTTCGCTTGGTTGAAGCTGTCTTGAGCGACTCACGTACAGAAATGCCAGTATCCAATTATCAAGAAGAATACGGAACATACATGTCCTATCCTGCAGTAGTTGGTCGGGATGGTATCGTGCAAAAGGTTGAATTGAATCTGACTGATGAGGAAAAGAAACAACTGAAGCAAACTGCCGACACTATTAAGGAAAAGGCAAAGAAAGAAATTTAGTGAGATAAGTAATAAAAATCAGTGAGCTGATAAAAGTTCACTGATTTTTTTGTGTAAAATTTTAAAGAATTATTGAGTATTTTGAAGCTCACATAAAATTGCATGCTGTTTTGGCTGCAACCAGATTTATGCCTTATAATTTGGGGGTATTTTATGGTTTGGCAATTATTAGTTGCGTAAATGTTAGTTGCTTTTTACCCTAATGATTAAAATAGTTGCTTGCTTATTTAATCTGTTATGACAAACTAAATGAGTAACAATTTAGGAGGATAAAAGATGATTAAATTTGCAGAACAATTAAAAACTTATCGTAAAAGTAATGCTCTGTCTCAGGATGAACTTGCAGCTAAATTACTTATTAGTAGACAAGCTGTTTCTAAATGGGAATCTGGTGATTCAACACCTGATTTAGATAATGTAGTTAAGTTAGCAGAAATTTTTAATGTTAGCCTTGATGATTTGGTATTAGGTATAAAGACAGATTCGAGAATAGATGAAACGCAGTTTGTCTTTAATCCACAAAAAAATAAATATGTTCGGCGCTATGGTACGATGAATTTTTGGGATTTCTTAAGTCATTTTTGGTGGTTACTTATCATATTCACAATTGTGCTACTTTTTAAGCTTTAGTTATAAGATAAAAAATTAGTTTAGAAGGAAATATATGCTAATAGTTGATAAACTGAATGTCTTTATTGGACACGAAAAAATTGTTAATCAGGTTAGTTTTAATATTAAGACTGGAGAAGTTGTTGGTTTAATTGGTCCAAATGGAGCTGGCAAAACAACGATAATGAAAACTGTTCTGGGGCTAACAAAATTTACCGGTGAAGTTAAAGTAAATAATAAAAAAGTTACTGAAACTAACCATTATGCATTGGCGAACGTAGGTGCACTGATAGAGCATCCAGCAATATATCCCTTTTTAACTGGTAGGCAGAACTTAGAGCTATACAGTCAGCAATCATCAAACATGGATTACTTGATTGCTGTGCTTGAAATGAATAATTATATTGATACAAAAGCTTCAGGATATTCTTTAGGAATGAAACAAAAATTGGGCATAGCAATTGCTTTTTTAAATACGCCACAATTAATTATTCTTGATGAACCAATGAATGGCCTTGATATTGAGTCGACAATTAAAGTTCGGCAACTTATATATCGTTATGCAAAAAACGGGACAGCGTTTTTAATTTCCAGTCATATTTTAAGTGAGCTACAAAAAGTGATGACTGAAAATAATTCTCTTGCAGAAGCTATCCTTGAAACTAAAAAGATTAATTTTGCTAGACAAGATAATTATTTGCTAGTAAAACCACAAAATCTGTATCAAATTCAAGATGAACTTTTAAAGCAAAATGTCCATTTACGAGAAATGTCACCAGTAACAGCTGATTTTGAACAAATTGTAGTTAATATTTTAGCTAACCAAAGGAATCAGCATGATTAGAAGTTTAAAAGAAGAAATTTATAAATTTATCCATCAAAAAAACTCACTGTATGGCCTAGTTGCTTTAGTATTGCTGATGATTTATAGTGCGCTAACTTCTAAGACTAATGCTGATAGTTTAATATCAATTTTTGGCGCAATTGAATGGATACCAATTATTTTAATTGCAATTGGTTCGGCGTTTTTTGCAATGGAATACAGCAATAATACGATTTTGCTGTTGCTATATAAAAATTCTGAAAGATCAAAAATTTATATTGCGAAATTTTTGACTATTTTACTGTATGGCATAGTATTGACTGCTATTTCAATAGTTAGTGCTCTTCTATTAAGTATAGTTTTAAAGAGTAGACAATATAATTTGTTTACAGTGATTGCTGGAAAAACAATCTCAATTCAATTTGGCTTAAATATCTTAGGAATGATAATTTACTCGCTTTTTGCTGTGGCCATGTCCTTTATGTTAATTATGTTGATAAGAGCTAATGCTGTAGTTATTTGTATTGGGCTAGCTTGGGGCTTTTTTGGTGCTAGTTTGTCAACAGCTTTAATGAAGACATTTCCAACAATTAGTAACATTCTAAAATGGAATCCGTTAAATATGGTTTTTATTTCTCAACAATTATCAAAGCCTTTTTATTGTAGAGTTTCTCAGTTAAGTAATTTGCAGTTGATCATGGGGATACTTTTTTATAGCTTGTTTTTTACAATTCTAGGTTACCTGTTATTTAGACAGAGAAGAGTGTAGTTTTTGTGAAATGAGATAAAAAATGATTCTTAATATTAAACAAGAGTTTTATAAACAGCGACATAAAAGAATTATATGGTTTATACCTGTAATTCTTTTAATACTAATGATAATGGCTTCATGTACTTTAGGATATGGAGAGTCGAAGCGTTTGTTGATGACTTGTTATGATGCACCAGACTGGATAATGTTTATTTTAGTAATTATTGGGTCAACGATGTTTTCGATGGAATTTCAAAATAATGCAATTTTGACAATATTGTATAAAGCTTCTAAAAAGTTAGACGTTTACCTATCTAAATATATTGTTGTTATTACCTATGATTGCTTTTTACATGCATTAGCAATTATTTTTACCATTGGTTTGAAGTCGATAACTCTGGGTACCACAATAACTTGGACTACTATTTATGAATATAATCAACCAATTTGGCTAAATATGCTTAATACAATGTTAATAGATTTGTTAACGACGATGCTGATTATTAGCTTAGTATTTTTGCTGTCTTGCTTGATTACTAGTAATGCAATTGTGATTACAACTAGTTTTTTGGTTATCTTTTTAGGACAAGCAGTTTCAGCAAATTTATTAAATTTGGGTAAGTTCGTTAATGTGCTTAAATGGAATCCATTAAATATGGTTAGCCTAACTAGGCAATACTATAACTTTGCAATGTATTATTCGACAACTCACCTTGAAAATGTACAAATTATATTAGGGACGTTGGTATACTTACTAATATTTTTTATCCTTGGCTACATGATTTTTAGGAAAAGGAAGTTTTAGATATTAGTACCTCTTTTTAATTGGATCTTATCATGAAAAAAGTAAACATAAATTTGAAAATGCTAATATAGGAATGTTGAGTTTCAGATGTTTTGGAGGAGAATGGTGAAAAAATTTAAAGTAAGTAATGACAGTGTGTGGACACCAGTCTTGTTTTTTGCTGTGATGGAAGTAGCATTTGTAGTTATTGCATATGGTTTAATGCTTCTTCCTGGCCTTGGATTAAGTGCATTGTATCATTTTAGAATTTTAAGTAGAGGGGCATTACTAACAGCAGCGAATAATTTGGAAGTACCGCTGATTATTATTAGATATATTCTTGCAATTTGGTTATTACTGACTCTGAATAAAAAGTGGTTACAAGAACCGTTACATTTTAAAAATTGGCACTGGTCCTTGGGCACAATATTTGTTGCGTTAATAGCTCTTATTGTTTATAGCTATGGTTTTACAACTACTAAGTTTAGTTTGAATATGAATCTCTGCTTTATCTTTGGCCCAGCAATTTTTGAAGAAATTTGGTTTCGGGGAATTATTTTATCGGCGCTAGTAAGACGATTGTCTCAGAGAAAATTTGGTGTTTTTTTTGCATTGCTGATTTCTGCAATCATTTTTGGCTGTGGTCATATTATTGGTAATAATCAACCAACTTTGCTTGATTTAATTGTTCAAGTAGTGAATGCAACTGGTTTCGGATTTTTAGTTGGTGCTTTATATTTACGTAGTAAAAATTTGTTTTTACCAATGATGCTTCATTTTATTAATGACTTTGGCGTGTACTTTTTTTCTTTGGGATGGGAAGATTTATTACCACTTTCAGCTGTGGGATGTACAATTTTAGAGCTAGTAGTTTGTGTTTGTGCCGCTATTTTATTAATTCATAATTTTAATAGCCAGGCTTGGCTTGAAGGAAATATGAGTAAGCTATATTTTTAATCAGTCGAAATAATAAAATTTTTAACTAATATTCGGTTAATTAGTTTAGTTTTAAATAATAGTTTGCCAAAAAGGTGGTAGTAAGAAATTACCGCCTTTTTGTTTTGTTCTTGTTAATGATAAAACAGAAACATTAAATCATATTTTTGGCAAATAATTAACTATTCAAGCAGTAAAAACGAATATTCGCTTTAAAAAGTAACTTACTTTTAATAAATTACGAATTTTTATTAAGAAAAGATAGTTGTGCTGAAGCGTAATTTATCTTAAAATTAGGGAGGAAAACAAACAGTTAATACAAGATATAGTGGTGCGAACGTATGGATGATAACAAATTCGTTGAAGTAAAAAATCTCAGGAAAGTCTATGACAATGGGCATGAGGCCATTAAGGACGTTAGCTTTTCTGTTAAAAAGGGGGATCTGGTTTGTCTTTTAGGGCCATCTGGCTGTGGTAAAACAACTATTTTGAATATATTAGCAGGCTTACTTAGTCCAACTGCTGGTGATATTTTATTTGGTGGCAAATCAGTAGTGAAGATTGCGCCTAAAGACCGGCACATTGGCTATGTTTTTCAAAACTATGCTTTATATCCGCACATGACGGTTCTGCAAAATGTCATGTTTCCGTTAGTAGTTGGCAAACAAAAGAAGTCGAAGACGGAAGCAGAGCAAATTGCGCGCAAGTACATGGAACTGACACAGATTACAGATTTAGCCGAAGAAAAGCCGGGCAACTTATCAGGTGGTCAGCAACAGCGGGTGGCAATTGCCCGGGCATTAGTTCAGGAGCCGCAGATTTTATTAATGGATGAGCCGCTATCTAACCTTGATGCTCGTTTGCGCTTGAAAATCCGCGAAGAAATTCGCTCATTGGTTAAGTCAGTAGGGATTACAACGCTATTTGTCACTCACGATCAAGAAGAAGCTTTATCAATCGGCGACAAAATTATCCTCTTCAATGATGGTGTTATTCAGCAGGATGATCTGGGACAGAACTTTTATTTGGAACCAAATAATTACTTTGTTGCTAACTTTGTCGGTAATCCCGTGATTGATAATTTCAAGGTTACTAAGACTGCTGATGAATTGCAGGGTAGTGATTTTACAATTAAATTGGCGGAGCTGGAGCAATCACGATTTAAGCGCAATTTACCAGATGGTGAATATACATTGTCGGTGCGGCCAGAAAATATTGTTCCGCAAGAAGATGGTGTCTTGACAACACAGATTGATGATGTCGAGTTAATCGGTCGTGAACGAATTTTGAAGTTTACCCATGATGATGTTCAGGCACGATCATTGGTGAATTTGGAATCGACATTAAGACGCGGTGACCAAATTAAATTGGCGTTGCGACTTGACCGCATCTTTCTCTTTACTCCTGAAGGAGAGCGCGTTTACTAATGAAGACAAATCAAAAAAAGGCGTGGTTGTTTTTAGCGCCGACAATTATTTTTGTTACGTTGTTCAGTATTTATCCTATTTTGCGTGCCTTTGGCATGAGCTTGCAAAAGGGGTCATTAATTGACTTAACATGGGCTGGCTTTAGCAATTATCAGTATATCTTTCATGATCCTGAATTTTGGCTGGCTATTAAAAATACCATCTTGTATGCCGTTATCTCAGTGCCAGTCGGTTTAGCGATTTCGATTATGCTAGCGTGGATTATTTTTAGCAAAGTTAAGCACAAGACCTTCTTTGAAACGACGTTCTTTATGCCGTATGTAACCTCAACAATCGCGATTGGGATTGTCTTTCGCTATATTTTTAACGGAGACTATGGAATGTTGAACTTTATCCTGCGCTGCTTGCACCTGCCAGCACCAGATTGGATTGATGATCCGGCAATGTCTTTAATTACAATTATTATCTTTGGCATTTGGTCAGGCCTGGCCTTTAACATCGTTATTTTGATGGGAGCACTGCGCAACATTGACCCTAACTTTTATACGATAGCCGATATGTATGGTGCCAGCGGCAAAGACAAGTTTTGGCGGATTACGATGCCCGAATTAGTGCCAACCATTGCCTTTTTGTTAACAATGAACATTATTGGTGCCTTTAAAATTTATACTTCGGTTTATGCCTTGTTCAATGGGCAAGCCGGGGTCGGTAATTCCGGCACAACCGCGGTTTTCTATATTTATAATAAATTCCAGATTGTTGGTACGCCGGGTGTAGCGATGGCGGCAACAGTTGTCTTATTTTTAATTATTTTGTTTGCGACATTCTTGCAGCGCAAAATGATGAAGAAGATAGGAGAAAATTAGATGAAAAAACTGCGTTTAGGTGTGTTATTCAGTTATATTATTTTATTTATCTTCGCAATTATTACGGTTTTCCCGTTCATTTATATGCTGCTGGGTGGGCTGATGAGCTTTCAAGAGACGACGTCAATCCCGCCGACGCTCATTCCGCATCATTTTGAATGGAGCAATTATGCAAAAGTCTTCGCTCGGGCTCCTTTTGCTCGGTACTTTTTCAATACAGTGCTGACTGCTAGTATTACAACGATTGTTAGCTTATTTAATTCACTACTTGGTGCCTTTGCGATGGTTAACCTGCACTTTAAGGGCAAGGGCATTGTGCAGATGGTGCTGCTCTCGTTATTAATGGTACCGGGAGAAGCGATTATTTTTACCAATTACAACACAATTGCCCACATGGGTCTGCTCAATACTTATATTGGGTTGGTGTTGCCGTTTTTAACGTCAATTTTTTATATGTATTACCTGCAAAGTTACTTTGGCTCGATTTCGGAGACAATTTATAAGGCAGCCATGATTGATGGGGCCAGTGATTGGGAGTACATTTGGAAAATCTTGGTTCCAATGTCCAAAGGTGGTCTATTTACTGTTGGCCTGCTTAGTTTTATTTCAGGATGGAACTCGTTTCTATGGCCACTCTTAGTAACTAACGAAGATACAATGCGACTGTTGAACAATGGTTTATCGACTTTTGCATCAGATGCCGGGAGCGAAACGCAACTGCAGCTAGCTGCAGCAACGCTGACGGTTTTACCAATTTTGATTTTGTACTTTATTTTTAGAAAACAGATTATCCAAGGAGTGGTACGTAATGACCTTAAAGGATAAGACAACGATTACTTTTTATAATGGTTTGACAACAATTGGCGGACCAATGATTGAGGTTGCTTATAACAAGTCGCATGTGCTGTTTGACTTAGGGGAAGTTTTTCGGCCAGAGTTAAACTTGCCCGATGAAAGTTACGCAACTTTAATTAAAAATCAGTTAATTGGGGATGTGCCAGACTTTTATGATCCACAACTAACAGGCAAGGCGATTAATCATGAACGTTGGGAGCATGCGGCTGCGTACATGTCGCACTTGCATCTTGACCACAGTAAGGCAATGAACTTTTTGGCACCAGAGATACCACTTTACGCTGGACCGATTACTGCCAAAATGCTGCCGGCATTAAATGAATTGGGCGATTTTCTGCTGCCAGCTGCAGGGCATGCAGCTAATTACACGCGGCCGATTATTGCGGCGGAATATCGGCAGCCAATCGAGGTTGGCGACATTACCCTTGAAGTGTGGCCGAGTGATCATGATGCTTATGGGGCAACTGGCTTGATTGTGACAACTCCTGATAAGAAGATTGCCTATACTGGCGATATTCGCTTGCATGGCTATCATCCCGACTGGGTGCACCAATTCTTAGCAGCTGCTAAGGGCAGTGATGTGCTCATCATTGAAGGCACTGGCGTTTCTTGGCCTGAAGAACAGCATGACCAAAATAGTGAAGAATTCACCGGTCCAAAGAATGAGCGGGAATTAACGGAGCAGATTGTTGCACTTCAACGGGAAAATCCGGAGCGCCAGATGACTTTTAACACTTATTCAACTAATGTTGAACGCTTGTTAAGAATTATCAGTGATTCACCGCGGCAAGTTGTATTGCATGCGGCACGGGCACACTTGCTCAAAGAGAGTTTGGGCAAGGATTATCCATATTATTACTTGCCACAGGATGAAAAGTTTGCTGACTTACAACCAGAACTAGCAATTTCTTACCAAGAATTGTTAGCAGATAAGGGCAAATACTTGTGGCAGGCAGTAGCTGACTTTGACAAGTTGCAAGAAGGCGGCATTTATATTCACTCAAATGCAGAACCGTTAGGTGAGTTTGACCCTGCTTATCGGCCATTTGTTGAGCAATTTGCAGCAAAGAAGATTGAGTTTAAGGCATTGCGCTGTTCTGGTCATGCGGATGTTAAAGAGCTCAAGGAAATTATTGCGGAGGTTCAGCCAGCAATGCTGATTCCGGTGCACACATTGCATCCGGAGCTGGAAGAGAACCCATTTGGAAAGCGGATTTTACCTGAGCGTAATCAAACAGTTACGCTTTAGTGAATCAAAATTTATTGTTTAGTTTTATTTTGGGAGGTTTACCAAATGAAGTTTAGTAGAAAACTAGCAGCGGCTTTTGCCACCGGTTTGGTGTTAATGGGGACAGCTGCATGTTCTAATGGTAGCAATTCTTCTTCTTCGTCATCAAGTACGGATAAGATTCCGACAAAGATTACCAAGAAGACCAATATTGTTTTCTGGCACGGAATGACTGGTGTTCAGCAGGCAACATTGAAGAAGCTGACACAGGAATTTGAGCAAAAGAACCCGAAGATTACAGTTAAGTTGGAAAATCAAGGTGCGTACAACGATTTACAAGCTAAGATTAATTCAACATTGCAGTCACCAAATAACTTACCTACAATCACGCAGGCTTATCCAGATTGGTTGTACACGGCTTCAAAGAACAAGCTGCTGGTTGACTTAAAGCCATACATTAATAATAAAAATATTGGCTGGGGTTCAAGCAGTGCTTCTGACATTAAGCCAGCATTACTTTCCGGTGCACAAATAGGCGGCGTTCAATACGGTATTCCATTCAATAAGTCGATTGAAACTTTGACCTACAATGCTGATATGTTCAAGAAGTATGGGATTAAAAAGGCACCAGCAACAATGGCAGAATTGAAGCAAGATGCCGAAACAATTTACACTAAGAGTAAGCATAAGGTTGTTGGTGCTGGCTTTGACTCATTATCTAACTATTACGTTTTGGGGATGAAGAATGAGGGCATTGACTTTTCAAGTAAAATTGACTTTGGCGGTGCTGCTTCTAAGAAAGTTATCAACTATTATGCCGATGGTATCAAGAAGGGCTACTTCAGAACTGCAGGTTCAGAGCATTACCTTTCAGGACCATTTGCTAACCAAAAAGTAGCAATGTATATCGGAACTTCTGCTGGTGAAGGCTTTGTTAAGCAAGGTGTAGGCAACAGATTTACTTATGATGTTGCTCCTCGTCCTGGTAAATACACAATGCAACAAGGGACAGACATTTACATGTTTAAGCATGCAAGTGCTGACCAAAAGGCTGCTGCCTTTCTCTTCATTAAGTTCTTGGTTTCAAAATCAAGCCAGCTTGAATGGGCTAATGCCACAGGTTACATTCCAGTTAACCAAAGTGTAGTTGACTCTAAGGCTTATAAGTCTAATAAGAAGATTAAGCTGCCAGCAAAATTGGAGAGTGCCATGAAGAACTTGTACAGTGTTCCCGTTGTTAAGGACGCTGGTGCAGCTTATGGTCAGCTTAACCCAATCATGCAGAGTATCTACGCTGCTGCACAAAAGAAGCAGAGTACAGACAGTGCCATTAAGACTGGTAAGTCAAAATTTGACGCTGCATGGAAACAATAAAAACTAAACATTTATGTAATTATTTACAATAAAAGGACCTATTCCAATTACGGAATAGGTCCTTTTTGTGATGGAAAAATTACCATTGTGACTTAGAAATGTTAATTGCCTGGGCAATGTACTTACTGACAATCGCAATTTCATCTTTCTTAGTCGAATTAACTGAAGATAAAATACCATATGACAATTTTTGCGGCGTAACTAGTGGTGTATAACGCAAATCCGAATCGCTTTTGTTATATAGGACACTAGGAACAATTCCGATGCCCATCTTTGCTCGCACATACGCAACTAAAATGGATGAATCCGTTTCTTCTTTGAAGCTGATGTCATAATCACTACTTTGCAGACTGAATTTAAGACTTTCAACTGCGGGGAAATTATCGCTGCCATTCCATAGATAAATCTTGCGGCCGATCAGATCGCTGAATTTGATACTATCTTTCAGGTAAAGTCGGTCACCTTGGGCGATTACTACGGAAAAACCTTTTTGAAATAGTTCAAGATAAACGGTTTCCTTTTTCTCACTAATAATATCTTTTTGAATAATTAATAAGTCGATGGTGTCATCGTTAATTAGGTTACTGAGGTCAAGTTTTTGGCCAGGATCGACAAAGACGGGGACCAGATCCAATTGGGTGTGGGAGTTAACCAATCTAAGTGCAATGGGCAGCCACTTTTTTTCAAAAGGTAAGTCAGTGTAGCCCATTTTTATTTTGCGCCGCTTAGTATTATTGCCTTGCTGCAAATTGCGAATGGTATCGCTAATTTCCGCTGCGGTCAGTGACATTTGGTTATAGAAGATTTTGCCTTTTTCTGTTAAAAAAATCTTGTGATAGCCGCGTTCAAAGAGCTTAATCTGTAATTCTTTTTCGAGGTTTTTAATGTTTTTGGAAACTGTCGATTGTGATAGGTACATTTCGTTAGCTGACTTAGTAAAGTTGAGATTTTTTGCCAAAGACAAAAAACAACGTATTTGCGTAGAGTTCATTTAATACAATTCCATTTCATCATAGTGCTATTCATTATTTAGTTCATCATAGCGCTAACATCAGTGTATTATCAAGTCATATTCAAAAGTATCAATGATGAGGTGATCAAATGAGTAAGCAAAAAAGGAATATTAGACCTTGGGTAGTCATGTGCTGTATCGGATTGATTTCGGCAGCTTGCCTAGGATCAAGTATGGTATTGATGGGGTCATTTTTAGCGCCGTTAAGTCAAGCGTTACATACACCAATCTCAACGTTGTCATATTATTACACCGTATTAGTATTGGCGATGGCTGTAATGACACCAAACGTACCGAAAATTTTGGCAAAAGTTAATAATAAATTATTATTCGCAATTGCTAGTTTAGCAGTTGCCGTTAGTTTATTTTTAATGCCACACTTTACAGCGGTTTGGATGTTCTTTGTAATTGCCATTATTATCGGGGTTGCAATTTCATTTATGTCATTCACACCAGTTGGAATTTTAATTGATAACTGGTTTAGTGACCAAGCTGGATTTGCTATCGGCTTGTGCTGGGCAATCACGTCTGTCTTTCAAGGGATTATGAGTCCTGTATTGTCAGTTCTGATTACTAAATATGGCTGGCAACAGAGCATGACGATATTAGCAATTATCGTTGCGGTTTTGAGTATTCCATGTGCCTTATTTGGGATTAACTTTACGCCTGAATTAGAAGGACGCAAGCCATATGGTTACAAGGAAGATGCGACTGATGACACTGAAGAAACTAGTGTAAAGCCGGTTTCTAATCACGAATTATTTAAATCTGTCACATTTTGGTTATTGCTAGCAATCGTAATCTTGTTGCAATTCCCAGCTGTAATGAACCAAATGTTCCCAACTTATGCTGCTAGTGCAGGCTTTAGTGGCGAAGTTGGTGGCTTTATGGTAACGGCCGCAATGGTGTTTGATATTTTCCTTAATCCATTAGTTGGTTCAACTTGTGATAAGTATGGTGCCGAAAAAGCCAGTTTATTCTGGTTAGCAGTTTCTGTTGTTTCGTATATCTTACTAATTCTTGCAACTAACATGCACTCGGCTAACTTAGCAATTTTCAGTGCCGGAATTAATGATATTTTCTATGTCTATTTAGGAACAGGAATCACGACAATTGCAACGGCGGCATTAGGCAAACGTGCCTTTGCTAAAGGCTTTTCGTATGTTAACTCAATTGCTTTTCTGATTGGGGCTTTTGCAATGCCACTTAACAATTTAATTGCCGAAAAATTTGGCGGTTTT
Source organism: Lactobacillus sp. ESL0700 (assembly GCF_029392095.1). Taxonomy (NCBI): domain Bacteria; kingdom Bacillati; phylum Bacillota; class Bacilli; order Lactobacillales; family Lactobacillaceae; genus Lactobacillus; species Lactobacillus sp. ESL0700. The sequence goes on from NZ_CP113930.1 coordinate 244,883, forward strand.
AACGCTGTTTATGTGTTCTTTGCTGTAATTGCAATACTTATTATGGTCTTGGTTGCCATAATTGCGAAAAAGCATTTTGAAACAGAAAGTTAGTTAAGGAGAAGAAATGAAGAAAAACGAATATGAAATTATTGTTGTTGGTGCCAGCAATGCCGGTGGAATGGCTGCCGCAGCTGCTGCCGAAAAAGGCGGCGACGTTTTAGTAATTGATAAGGCTGGTAGTGCCGGCTACTTATACAGAGAAACGATTGCTGCAATTCACAGTAAGGCACAAAAAAAGGCGGGCGTTGAAATTGACCGTAATGAATTAGTCAATTTTATTTCAACCTTTAACCAAGGCAATGTTGACCAGCGTTTATTAAATGTTTGGGCTGACAATAGCTCAGAAATGGTTGATTGGCTTGATGATGAAGTCTTGCAGCCTCATGGTGCCTATATCAAGGCAACACCTGACGCTCATTTTGAAACAGACCGTAATCGTGCTTTTCCAACAGGAAATGAAGCTACTGCTCCTGATGGTAAGTATTGGCAAATGGGCTATGGTAACTGGGTAATTGAAAAAGCTGAAAAATTGGGTGCCGAATTTTCCTGGTGGACAATGCTTGAAAGCCTAGTTGTCGAAAATGGTCGCGTAGTGGGTGTTGTTGTTAAAGACGTGAAGACTAAGAAGACAACAACTATTAGAGCAACTAAGGGCGTAATTTTGTGTACTGGTGGTTATGGTTCTAATGAAGCATTGATGCAGAAGTGGAATCCACTTGGCTTAAAGACCAATGTTTATACCGATGGCCAACGAGACGATGGTTCCGGTATTGTTGCCGCTGTGGAAATCGGTGCTGCTAAGGATGAAGAACCAGCTTCAATCGTCTTTAACCGTGGTGCTGTTCCTGTTGGTACTAAAACAGAAAACTTCTATGAAGTTGACTTAACTCCTCCAGATGATCCCGGATATTTGTGGCTTGGTTCCTACCCAATGTTGAAGGTTAACTTGAATGGTGAACGCTTCTTTAATGAAAGTGCCCCATACCAGTTCCAAATGAGTGCTGCTTCTAAACAACCTGGTTATCTTAGTGCCATGATTTGGACTGAAGAAACCATGACTGATGAAGCATTAAGACAATATCATACTTTAGGTTGTTCACGCTTGGGCTTCCCTGGAATTTTCACAGGGGATGAGGCACGTAAAGAAGTTAATGACCGCTTGAAGGAAGGCTTAGTACAAAAGGCTGACACGATTGAAGAATTAGCTGAAAAATTGGGTCTGCCAGTTGCTAATTTAACTAAGACAGTTGCACGCTACAATGAAATGGTAGCTCAAGGCCGCGACGATGACTTTGGCAAGGAAAGTTCACGTTTAGAGCCAGTTAATAAGGCGCCATATTACGGTGCAATTTTGGGTGGCCGGCTATTGGCAACTCTCGATGGCTTACGCATTAATACTAAGATGCAAGTTATTAGTAAGCAAGACAAGGTAATTCCTGGTCTTTACGCTGCTGGTAATTGTTCCGGTGGCTTCTTCTGGGGTGTCTATCCTGATCACATTCCTGGCCTAACAGTTAGTCACGCATTAACTTTTGGTCGTTTAGCTGGAAAGTATGCAGCAGAATAATAATTCAGATTAAAAAGGTCTGTTCCGTAATTGGAACAGACCTTTTTGTGATGGGAAAATTATTTAGTGAAAGCCACGTATGAACCGAATTGCAAACATTTACTGATAATATCGGCAATTTCTTGTGCAGATGAATCTGGGCTTTCATAAAACCACCATTTAATAATTTGCATGGCTGATGCAGCGAATAAGTTTGCTTGCAATTTGTCATATTTAGTACATTCTTGCTTGATTTTTAAGATATAGTCTTTAAATTTAGCAGCAAATGTTTCTTGCATCATGGTAAATACATCTAGTTCAAGGTGATCTGACCAGAGTGTCTTTAACCAACTCTTGTGATGCAGTAGCGGCAACAAGGCTTTGGGCAGTTGTTGCTGGTAACTGGTGAAGGGATTGCTATTTTGAGGATTAAGAAAGGAAACATCAATGTATGCCGAAAATGCCTTAAGTGTTTCGCGCACCATCGTATCGCGTAGGTCATATTTATCATGATAATATTTGTAAAACGTTGATTTATTAATCATCATTGCATCTGTTAGATCGCGAATAGTTATTTTAGAAAAAGGTTTATCATTGATACATTTTGCAAAACCATTTTGAATAACTAATTTGGTTTTGGTAACGCGAAGATCTTCTTTTGTCATTGTTTTATCCAGCTTCACTACACACTTTTAATAAATAAATATACCATAATTTTTGCCCTAAAAGTTGAATAATCAACTAAAAACTACAAAAGGTTGTTTAACCAACACTTTATAAAAATCTTGTGATTTTTGTGAAAACGCAATCATGATAAATTATTTACAGAAAGAGAGGACGTTATGGATTATCAAAAAATCGCTCAAAAAATCATGAATTTGTTGGGCAACAAAGAAAATATTGATCAAGCAACCCACTGTTCAACTAGGTTGCGAGTTAATGTTAATGATATTGATCAGGTAAACTTGTCAGCTATCACAGAAATTGATGGTGTAGTTGATGCGGTATATCAAGCTGGACAAGTGCAGGTTGTGATTGGTACTGATGTCGCAAAAGTATACGATGAATTTGTTAAATTATTGCCAGAGGACACGAATTCTAAAAATACAGTTTCTAAGGAAAAGAAAGGCATTTTTTCACGACTAATTGAATTCATTGCTGGCAGTTTTACACCAATTTTGCCAGTAATTATTGGCGGAGGGTTATTAAAAGGCTTTATTGCAATTTTTGTTGCAATAAACGTATTGAATCCTAATAGCATGGATTATAAGCTTTTGTCTTTAATTGCTGATGCTAGTTTTCAGTTTTTGCCGGTATTGCTAGCCTACACATCTGCTAAAAAGCTTAAGGCTAATCCATTTATCGCTGTGACATTGGCAGGTGTATTATTGCACCCAACTTTTGCGGCAATGGTTGCTAGTGGTCATCCACTGGCACTGTTTGGCTTGCCAATTCGAGCAGTTAACTATGGAGCCAGTGTTATTCCTATCTTGTTAATTGTTTATGTACAATCAAAAATTGAAAAATGGTTAAATAACTTGCTGCCCGCAACGGTAGCTATGTTTGTTACACCAACTGTATCAATTCTTGTTAATACAATTTTGGGCTTAATTATTTTAGGGCCAATTGGCGGTTATATTGGTGATTATTTAGGAATGGCAATTGCCTTCTTAAATCAAAATGTACCATGGCTTGCGCCAACAATTTTAGGTGCCTTTTCGCCACTAATCGTAATGATGGGTATGCATTATTCTCTATTTCCGATTGCATTACAATCAATTGCTAAGTTTGGTTATGATTCATTTTTTACACCATCAGGCTTAAGTGCCAATATGGCTCAAGCAGGTGCCGGATTTGCAGTAGCTGTTAAAAATAAAAAGGCACGTTCAACAGCAATTTCAACGTCATTAACTGCATTACTAGGAATTACGGAACCTGTATTGTATGGCGTCAACTTGAAATTTAAAAAGGCTTTAATAGCAGCAATAATTGGTGGTGCTTGCGGTGGATTGTATGCTGGCTTAACTTTTGTTACTTCAACTGCAATGGCCAGTCCTGGAGTTTTAGCAATCGCGCTGTTTGCAAAAACACCAATGAACTTACTTAATGCAGTAATTACCATGGTAATTGCTTTTGGTGTTTCTTTTGTAATTGGCTTGTTGTTGCTTAAGGACAATGATTTACAAAAAGAAAATTCACAAAGTGACAGTACAGAAAAAACTACGACATTAACCGCAATTACAGAAGGAGAAATCGTAGAATTAAAAAATGTTGCTGATCAAACATTTGCAAATGGTACTTTAGGTAACGGGATTGCTTTTAATAGTACAAATGGAGATATTTATGCACCTGTATCTGGCAAGGTAACAATGGTTTTTCCAACTAAGCATGCTTTAGGTATCACTACACCAGATGGTATTGAAATTTTACTTCATTTGGGAATTAATACGGTTGAGTTACAAGGACAATACTTTACCAATTATGTTGATAAAGGAAGTTCTGTTAAGCAGGGACAAAAAATAGCACATTATGATGTTGCTAAAGTTAAAGCTGCTGGTTATGACCCAATTGCAATAATGATTATCACTAATTCAGACAAGGTAGCTTCACAAAGTTTAGTTACTGAAAAAACTACAGTTAAGCAAATGCAAGATGTCTTAAAAGTAAAAGTTAGGAGTTAAGAATGTATCAATTAAGAACATATACTATTAATAATTCTAAAAATGCTCAAATTTATTTTGATGTTCATTGGTCAAAACATATTAGTAGTTTGAAAAAGTTTGGCATAGAAACATGTGCTGTTTTTCGTACAATGTCAGAGCAAGATAAGCAGCAAGTCATCGCTATCGTTAAATGCGCAGCAGGAGAAGATATTGTATCTTTGAACGATCAATATATGGCTAGTCAAGAATTTAAGGATGACATGCGCGGCTTTGATATGACTGCAATTGAAAATGTTGAAACGGTTGATTTAATCAAAAAAGTTTAAGGAGAGGTTAATTTGGCGACAAGTAAATTTTTGTGGGGTGTAGCAACATCCGCTAGTCAAATTGAAGGTGCATATGCAGACGATCATAAGGGAATGAGCATGGCCGACTTATTACCAAGTGACAAAAAGGAACGTTTGCAGTGCATGTTAGATGGGACTTATGCACTAGCGCATTATTCACCAATACAAAAAACGTATCCGGCGCACAAAGCAATTAATTTCTATTATTCTTATCAAGAAGATATTAAATTATTAGCAGAGATGGGCATCAATGCTTTCCGCTTTTCGATTATGTGGTCCAGAATTTTTCCTAATGGCGAAGAAAGTGAACCCAATCAAGTAGGACTGCAGTTTTATATTAATTTGGTTGATGAATGTCATAAATATGGGATTGAACCGATTGTTACTATTAGTCACTTTGACTTGCCGGTTAATTTAATTAAAAAATATGGCGGCTGGCGTAGTCGTAAATTAATAAAGTTTTATTTGCGGTTATGCGAGACTTTGTTTACAGCCCTTAAAGGTAAAGTTCGGTACTGGATTACATTTAATGAGATTAATATGATTTTGAATTTACCTTTCATTGGTGGCGGCCTTTCTTTTGAATCTGGTGAAAACAAAGAACAAGTTAAATATCAGGCTGCACATAATCAATTAGTGGCATCTGCTGCAGCTACAAAATTAGGGCATGAGATTGATAAAGATAATCAATTTGGTTGTATGTTAGCGGCTGGGGATGTTTACCCGTATTCATGTTCACCGCAAGATGTTATGAAGGCACTAGAGAAAAATCAAGAGCAGTATTTCTTTACAGATATTCAGGTACGTGGTTATTATCCAAGCTATGCACAAAAGTTGTTTGCTGATAAAAAGGTAGCACTTGATATTACTGTTGAAGATAAAGAAATGCTGCAAAACACAGTTGACTTTATTTCGTTTTCTTATTATTCAAGTCGGTGTATTTCGGCTGATCCTGAAGTTATGAAAAATATGACTAGTGGCAATGCATTTGCTTCAGTTAAAAATCCCTATTTGCCTGTCAGTGAATGGGGCTGGCAAATTGATCCCTTGGGTCTGCGTATTACCATGAATCAATTGTTTGATCGCTATCAAAAGCCGTTGATGATAGTTGAGAACGGCTTAGGTGCACGTGATAAAAAGTCAGATGATGGTCAAATTCATGATGATTACCGAATTGATTATTTAACTAAACATTTAGCTGCAATGGCTGATGCAATTAATGATGGTGTTCAAGTGATTGGATATACTGCGTGGAGTGGTATCGATTTGATAAGTGCATCTACTGGCGAGATGGCTAAGCGCTACGGCATGCTTTATGTGGATTTAGATAATCAGGGTAAAGGCTCTGGTAAGAGAATCAAAAAAGACTCATACTATTGGTATCAAAATTTTTTGAAAAATAAAATTTAAAAAGCTAGTTAGCAAAAAATATATATCAGAATTGAGGTAGTAAAAATGAAAGAAAATCGTGTATGTGTAGCTTTAGGAATTGAAAAACCCGTTATTCAAGGGGCAATGGCCTTTGTTTCCACTGCAGATTTGGCTGCGGCAGTTTCTAACGCTGGTGGACTTGGCGTTCTAGGACTTGGTTATGCGCCTGAACCCATGATCCGTCAAGAAATTGCCAAGATTAAAACTTTAACTGACAAAAAGTATGCCTTGCAAGTTGACATGACTTCTCCGCGAATTAGTGAGCTTGACAAGTATATTTCTGAATATGATATTCCAGTTGTCTATGGCTGCGGGATGCAAGATTGGCCACAAAAAATTGTGACTGAATATACGACAAAATGGCATCAAGAACATCGTAAAGTCATCTTCAAGGCGTCGACTGTCGCTGATGCGGTAATCGCTGAAAAAGCTGGCGGCGATGTAATTGCAGTCAAGGGCTGGGAAGGTGGCGGCCACATTTCCTTTGAAAGCACGATGGTTTTGGCAGCTAAAGCCAAGTCAGTCTTAACAGCGCCACTAGTAGTTAGCGGCGGGATTGCTAACGGCGATACAGCTGCAGCTGCGATTGCTTTGGGTGCTGATGGAATTGAAATGGGAACAGTCTTTTTGGCAACAGCTCAAGCGGCAATTCATCCTAATGCTAAAAAGGCGCTGCTTGCAGCAGGTGACATGTCAACGGTTGAAACCAACTATTCCATTGGGCCAACGCGTGAATTAAAGAACGAATTAACCAAGAGAACTGTTGCTCTTGAACAAGGAACGAGCTTTGCTGAAGCTGCTAAAAAATTGAAGAATGCAGATTCAATTACCATTAACAAAGGACTGGTTCATGGTGATACAGAAAACGGCGCCATTATGTGTGGCCAAGATGTCAGCTTAATTAACGAACAAAAAGCAGTGACAGAAATTATTGATGGTGTTCTTGCTGGTGCCCAAGAGAGAATTAAAGAAATGCAAAATTTTAGTTGGGAATAAAAACCCTAATCTGGTAGTGAATCAAGATTGATTCACTATTTTTTATTTCAATTTGGTAAAGGCTTAACAAACACTATATTGATAGATTATAATTATTGCATGAAATTTATTGTGAGGTGTTAATAATGAAAATCAATAAAAAGATTATCTTACTGCTTGGTACAGTTATGTTAGCTGGACCTGCTATGCTAGCAAGTCAGCCTGCTCAAGTTCAAGCTGCAACTGAGCAAACTAATTTGAAAATTAATCATTCACGTGTCTATAACAAGTACGGTCAAAAGCTATGGTCTTATCGTGGTAAAAGCTCGTTAATTACTAGCAAGTCAATTAAAGTTGCTAAGCAGGTAGTACCGACAACTGATCCAAGGTCTAAAAATTATTCTTTTCATGATGAGAACTGGGATTGGTATTACTTACCATATAAAATGATTAAGGGAAAAACTTACTATAGTATTGGTCATGGCGGCTATATCAAGGCAGCCAATGTCACCAAGATTAATGGTCAAGCACTTTTGGCAAATCAAGCTACAATTAAGTTGACTAAGAAGATGTTTGATGATCAAAAGGCTAATACGATTAAGGTATATGATGCAGATTTAGGTAAAAAAGTTGCTAAACATTTTACACCAGGTCAAAAGGTCGTCGTGGATGCTGTAACAAATGGTAGTGATATCGACTATCAAATTGATGAAGGCTATTCAATTATGTATCGCATCAAGGGGAGTAACCAATTTTTAGACGAAGATATTGACGATGATGCTGTTCTAACGGCAATTTACAGTAAAAAGGATTTACAATTATTGCCATGCAGTAAGCATATGGCAATTTTGACAACCAAGAATACCAATTATTATACGTATAAAGGCGAAGTAGCTACTCAGAGCGTAATTCCTAATTCGAACTTGGTTATTGTTCCTGATAATACGCCAAATTCAGTTGTTCAGGGAATTACTGCCAAGAAGGGCAGAATTGAATATGCAACTAAGGCAGTTTATTTATGTGAACCTGGTCAAACTGAACCTGAATTATTTTATCAAGTTGAGTCTACAGTAAGAGATGGTAGCTACGGGCTTCTTAGAGCAGCTGATACTAAGTATATCTATGGTACTAAATTGTCGCCGCTTAATACTAAGGAAGATGCCTTGGCAAATAAACCGTTGGCATCAACTACTAAGCGTGCGGAATTAAAGCAGCTATTGGATCAAGCTCCAGAAATTAGGGCTAGTGAAAAATATCGTTATGCTGGTTCAAGCAACAGTTCATATGAGTATTATTTTAAAAAAGCTCAAATTGCCTATGATTCATTAATTAGTACAGATACGGATGTGCAAAAAGCGATTACCGATCTCCAACAAGCAACAACTGCACTTGATCGCGGTAAGCGGATAAAAGTTAAGGATATCAATCATTTAACCGCTGAAGAAGCTAAAAAGATTCTGCCACTTGCTAACAGTGATATTCAAAGTAAATATCCTAAAGAAAAAAATCGTTATTATAACGCAAAGTTTAATAAAGATTATACTGAGTTAGATGTTTATTTGTCAGATCATACGGTTAATCCAGCTGTAACTACTAAGGTAGGTAAGTTGAATATTGCAGATTATGTAGAAAAATAAAAAATTTAAAGACTGATTGTTTCAACGACAATCAGTCTTTTTTTTGCGGTGATTTTCACTCATTAAACTAGAACGAACTGTATATTTTTAAATCTTTATCGAATAAAATACGAACCTTATCTATCATAGGATATGATATTTTTACAAAAACCGAATTTTTGCTAAAAATTTTGTTGTAATTTTTCAAAGCTTGCTATACAATTAACAAGAATTATCAATTGACAATTTATTAAGAACAATATAATAAATTATTTGGAGGAAAATCTAAAATGAAATTCGGTAAAAAGCTTGCAACCGTTGCAGTAGCGGGCTTGGCTTTAATGGGGACTGCTGCTTGTTCAAAGAGCAATTCGTCAACTTCAACTAATAATAAAATTCCTAAAGTAACTAAGAAAACAACTGTTGTTTTTTGGCATGGAATGCAAGGTGCCCAAGAGAACACCTTGAAGAGTTTGACCAAGGAATTTGAAAAGAAAAACCCTAACATTACAGTTAAGTTAGAGGAGCAAGGTGCTTATAACGATTTACAAGCAAAGATCAATTCAACCTTGCAATCACCAAAGGACTTGCCAACAATTACTCAAGCTTACCCTGACTGGTTAGAGAGTGCTGCTAAGAACAAGGCACTGGTTAACTTGACACCTTACATTAATAACAAGGATGTTGGTTGGGGCAGTCAACAAGCAAGTGGCATTAAGTCCGACTTGCTTGATGGTGCTAAAATTAGCGGGACACAATACGGAATTCCGTTTAACAAGTCAATTGAAATTTTGATTTACAATCCAGCAATGCTTAAGCAATATGGCGTTAAGAAAGTGCCAACTACAATGGCAGAACTTAAGAGCGCTGCCCAAACAATTTACCAAAAGAGTAAGCACAAGGTTGTTGGTGCTGGCTTTGATGCCCTAGACAACTACTACGTCTTGGGGATGAAGAATGCTGGTCAAAACTTCTCCAGCAAGATTGACTTTGCTGGTAATGAATCTAAGCAAGTCATCAATTACTTTGCCGATGGTGAAAAAGCTGGTTACTTCAGAATGCCAGGTTCAGACAAGTACCTGTATATTCCATTTACCAATAAGAAGTTAGCCATGATGGTTACCTCATCATCAACAGAAACTTGGGTTAAGCAAGCTGCCAAGAAAGGCTTCACTTATGATGTTGCTGCTCGTCCAAGCAAGTACACGATGCAACAAGGAACGGACATTTACATGTTCAATCATGCAACTGCCATGCAAAAGTCAGCTGCCTTCATGTACATGAAGTTCTTAGCTTCAGAGTCTAGTCAAGCTAAGTGGGCTAAGGAAACTGGTTATATCCCAGTTAATGAAGCTGTAGCTAAGACTAAGAGTTACAAGGCTAACAAGGCATTAAAACTGCCAGCTAAGTTAGAAGATGTTTTGACTACTAACACAATGTACAGTGTGCCAGTGATTAAAGATTCTGGTGCAACTTACAGTCAATTGCCAGCAATCATGCAATCGATCTTGGCCGCTGCCCAAAAGAAGCAGAATGTTAATAATGCAATTAAGACGGGCAAGACAAAATTTGACGCCGCATGGAAGCAATAATTAAATAGAAGATTTTATAAAAAAACAGACCTCTTGGTCTGTTTTTTATTTATTGTTTTTTGCTTGAATGGTAAGATAAATAAGGCATAAGAATTGGTTATTGTAGGTCAATTAATTTAAAAAGCCAGGGGTGAGAACGGTGATTAGAGAGCAATCTTTTCCTGTGGAAACTGAGTATAGATGGTATGACATCAGTAATTTGAGTGAGGAAGACAGCAATCGGCTGCAGGATGATTTTAGTTTCACCCCGGACATGATTTCTTATATTTCTGACCGTCACGAGCGACCGCACTACGATTACGATACTCATACACAAATTCACTTGCTGGTTTACGATGTGCCGATTTGGCCGACAAAGTCAATTAAGCACTTTACGTCACACCCGATTACTTTTTTAGTATCTGGTGAAAATATTTTTACGTTCCATACTGAGTCGACTAGTTATGTGTTTGACGAATTTAACGACCGACCGATGCGGCGTAAGTTGGCTCAAGCGCAAGATGTAACGGAACTATTAATGAAGTTTCTGCTGTTTTCGTCGCAATATTTCCAGCGGGCTGTCACGCAATTAGATGTTGAACGCAATAGTCTGGACCAAAAGCTGTCTGATGATATTGATAATCATGATTTAGTTGAATTATCAAACATTGAAAAGAGTTTGGTTTATCTTTCCAGTTCCATTCAAACAAATCTAATGATGCTTAAGAGCTTGAAAAAGTCCAAGCTGAGTTTTACTAAGTATGCCGGTGAGCGGCTGGATGATGTGTTAATTGAGTCTAATCAGGCTGCTGAAATGGTGAAGATTTCTCAACAAGTAACGGCAACGTTGTCAGCGACTTCCAATAATATGATGAACAACAACTTGAACGACACGATGAAGTTCTTAACGGTCTGGTCGCTGGTGTTGACAATCCCGACAATTCTAACAGGGTTTTACGGGATGAATGTCAGCTTGCCGGTGGGCCATAAGCCGTCGGACTGGATTGCGATTACCGCTTTTACCATTATCTTAATGGTTTGGCTAATTGTGTTAATGAAACGACACCATTTCTTCTAAATTGAGGCTAATTTATGAAAAACAAAATTTTGGTCGGTTCATTAGTTGCGACTCTTGTATCATTTCTACTTTATTTAAATAATTTAAATCATGTTGAAAATACCAGTGTGCGCATTGTTAGCCCGCAGCAAAGCAAGGTAGTTAAAAATAATAAAGCGGCTAAAAAGAGCCGTGAACCCAGTGTTGATGAAGTCGAATACGCTGCCGATGTTAAAGTTGAATCTGGTAGCGACAAGGACTGGGCCCAGCAAATTGAACAGGTGATGGGCAAAGACAAGAGCTATCAGGTTAGCGTGCAGGATTTAAACTCGCGCAAGTTTGCCCGGGTTAATAATACAATTAAGGCACATGGCATAACTGCCAGCAGCCGACTGTATTTACTAGCCGCAATTTACTATCAAGAGCAGTACGGCAAATTGACATCGCACACGGCAATCAAAATTAAGAAGGCCGATCGCGTCAAGGGTGAGCAAATGTTAAAACCCGGCTATGCTTACGGGATTGCTTACTTGAAGCAGGCGATGATGCACGGCAATAAGACTGCGGCTAATGCCTTATTGCGCAAAGTTGGATCACGTAATGTTAACCGAATTATTGCAAAAATGGGTGCTACTAAGACTAGTATTGGCAAAAAGTTTACTGCTAATCCGGTAAGTACAACGACTGCGACTGACTTGACTAGTGTGATGGTTGATTTATATCAGAATAAAACTCTCAGCCGGCAGTATGCCAATCTGGCTTTAACCGCGCTTAACTTGGCACAATCAAAGCCTAAATTAGTTCGCGGTCTTCATGGGCAAATTTATGCGGCTTCTGATAGTAAATCGGCAGTGGCAATTGTCCAAGATGGTGGGCACGCATACTGTATGAGTGTCTGGAGTAGTGATGATGCGGCGTTTGCTCATTTGGGCCAGACTATTAATCGTTTCTTTAAATAGGAGTAAATCAAAGTCTTATCTTGGTAAGGCTTTTTTATTTCGCCCAAATTAATTTACAGCGTGTAGATTGTAATCTTCATATTGTAGTGATATATTATTCATCGTGCTAGTAGAGGAGGGTACAATGGTTCAAAAAAGGAGCCTTGATTTAAGTAAAGTAATTGCCAAGGCAACAGAGATGATTGAGCAGAAGGGACTTTCTGCGACAACTTTGCCAAACTTGGCCAAGGAGCTCGGTGTGCGGTCGCAATCGCTCTACCACTATGTTTCCGGCCGCAAGCAGTTATTGTCGCTTGTTGGTGCCAGTCGGATTAAGCTATTAAGCGAACGCTTGGTAGAGAATATTATTGGCTTGTCTGGTGTTGATGCCCTGCTTAAATTTGCGGATATTGTGCGAGATTTTATTTTGCATGATCCCGCATTGCTCAGTATTTTGTACCATTTAAACGAATACCAACAAGATGACGCGATTAGCCAAGAAATTATCAATATTATTTCTTTGGCCGAAAAACTAAATTTGCGTCATGACAGCAAGGTATCGCTCCATGCTCTAATTGGTGCAGTCCTTGGTTATGTTTTCTTAGATGTGTCGTCATCGTTTACTGATGAAACCGATGAGGAAGCCGATCAGGGTTACCATAAGTTGCTGCTGCAATTAGTGCAGCCAAAACAAGTTTTACAAAATTAGAAAGGAAAAGTAGAGTGCAAAAACTACTGAAAAACCATGTTTTTTCATTAATTGCATGGGTTTTAATTTTAATTGTTTCTGTGATTGCTTTGCCCAATATTACTGGGCTAACACGTGAGCACTCAAATATTTCTCTCCCACAAACTGTCCAAAGTGAAGTGGCGCAAACAATTCAAAATGATTGGGGACCGAAACAAAAGGACACTTATCAAATTGCGGTTGTATTTAATAAGGACAAGGGCAAGATAACGGATGATGATAAGGTGGCAATTAACCAAACGATTGACTATCTGAAAAATCATCAGGATAAATATGGCATTAAGCAAGTCTTAGGACCTGAGGATAACATTGCTACCAAGAAGAAATTGGAAGCAAAAGATGGTACGACTTGGATTATGCAAATTAATGTTGCCAAGAAGCACGCGCCAATTAACGATGTGGAAACGCAGTTAACTAATGCGGTTAAGACCGCAGGCGTGAAAACTTATGTGACGGGCGCGGATGTCTTGCAAAATGCCTTCACTAATTCTATTCAAGAGGGAATTAAGAAGACAGAATTAATTACCGTCATCTTTATCTTTATTGTTTTGGTAATTGTCTTTAGGTCGCCGATTGTCCCGTTAATTTCATTATTAACGGTTGGCGTATCATTTATTACGGCGTTCTCAATTGTCACCAACTTGGTGGCACATAACAATTTCCCATTTTCTAACTTCACGCAAGTCTTTATGATTATTGTGTTGTTCGGGATTGGGACCGACTATAACATCCTACTTTACGATAAGTTTAAGGAAGACCTCGGCATGGGGATGGATCGCTATCAGGCGATGAAGAGTGCCCTGAAGGTTGCCGGCAAAACGATTTTGTATTCAGGATCTTCGATTTTAATTGGCTTTACTGCTTTGAGTTTGGCTAAGTTTTCGATTTATCAATCAGCTGTCGGTGTCGCTGTCGGTGTTGCCGTTTTGCTGGTTGTCTTGTTAACCTTGAACCCATTCTTTATGGCTGTTTTAGGCGAAAAAATGTTCTGGCCGGTTAAGAAATTTACCGGTGAACATGAAGATAAATTATGGCACGGTATTTCTAAAGGCACACTAGCCCACCCAATTGTTTACTTAGCAATCTTGGCAGTTGTAGTGACGCCGTTTGCTCTCTTGTATTCAGGTCACTTGAATTATGATGATACTGATGAAATTGCCAACAATGTTCCGGCTAAAGCTGGTTTGCAAGTAGTTGAAAAGCATTTCTCCAAGGGGATGGCTGAGCCGACTACACTTTACATTAAGAGTAATCACCGCCTTGACAATGAGGCAGACCTGAAGCTGATTGACCAATTGACAAGACAGTTGCAGGCTTCCAAGGATGTTTCGTTTGTCACCTCGGTTACTCAGCCTTATGGTGAAAGCATCCAGCAACTGTACGTTAATAATCAGTTGAATACAGTTAATGATGGGGTTGATCAGGCACGCAGTGGCTTAAACAAGTTAAGTAAGGCCAGCAAGAAGGTAACATTGGGTGCTAATCAGTTAGCTAATGGTACCGATCAATTGCAAAGTGGTGCTAGCACCTTACAAGGCGGTTCTAGCAAGCTGCAAAGCGGTAGTCAGCAATTAGCATCTGGGTTAAACCAGTTGAATTCGCAATTATCGTCTAGTTCGCAGTCACTGGCTGGAGCGCAGCAGAGCATTAAGACAAACCTTGAACAGGGCTACAAAGAAAACTTGACTCGCAATGTGGCTAAAATTCCAGGCTTAACGCAAAGTCAGCGATTAGCAGTAATGCAAGCTGCTGGTGCGGCACTATCGAAGTCTTGGGCCAGCACTGCTGCAAGTATGCCAGACACTAGTGGTCAAATGGGCCAATTGCAATCAGGTGTCGGCAGTTTGGCTTCTGCTTCTAACCAATTGAGTTCAGGTGCTGCAAGTCTTAATAGCGGGATTGGTCAACTGAATTCAAGTACGGGTCAACTTAGCTCGGGTGCTGGTAAATTGGCGACTAGCACGCCGAAGATTACTTCAGGTGTTGATTCTGTCAATAGTGGTCTAGGTCAAGGTGCTTCGTACTTGACGGGCTTAGCTAGCTCATCTGCGGCTGATACTTTCTACATTCCAACTGAATTTATCAAGTCGGATATGTTCCAAGATTCTGTTAAGGTCTATTTAAGTCCAAATAAGAAGTCCGCAATGTTAATGATGGTCTTCAACTCTAATCCAAGTAGTACCAAGGCAACTAGTGAAGTTGGCGAACTCAGCCAAATGGCTAAGAAATCACTGCAGGGAACTCGTTTAGAAAAGGCAACTGTTGCAATGGGCGGCGAAAGTGCCAAAATTGCGGATATTAAGCAGGTGGCTAACGGTGACTTTATTAGAACCGCTGCAATCATGCTTGTTGGGATTGGCATTGCGCTGATTTTTGTTACCCGATCATTATTGCAACCACTGTATATTCTCGGCACGCTGCTGATTGCTTACTTCTGCTCACTGTCAATTAGTGAGTGGCTTGTTAAGGCTCTACTTGGCAATACCATGCTGACGTGGAATACGCCGTTCTTTAGCTTCATTATGTTGATTGCTCTAGGTGTTGACTACAGTATCTTCTTAATGACGCGTTACCGCGCGATTGAGGGCGGTAAGCCGAGCGAGCGCATTTTGAAGGCTTGTGGAATTATTGGAACCGTCGTTATTTCGGCAGCCATTATTCTTGGCGGTACGTTTGCAGCATTGATTCCATCTGGGATTCCAACGCTGATTGAAGTAGCGCTGGCTGTGATTATTGGCCTGATTATTCTGGTCTTTATCATGCCGATTACTTTATCAGCAGCAGTTAAGCTGACTTATGAAGGTTTGCATTGGAATCGTAAGAATAAACGAATTAAAAATAGTTAATTAAACTAAGATTGAATGACTCAACTTTGAGCTGTTCAATCTTTTTTTATTGCGAAAAATAATGATTTTGGTTGTAAACTAATAATTTTGTTTTATCATTAACTTAAAAGTAACTATAAAATTAAGGAGTGTAGTTTATGACTACTTGTCCAAATTGCGGCAAAGCAATCACCGATGACGACCAGCTGTGCCCCAACTGTCACTTTAATTTGCAAAAATATCGGCAGACGTTTTTTACAGATAGGCACGAAGAGGTAAATTATGAAGACCAAAAGATGGGCAAGAAAATTGCCAGTCGCGAAGCTTACCGGCAGGAGTTTTATCCTGATAAGCAAAATTCAACGATTAAAAAGATGCTAGAATGGATTCGAGCTAACAGTATGATTGTGTTTTTAGTAGGAATTATGTTACTGATTATCATGAGTTTTTCGCGTGGGTTAGGCTGGATTAGCTTTTTCCTGCTGTTCTTCTGGTTGTATGTTGTTTGCCTGCGGCGAGGAAAAATTGAACGCTATACTGTTGACCGGCGCTTAACAGAGAAGGTTAATCAGCTCGGCTCAAATATGTTTAATAGGGTTGAAGATCACAGCCAAAAAGTTTGGTCGCGGTCAAAAACTGCGCCGGATGGCACAGATGAAGTTGAAGAAGAAACAGTTACCGTCAAGAAGCACTTTAACTACATTCAATTGTCAGTAGTAATGACGGCATTAATTAGTTTAATAGTGTTGTTTACCGGTTCTGGAGCGTCTGTTTCCGACATTACCTATACCGGCAAGATGTCGATTACGCGAGTGGCATTGAGCCTAGCCGGACAACTGTTTGGCTCTAGTTCAACGCTTTTGCAAGGGGTCTTGATGTGTGTGATTTGGCTGCTGCTAGTGATTTTTCCGATCATAATCATGTATCAGGCCTTACAAAGCACGAAAAAGGGCAACTGGCTTGCCTTTATTTTCTCTCTAGTGGAAACCGCGTTTTTGATTTATCTTGTCTTTAGATTATCGAGCACCACGCGCGCCAATACAGGCTTATTCCACGGCCTGACTAGTCAACTATTAATGTACGCCGTGTCGGTTGGCGCCTCAACGTACTTTTTAATTCTAGCCAGTTTAATGACAACCGTGCTTGCTGGGGTTAACTTATTTAGAAAACATTCTTAAAAAGAGCAATAAAAATGCTGAGCGTTAAACTCAGCATTTTTGTTTTAGTTAAATTTACTTATGGGAAACATCGATTACAAGGTGTTCGTTAACAAAGGCCATCATCCCTAAGTCGCTCAACTCGCGGCCGTATCCGGAATTCTTAACCCCACCAAATGGTAATTCACCTGAAGTAATCCAAGTGCCGTTAATTACGGTCATACCACTTTCAACTTGAGCAGCTAATTCTTGGGCATGATCAACATCAGAACTGATGATTGATGAGCCAAGACCGTAACTTGAGTCGTTAGCAAGGGCAATTGCTTCGTCTTCGTCTTCTACCTTGTAGACCATTGCAACAGGACCAAACATTTCTTCGTCAAATGCTGGGTTCTTCTTGTCAATGTCAGTCAAGATTACGGGACTAAAGAAGGCACCGTCAGACTTAATTTCTGGATATTGATAAAAGACTTTAGCACCAGCATCAACTGCGGCCTTAACTTGCTTAGTCAGCTTATCTCTTGAGCTGACTGAGTTCATTGGTGGCAAGGTGGTTGCGTCATCCATTGGGTCGCCCGGTTTTAAGTTAGAAAAGACGTTCTTTAATTCGTGTAAAACTTCGTCGTAACGAGATTTAACAACAATAATCCGCTTGGATGAGGTACATACTTGACCGCCATTGTAAGTTCTGGCAGTGCACAGTACTTGTTTCAAAAGTTCTGGGTCAGCGTCATCTAAAATGATGAACGGGTCATTGCCGCCGAGTTCCATTGTTGACTTCTTTAAGTTCTTACCAGCATTAGCAGCAACTGAAGAACCACCACGTTCTGAACCAGTCAGGGCAACACCGGAAATCCGTGGATCAGCAATAATGTCGTCTAATTGGTCGTAAGTTGGGTAAAGGTTAATAAAGCTGCCTTCAGGTGCGCCGCCTTCTTTAACGATTTTAGCAGCTAAAGCAGCAGAACCAGGAACATTGTGGGCGTGCTTCAATAGCATTGGGTTACCAACGATGAAGTTTGGAGCAAAGACCCGGATAATTTGGTAAAGTGGGAAGTTCCACGGCTCGCAAGCCATAATCACACCAGTAGCTTGCTTCAAGTAGCAGGCACGACCAAGTTGCGATTCAACTGGTTGCGGCTTTAACATCTCTGGGCCTTTTTCAGCGTAATATTCACAAATCGAAATACAAATTTCAACTTCTTCTTTGGATTCGTGAATCATTTTACCCATTTCACGGGTCATCATTTCGGCCATTTCGTCTTCATGCTTGCGCAAGCTGTCAGCAACTTGGTGCAAAATTGTGGCACGACTTTCAGGACTTTCGTGTTGCCACTTCTTGTATAACGCATGGGCAAGATTAATTGCTTCGTCAATTTGCGTGGCTGTTGGGTTGTCGTATTCGGCAAACTTTTCATTGGTATATGGGTTGACTGATTGATATTTAGCCATATTGTTACCTCTTTTTAAAAATCATTCTAAAAACAAATAAATGTTTCAAGACACATTATAAAGCGTTATCATGTTAATTTAAATTTTTTGAACCAGACTTTACTAATAATTAATTTGCTTACAAAAAAACCGCGAAAAAGCAATATTTTCGCGATTTTTTAATTATTGTGGTGCTTACATCATTTGCGTTAAGTAGGCAAGTGAAGCATCAATGTAGTCGTTGGCATAAGCCATTGCGTGCTTTTGACCTGGGAGAACAGTAAGTTCTGAGCCGCGGTCTTCTTTAGCCAAAGTTTGGATGAAGTCCAAGACATACTTCAATGGGGATAATTCGTCGGCTGAATTAATTAGCCATAAGTGTCCCAAGTTGGAGTAGTCGTAAGATTTTGCGTCCAGCTTTTCAAGAGTAGCTGCATCGCTTGAACCGGCGTATGCTAAACCGAAGTATTTATAGAAGGAATCGTTAATTTCCTTAGGGTCGGTTAAGCCGAGTTCGCCGCGAGCATCAATTGAGGCCTTAGTGGCTTCGTGTTCTTTCATCCAAGCGGAGTAGTTGACTGGTGCTGACCAAGTAACTGTTGGGAAGCCGTACTTTCCGGCAATGTAGAGGGCCATGACGCCGCCGGAACTGGCACCAATTTGCGTAATGCCCTTGGTGTCTGAGCCGGTATAATCAGAGTCAAGCAGCCATTCAACGAACTTAACGGTATCATCATGCGCAGCTGGGAAAGTGTTGGTTGGTGCCAAACGGTAATTCGGGACAAATGCAGTGAAGCCTTTTTCTGTCATTTTAAGGCATAAGTCTTTAACGTCGCCTTTGTCGCCGCGAATCCAACCGCCACCGTGCCAAAAGATTAAAACCTTAGTCGCTTTTGCGGGCGTATCCGGCAAGTAAATGTCAGTTGCCAAGTGGTGTTCTTCATCATAAATGATATCGTTCTTAATTTTAGCCATATATTTAAACCTCCAATATAACTATATTTATTATCTCTTCTATCTTAGAATAAAATTGTGCTTTTGGCTGAAAAAATTTGGTTAATAAGTCAAATTTATTGTGAAATAGATTAATTGCCTAAACAAAAGTTAATTTTGCGCCGTTATGCGGTCCGTTCCCCACCAATTAGGAATTAGTTTGGCTAAAGTAATTGTTTTTCTTGACGCGTAATCTACCATAAATTCGGTATCTTTATTACGTGCGTCTAATTGCATGAGAAATTCGCGGCAGGCGCCGCAAGGCATACCAGAACTGCCGCCAAATGGTGGCTTGTCGCGAAAGGCGATAATGCGTTTGATGTGAGTTTGGCCCGTTGCCACATACATGTTTAACGCAGCAACGCGCTCAGCGCATAAATTTAAAACGCCGGAGCAACTTTCAATGCAAACACCAACAAAAATTTGCCCATCTTCTGCCTCTAAAGCACAGACAACGTTGCGAGCGTAAATGAAAGGTGAGACATCGCCAGGTCGGTATTCCTTGGCAGCTGCCTTATATAATTGGTTCCAAATATCCATGTTTGCCTCCTTTTAGTATTGATAATTTTAAATTATTTTAATTATTATCCCGAATTAGCTAAAAAAGCAATCATCAGTCGTGAAATTTTGGTAAAATTGACCTTATCTATGGAGGGATATTATGCACTTGTCACCAAAAGCTAGTCGGCGGTTAATTAATATTTTGACCGTTGTTAGTGGGATTATTATCATCTTACTGTGTATCTATTGGTATCGTCTGGGGATTTTTACTAGCCAGGCGAAGATGCGCGCATATTTGGCTAATAAAAAAATCATCGGGCCAGTTATTTTTGTGCTGATTCAGACAACGCAGGTTGTGTTCCCAATTATTCCCGGTGGAGTGTCGCTGCTTGGCGGGGTGGTGTTCTTTGGACCAGTAGCCGGCTTTATCTACAATTATATCGGCGTCTGCATCGGTTCGATTATCGACTTCTTTTTGGCGCGGTATTATGGTCGGCCGTTTATTCTGCACATTGTTTCTGAAAAGACACTGGACAAATATATGAAGTGGACGAAAAACCAGCGCAAGTTTAACTGGTTTTTTGCGATTTGTATTATTGCACCGATGGCACCAGATGACGTGCTATGTATGCTCGCGGGATTAACGGATATGAAATTCTGGACGTACTTTTGGATTATCGTTTTGGGCAAGCCCTGGACAATTGCAGCGTACAGTTTTGCCCTAATGTTTGGGATGGATTGGCTGCTCAAACTTGTTGGCAGTAAGTAATGGCTAAGCGAGTTTATTTGCGCCCCTTTAACTTGGCGGATGCACCGGTTATTTTAAGATGGGGCCAGGACGATTATTACTATCATTACGCTGGCTTTAGTCGCTACCAAAATTTGGCGCAGGCCGAACTTGCCGCTAAGCAATATGCTGCGCGGGATAATAGTTATGCGATTTGTCTACAAGAAACGCAGCAGGTGATTGGCCTTGTTGAATTATATGAGCGCGGGACAAATGATCAGGAATTATTGCAGACTAAAGAAGTTGGTTTCCTATTAGACAAGTCGTTTTCGGGACACGGTTATATGACTGAGGCCTTACAATTGATTTTTGCTTATGCTTTTAATCAGCTTGACCAAACTGAAATTTGGGCGGGGACTTTTGCTCATAACCTAAAATCGCAAAAATTGCTGCAGCGGTTGGGCTTTAAGTACGTTTATTTTGTCGATTTAAGTAAAATTAGTCATCTTTTTTCCTATCAAGAAAAATACTATTTGCTTGATAGGAAAGAATGGCTTAAAATAAATGCAAACACGGAATCTTAAGACTATTTCAGAGAGTTCGCGGCTGGTGTGAGCGGATAAAAGTCGTTTCCAGATTCCTTAAATGTGGGTAATTAATAGTTACACGGGCTGCGGCGCCGTTATCGCCAAACAATGAAGTGCAGTTATTTATCAAAATAACTGAAACTGGGTGGTACCGCGAAGCCATGTATGAGCCAATTCGTCCCAAGATGTAGGGATGAGTTGGCTCTTTTTTATGGAGGTAAACAATGTTAGATATTAAGGTGATTCGTGAGAATCTCGATTGGGCAAAGGAAAAGCTTGCTACGCGTGGGATTAAGCCGGAGCAATTAGATGAATTAATTGAGATTGATAAACAGCGCCGTGAAAGCCTAAATAAGACTGAGCAATTGAAGGCTAAGCGTAACGATGTTTCTAAAGAAATCGCTGAGGCTAAACGCAATAAGGAAGATGCTTCAAGCGTAATCGCTGAAATGCGTGAAGTTGGTAGTGAAATTAAGGATTTGGATAATAAGGTTAGTGAGTTAACTGACAAACAAAATTACATTTTGCTGCGGTTGCCAAACTTCCCTGATGATTCTGATCCAATTGGTCCTGATGAAAGCTACAACCAAGAAGTACGCAAGTGGAGCGAACCAACAAAGTTAGACTTCAAGCCTAAGGCTCACTGGGATTTAGGAACTGACCTCGATATTTTAGACTGGGATCGCGGCGCTAAAGTTTCTGGTGCGCGTTTTGTCTACTATAAAGGTGCAGGTGCACTTTTGGAACGGGCCGTATTTAACTTCTTCCTAGATGAAAACACGAAGGCCGGCTATACGGAAATTATCCCGCCATACTTGGTAAATGACGCTTCAATGCAAGGAACAGGACAATTCCCGAAGTTCCATGAAGATGTTTATACTATAGTAGATAATGATGATCCAGATAAGCCACGGGACCTAACTTTAATTCCAACTGCTGAAGTGCCGCTAGTTAATTACTTCCGTGATGAAATTATTCATGAAGACAGATTGCCAATTAACGTAACTGCACTGTCACCAGCTTTCAGAAGTGAAGCAGGTTCTGCTGGACGCGACACCCGTGGTCTAATCAGAATGCACGAATTCAGAAAAGTTGAAATGGTCAAGGTATGTAAGCCTGAAGAATCATGGCATGAATTAGACAATTTGACAGCAAATGCTGAACACTTACTGCAGAAGTTGAACTTACCGTATCACGTTGTTGCATTGTCAACTGGGGATGCCAGCTTCACCAGTGCCAAGACATATGATTTGGAAGTTTGGATGCCGGCTCAGGACAAGTACCGTGAAATTTCTTCATGTTCTAACTGTACTGACTTCCAGGCACGCCGTGCGCAAATTCGTTACCGCGGTGAAGACGGTAAGCTGCATTTAGCTCATACTTTGAATGGTTCTGGTTTGGCTGTTGGTCGAACAGTTGCCGCTATTTTGGAAAACTACCAGAATGAAGATGGTACAGTAACAGTTCCAGAAGCATTAGTTCCATATATGAACGGAATGACAAAAATTACTAAAGAACAAAGCTTAATTTAAGCGTTAAAGAGGTCCAGATGGACCTCTTTTTTAGTTATTTTGAAAAAAATAAAATTAATTTTGGACTGTTTTTCGCTTAAAAATAGCTAAATTCCGAATGTTTTTAACTAGTTACTCTGTTAAAATTAGAAAAATAAGGTAGTTTTCTATTAGCTTAAACTAATTAGACAGTAGATTTAAGTAAATAGCGAACAAAATGCTAAGCTTGACGAAAGCGCGTAAAGAGGGTAAAGTATTACTTGTCCTTGAGAGAGCTGGTTAGCTTAATCAAGAGCAAAAAATAAAATTAAACAAAGGTCTTGACAATAAGATTTAAGTTTAGTAAGATAATAAACGCTGCTGAGGAAAGCAAGATTTCTTCAGGAGCGGGGCAGAAAAAAGTTCTTGACAAAAGAAAATACATCTGCTAAAATAAAACAAGCGCAGTTGTAAAGCAATTTACAGCAGCGGGTAGTACCTTGAAAACTGAACAATGTTTTCGCAAAGTGTGCGGGTGTAAGAACCCAAAACAAAAAAGCGAAGTCAATTTCGCAAGCAAATAAATCCGAGATGCAAATCTTGGAACGAATGAGCAAACATTCAAACAAACATTAAAAATGAGAGTTTGATCCTGGCTCAGGACGAACGCTGGCGGCGTGCCTAATACATGCAAGTCGAGCGAGCAATTTTAGTTGAATACCTTCGGGTAGGACATTAAAAGCGCGAGCGGCGGATGGGTGAGTAACACGTGGGTAACCTACCCTCTAGATTGGGATACCATTTGGAAACAGATGCTAATACCGAATAAGAAGTAAGATCACATGATCTAGCTATGAAAGGCGGCTTTCGAGCTGTCACTAGAGGATGGACCCGCGGTGCATTAGCTAGTTGGTAAGGTAACGGCTTACCAAGGCGATGATGCATAGCCGAGTTGAGAGACTGAACGGCCACATTGGGACTGAGACACGGCCCAAACTCCTACGGGAGGCAGCAGTAGGGAATCTTCCACAATGGACGCAAGTCTGATGGAGCAACGCCGCGTGAGTGAAGAAGGTTTTCGGATCGTAAAGCTCTGTTGTTGGTGAAGAAGGATAGTTAGAGTAACTGCTAATTATTTGACGGTAATCAACCAGAAAGTCACGGCTAACTACGTGCCAGCAGCCGCGGTAATACGTAGGTGGCAAGCGTTGTCCGGATTTATTGGGCGTAAAGCGAACGCAGGCGGGAAGACAAGTCAGATGTGAAAGCCCTCGGCTCAACCGGGGAATTGCATCTGAAACTGCCTTTCTTGAGTGCAGAAGAGGAGAGTGGAACTCCATGTGTAGCGGTGGAATGCGTAGATATATGGAAGAACACCAGTGGCGAAGGCGGCTCTCTGGTCTGTAACTGACGCTGAGGTTCGAAAGCATGGGTAGCGAACA
The DNA here is from genome assembly GCF_029392095.1 of Lactobacillus sp. ESL0700. Classification (NCBI taxonomy): domain Bacteria; kingdom Bacillati; phylum Bacillota; class Bacilli; order Lactobacillales; family Lactobacillaceae; genus Lactobacillus; species Lactobacillus sp. ESL0700. The sequence continues at coordinate 268,970 of NZ_CP113930.1, forward strand.
GGATTAGATACCCTGGTAGTCCATGCCGTAAACGATGAGTGCTAAGTGTTGGGAGGTTTCCGCCTCTCAGTGCTGCAGCTAACGCATTAAGCACTCCGCCTGGGGAGTACGACCGCAAGGTTAAAACTCAAAGGAATTGACGGGGGCCCGCACAAGCGGTGGAGCATGTGGTTTAATTCGAAGCAACGCGAAGAACCTTACCAGGTCTTGACATCTAGTGCAATTCATAGAGATATGAAGTTCTCTTCGGAGACACTAAGACAGGTGGTGCATGGCTGTCGTCAGCTCGTGTCGTGAGATGTTGGGTTAAGTCCCGCAACGAGCGCAACCCTTATTATTAGTTGCCAGCATTAAGTTGGGCACTCTAATGAGACTGCCGGTGACAAACCGGAGGAAGGTGGGGACGACGTCAAGTCATCATGCCCCTTATGACCTGGGCTACACACGTGCTACAATGGTTAGTACAACGAGGAGCGAACCTGTGAAGGCAAGCGAATCTCTTAAAGCTAATCTCAGTTCGGATTGCACTCTGCAACTCGAGTGCATGAAGCTGGAATCGCTAGTAATCGCGGATCAGAACGCCGCGGTGAATACGTTCCCGGGCCTTGTACACACCGCCCGTCACACCATGAGAGTCTGTAATACCCAAAGCCGGTAGGATAACCCTTCGGGGAGTCAGCCGTCTAAGGTAGGACAGATGATTAGGGTGAAGTCGTAACAAGGTAGCCGTAGGAGAACCTGCGGCTGGATCACCTCCTTTCTAAGGAAGAGCGAATAGGTGGAGAGTAGAGATACTAGAGGAAGCCTAGGAGCAACGGAAGCACACGGAGCGAGAACATTGTTTAGTTTTGAGGGTAGTACCTCAAAAGAGTTAGTACATTGAAAACTGAATATAATCCAAGAAAAAACCGAGACACAATCAAAGAGAAAAGAAACAGATTGCAAGAGCGACCGAGAGAGTAGATCTTAAGAGTAAGGTCAAGTAAAGAAGGGCGCACGGTGAATGCCTAGGCACAAGAAGGCGAAGAAGGACGCGACGAACGGCGAAATGCTTCGGGGAGCGGTAAGTACGCAGAGATCCGGAGGTATCCGAATGGGGGAACCCAATATGAGCGATCATATTACTAGCTGATGAATACATAGTCAGGTAGGGCAAGACGCAGTGAACTGAAACATCTAAGTAGCTGCAGGAAGAGAAAGAAAAATCGATTTCCCTAGTAGCGGCGAGCGAAGAGGAAAGAGCCCAAACCGATTGATTTATCAATCGGGGTTGTAGGACTGCAATAAGGTAGTGGAAGAGATAGCAGAATTATCTGGGAAGGTAAGCCAGAGAGGGTGAGAGCCCCGTAAGCGAAATTGAATTCACGCCGAGCAGGATCCTGAGTAGGCCGGAACACGAGGAATTCCGGTTGAAGCAGCGAGGACCATCTCGCAAGGCTAAATACTAATTTGTGACCGATAGTGAACCAGTACCGTGAGGGAAAGGTGAAAAGAACCCCGGAAGGGGAGTGAAAGAGAACCTGAAACCGTGTGCCTACAAGTAGTCAGAGCCCATTAAAGGGTGATGGCGTGCCTTTGTAGAATGAACCGGCGAGTTACGTTAACTAGCGAGGTTAAGTCAGAAAAGACGGAGCCGCAGCGAAAGCGAGTCTGAAAAGGGCGCGATAGTTAGTTGATGTAGACCCGAAACCAAGTGACCTACCCATGGCCAGGTTGAAGGTGCGGTAAAACGCACTGGAGGACCGAACCCACGTAAGTTAAAAATTGCGGGGATGAGCTGTGGGTAGCGGTGAAATTCCAAACGAACTTGGAGATAGCTGGTTCTCTCCGAAATAGCTTTAGGGCTAGCCTGGTGCGAGGATGATAATGGAGGTAGAGCTCTGTTTGGACGAAGGGCCCGTCAGGGGTTACTGAATTCAGATAAACTGCGAATTCCAGATATCAAAGCACTGGAGTCAGACTGCGAGTGATAAGATCCGTAGTCGAAAGGGAAACAGCCCAGATCACCAGTTAAGGTCCCAAAATCTATGCTAAGTGGAAAAGGATGTGGAGTTGCGTAGACAACTAGGATGTTGGCTCAGAAGCAGCCATCATTAAAAGAGTGCGTAATAGCTCACTAGTCGAGTGACGCTGCGCCGAAAATTTACCGGGGCTAAGCATAGTACCGAAACTGTGGATGTGTAGTAATACACGTGGTAGGAGAGCGTTCTAAGTGCGGTGAAGGCTAATCGAGAGGATAGTTGGAGCGCTTAGAAGTGAGAATGCCGGTATGAGTAGCGAAAGATAGGTGAGAATCCTATCCGCCGAAAGACTAAGGTTTCCTGGGGCAGGCTCGTCCGCCCAGGGTAAGTCGGGACCTAAGGTAAGGCCGAGAGGCGTAGCCGATGGACAACAGGTAGAGATTCCTGTACTGCGTTAAATCGTTAATAGCGAAGGAGGGACGCAGGAGGCAAGGAACGCATGGCGCTGGAAGCCATGTTCAAGCGATAAGTGAGAGAGTGAGTCAAATGCTTGCTTTCGATAATCACAAGTCGTGATGAGGAGCGAAATAAAGTAGCGAAGGTTCTGTAGTCACACTGCCAAGAAAAGCTTCTAGTGAGAGATAACGTACCCGTACCGCAAACCGACACAGGTAGTCGAGTGGAGAACACTAAGGTGAGCGAGAGAACTCTCGTTAAGGAACTCGGCAAAATCGCCCCGTAACTTCGGAAGAAGGGGTGCTGGTGTAACAGCCAGCCGCAGTGAATAGGCCCAAACAACTGTTTATCAAAAACACAGGTATCTGCAAAGTCGTAAGACGACGTATAGGTGCTGACACCTGCCCGGTGCTGGAAGGTTAAGGAGAGAGCTTAGTCGTAAGACGAAGGTTCGAACTGAAGCCCCAGTAAACGGCGGCCGTAACTATAACGGTCCTAAGGTAGCGAAATTCCTTGTCGGGTAAGTTCCGACCTGCACGAAAGGTGTAATGATTTGGGCACTGTCTCAACGAGAGACTCGGTGAAATTATAATACCCGTGAAGATGCGGGTTACCCGCGACAGGACGGAAAGACCCCATGGAGCTTTACTGCAATTTGATATTGGGTAGCTGTTAAACATGTACAGGATAGGTAGGAGCCAGAGAAGATAGGACGCTAGTCTTATTGGAGGCAATGTTGGGATACTACCCTTGTTTGATGGCTACTCTAACTAGTATCTCTAAGCGAGATATAGGACAGTGTCAGATGGGCAGTTTGACTGGGGCGGTCGCCTCCTAAAGAGTAACGGAGGCGCCCAAAGGTTCCCTCAGAATGGTTGGAAATCATTCACAGAGTGTAAAGGTATAAGGGAGCTTGACTGCGAGAGAGACAACTCGAGCAGGGACGAAAGTCGGGCTTAGTGATCTGGTGGTACCGCATGGAAGGGCCATCACTCAACGGATAAAAGCTACCCTGGGGATAACAGGCTTATCTCCCCCAAGAGTTCACATCGACGGGGAGGTTTGGCACCTCGATGTCGGCTCGTCGCATCCTGGGGCTGAAGTTGGTCCCAAGGGTTGGGCTGTTCGCCCATTAAAGCGGCACGCGAGCTGGGTTCAGAACGTCGTGAGACAGTTCGGTCCCTATCCGTCGTGGGCGTTGGAAATTTGAGAGGAGCTGTCCTTAGTACGAGAGGACCGGGATGGACATACCGCTGGTGTACCAGTTGTCTTGCCAAAGGCATAGCTGGGTAGCTAAGTATGGCAGGGATAAGCGCTGAAAGCATCTAAGTGCGAAGCCCCCCTCAAGATGAGATTTCCCATACGAAAGTAGTAAGACACCTCTAAGACTAAGAGGTAGATAGGCTAGGAGTGGAAGAGTCGTGAGACTTGGAGCGGACTAGTACTAATCAGTCGAGGACTTGACCAGAGCTTGAGCAATCTGGGATTGTGAGTAAGGATTTTCAAGAGATTATATTTAGTTTTGAGTGTAAGAACTCAAAAGAAAAAGTACGGTGGCAATAGCAAGAAGGAAACACCTGTAACCATGTCGAACACAGTAGTTAAGCTTCTTCACGCCGAGAGTAGTTGGTAGGAGACTGCCTGCGAGGGTAGGACGCTGCCGTGCTTTTTTAATATTCCGGCTTAGCTCAGTTGGTAGAGCGCTTGACTGTTAATCAAGATGTCGTCAGTTCGAGTCTGACAGCCGGAGCAAAGTGAGAGAAAGAGGACCTAGGGTCCTCTTTTTTGTGCGCTATTTTTATCTAATAATTTGTATATGCTTTCTGTTTTGAATACATGAGATTATATTGGTTAAAGGGTATAATAAGAACGGATATGTTTTTATTTAAAGGAGGAAATCACATGGTAGGAATTTTACTTGCTAGCCATGGTGGATTTGCTGATGGCATTGCTCAATCAGCTCAGATGCTATTTGGCGAACAAGAAAATTTTGCTCATGTAACTTTGTCCCCTGATGAGGGACCAGAGGATATTCATGGCAAAATGGAACAAGCAATCGCTTCATTTTCTGATCAAAATGAAGTTTTGATGTTAGTAGATCTTTGGGGTGGAACGCCATTTAATCAGGCTAATACTTTGCTTGAAGATCATTCAAACTGGGCAATTGTTGCTGGTATGAACTTACCGATGGTTGTTGAAGCTTTAACGCAAAGATTGACAAATCCTGATGCTACTGCTCAACAAGTTGCCACAGCAATCATTGCCACAGCTCGTGATGGCATTAAAACTAAACCAACCGATTTAATGCCGCAAGAAGATACAGCAGTTGCTGAGTCAGCTGCACCTGCTAAGACGCAAAAATCAATTCCAGCTGGTACAGTAATTGGTGATGGCCATATTAAAATTGTGTTAGCCCGAATTGATTCACGGCTATTGCATGGTCAAGTTGCGACTGGCTGGATTCCGACAATGCATCCTGACCGGGTAATTGTTGTATCTGATAGCGTTGCTAAGGACGAAATGCGTAAGAGCATGATTCGTGAAGCAGCACCTGCTGGTGTTAAGGCTCATACAGTTCCGCTTGACAAGATGATCGAAATTGCTAAGGATCCACGTTTTGGTAATACCCATGCATTATTATTGTTTGAAAATCCAGAGGATGTTCTAACTGTAATTAAGGGTGGTGTTGATATTAAAACTGTTAATGTTGGTTCAATGTCATATTCAGTTGGTGACGTTAATGCCAACAATGTTTTATCAATGAACCAACAGGACGTTGATACTTTCCATGAACTTGAAAAAATGGGCGTTGAGTATGACGTTCGTAAAGTTCCGACTGATAAGTCGGGCAACATGGATGCAATTTTGAATAAAGCTCAAAGTTTGCTTGATGAGCAAAAGAAGTAATGAAATAGGAGTGAAAAAATGAACGCTATACAAATGGTTTTAGTTGTTCTGGTTGCTTTCCTTGCAGGTATGGAAGGTATCTTGGATCAATGGGAATTTCACCAACCGCTGGTTGCCTGTACATTAATTGGCTTAGTTACCGGACACCTAGATTTAGGAATTATCTTGGGTGGTCAATTACAAATGATCGCTTTAGGTTGGGCTAATATTGGTGCCGCAGTTGCTCCCGACGCAGCTTTAGCATCAGTAGCTTCAGCAATTATTCTGGTTCAAAGTGGTCAAGGTACCAAAGGAATTGGGATGGCAACAGGGATTGCGATGCCTTTAGCTGTTGCTGGTTTGTTCTTAACAATGATTGTGCGGACAATTTCAACTGGTATTGTTCACATTATGGATGCCGATGCCAAAAAGGCAAATTGGCGTAAAATCAACATGTGGCAATGGATTGATGTTTGTTTGCAAGGATTAAGAATTGCTATTCCAGCTGCATTATTGCTGGCTATTCCAGCATCAACTGTTCAATATTGGCTAGGACTTATGCCTACTTGGTTAAGTGATGGTATGTCAATCGGTGGTGCGATGGTTGTAGCCGTTGGTTACGCAATGGTTATCAACATGATGGCTAGCCGTGAAGTTTGGCCATTCTTTGCAATTGGTTTTGCATTGGCAGCAATTAAAGATTTAACATTAATTGCCTTAGGTGCAATTGGTCTTGCAATGGCCGTTATGTACTTAGCTCTTGAATCAAAGGGCGGCAGTGGCAATTCTGGTTCAGATAATGACGGTACCGGCGATCCGCTCGGCGATATCATTGACGATTATTAAAGTGATATTAAGAGGAGGATTTTATAATGGCTGATCAAAAAATCAAATTAACAAAAGCCGACCGCTTCAAGGTTATGTGGCATTCACAATTTTTGCAGGCATCATGGAACTATGAAAGAATGCAAAACGGTGGTTTTGCCTACTCACTAATTCCAGCATTGAGAAAGTTATATCCGAAAAAAGAGGATATGGCGGAAGCTTTGCAACGTCACTTGGTATTCTTCAATGTTCACCCATACTTAGTTTCACCAATTATCGGGGTTACATTAGCTTTAGAAGAAGATAAGGCTAACGGTGCTAAGGTTGAAGATGAAGCTATTCAAGGGGTCAAAGTTGGTATGATGGGACCTTTGGCCGGCGTTGGTGACCCAGTATTCTGGTACACGGTCCGGCCAATTGTTGGTGCCCTTGGTGCCTCAATGGCAATTCAAGGTAATATCTTAGGACCAATTTTGTTCTTTGTTATTTGGAACGTAATCAGATTGGTATTTATGTGGTATACACAGGAATTTGGTTATCGAGCAGGTTCTGCGATTACTAACGATATGTCCGGTGGATTATTGCAAAAAGTTACTCGTGGTGCCTCAATGATGGGAATGTTCGTCCTAGGTTCATTAATTGAACGTTGGGTTAATATCACATTTACTCCGGTTGTTTCAAGGACACCGGTTCAAAAAGGTGGCTACATTGACTGGAACTCACTACCAGCTGGTGCTAAAGGAATTCAACAAGCGTTAATTGGTCAGAGTAATGGCTTATCACTGACCAAATTCAAGACGACAACACTGCAGAATAATCTTGACAGCTTAATTCCAGGTTTAGCAGGGTTATTGCTGACATTCCTTTGCATGTGGCTGCTCAAGAAGAAGGTATCACCAATTGTAATTATTATTGGTATCTTCATCATTGGTGTTGTTCTCCACGTATTGCACGTTCTTTAATCAAAAATGGTTAAGTCAAGCAATACCAAAGTCACTTTGACAATTAATGCTACGTGGTTTCGCGGCATTGCAACCTATGGCAAAGTGATGGTGGGCGATAAGGCATTTGAATTTTATAATGATCGAAATTTGAATGATTACGTGCAAATTCCGTGGGCAGAGATTACTTATGTGGTTGCTGATGTCCATTTTCATGGCCGCTATATTCCGCGGTTTGAAATTCGCACACGTAAGAATGGCACGTTTATCTTTTCAACTCGTGATAATAAAAAAGCATTGCGGGCAATTCGCAATTATGTGCCAAGCAGCAATTTGCGGCAAGCGTTAGGTTTGTGGCAAAAGCTGAAACGGCGGCTTAAATCATAATTTAGGCAAAATAAAATACTTAGATCGATTGATCTAAGTATTTTTTGTTTATTCAGCTTTTTCTTTACGCCAAAGTTTTGCAATTGCATAAAGGATGATAAAGATTGCTAACGCGGCAATCATTGCAATTCTGTTTTCTGGTAAAACCAGCAGCAGAATAATCATTAAGATGAAGAATAGTAAAGTCGCATAATCAAAGAATGGGAAGCCAGGCATCTTAAAGCTAGTTAATTGATCTTCTGGCGTCACCTTTCTGTATGCAACGTGCGAGAGTAACATAATGCACCAGATGATTAGGAACATACTGGTAGTTGTCGATGAGATAAAGGTAAACGCGTCGTTACCGATCATTACGATTAGCAGTGGTGCGAGCTCGATTAGGCAGGCGGATAGGATTAAACCATTTTGCGGCAGTTGCCGGTGTAAGTGACCAAAGGTGTGGTTCCACTTGCCCTTACCGTTAAAGGTAATCGAAAATAACAGCCGTCCGGCACTATAGAGAACACTGTTGGTTGAAGAAATAGCGGCGGAGATAACGACGAAGTTGATGAGTGAACCAGCGTCGTGAATTCCCGTTGCAGCTAGAGTTTGAACGAACGGACTAGAGCTAGTTGAAACCTTGTTCCAAGGAATAACAACTAAAATGGCCACAATTGCCAAAACGTAAAATAAGATAATTCTCGTTGGTACTTCATTGATTGCCTTACTGATCGTTTTCTTAGGATTTTGGGCTTCAGAAGCGGTAAAGCCGAGTAATTCAATCCCAACAAAACTAAAGATAACCATTTGAAACCCTGACAGGAAGCCAACGCCACCTTTGGCAAAGAACCCGCCATTGTTGAACAGGTTGTTAAAACTGACAGGACCATAAGTGGTGCTTTTACCGGTAATCATTAAGTAGGCAACTAGGATAACAAAGGCGATGACCGTTACAATTTTAATAATGGCAAAGCTGAACTCCAAATTACCAAACAATCTGGCGGATAGCATGTTAATGCCTAATAAAACGGCGATGGTAATCAGCCCCGGAACCCAAGTTGGCAAATGGGGGAACCAGTATTGGAAATAAATTCCTAACGCGGTCATTTCCGCCATAGCAAGGGTGATTAAACATATCCAGTAGAGGTAACCGGTGATAAAACCGGTGTCCTTACCCAAGTATTTTTCAATAAATTCGATATACGTGTGCTTACTGAGGTCGGAAATAATCAATTCTCCCAATGCGCGCATAAGGAAAAAGAGAAAAATACCGACGATTAGGTAAATAAGGATAACACTCGGACCAGACTTTTGAATACTGTTGCCAACACCAAGGAAAAGTCCAGTTCCGATAGTTCCACCTAATGCAATTAATTGAATGTGAGTATTGGTTAGCGATCGCTCATACTCAGTAGAATCTTTTTTGTCCATAAAATTACTCCAATTTAGTCTTTAAAATTATTTTTCGGTTGATAAGTGCGCCGTAAGCCGGCTAGATCGCCCGCTCTTGGTGCCAAACTTTGCTGACAGCCCATAAAATGACAAAAATCAGAATGGCACTAATCATTGCCATGCGGTTAGCCGGTAATGACAGTAATAAAATAATCATTAAGCCAAAAAAGATTAGTGTTAGATAGTCTAACCACGGATATAGTGGCATTTGGAAGTTGGTTAACTTGCTTATTTGTGTCTGTCTGCGGTAAGACAAGTGGGTTAAAATCATCAGGCACCAAATAATTAAAAACATACTGGTTGAAGTTGATGAGATGAAATTAAACGCTTGGTTACCAATCAGAATAATCACTAGCGGGGCCAATCCCATTAAGCAGGCTGATAAAATCAAGCCGTTTTGTGGTAATTGGCGTCGTAAATGGCCAAAAGTTTGATTCCATTTTCCCTTGCCGCCATATGTAACCGAGAAGATTAACCGACCAGAACTATATAGGAAACTATTGGTTGAGGAAACAGCGGCAGAAATTACAACGAAGTTGATAATTGAACCAGCATTACGAATACCAGTAGCTCCTAATGCCTGAACAAAGGGACTAGAATCAGTTGCAATTTTAGTCCACGGAATTACCAGCAGAATTGCTAAAATTGCCATGACATAAAACAAAATAATCCGTAGTGGCAATTCATTAATGGCCTTTTTAATAGTAACTTTAGGATTTTGCGCTTCCGATGCAGTTAAGCCGATTAGCTCAACGCCGACAAAACTAAAAATTACCATTTGAAAACCGCCAAAAAATCCAGTAGCCCCTGTAGCAAACAGACCGCCGTTTTGGGTTAAATTGTTAAAGCTAACGGGGCCATAACTTGTACGTCCCCCAGTAACTAAAAGGTAGGCAATCAGCAAGACAAAGGCGATAATCGTAATAATTTTGATAATGGCAAAACTAAATTCCAAATTACCAAATAATCGTGCTGATAGCAGGTTAATAAATAGTAAAACAACGATTGTAATTAACCCAGGAATCCAAGTCGGCAGGTGGGGAAACCAGTATTGGAAGTAAATTCCAAGAGCTGTCATCTCTGCCATGCCTAGACTTATCCAGCTAATCCAGTACAAGTAACCGGTAATAAAACCGATATTCTTACCTAAATATTTTTCGATAAATTCAATATAAGTGTGCTTGTGCAAATCGGAAAGGACCAACTCGCCCAGAGCCCGCATCAAAAAGTAAAGAAAAATGCCGACAATGATATAAATTAAAATCACGCTTGGTCCAGCTTCATGAATGCTGTTACCTACGCCCAAGAAAAGACCGGTGCCAATCGTGCCGCCGAGCGCGATTAACTGGATATGCGCGTTGGTTAGTGTGCGCTTATAGCCTGAATTGGTCTTTGGGTCTTCTGTTGTCATTTAATCACTCCAAATCTATAAGTATTATGTTACATTAGTGTTACATTATTCTATTTTAGCATTTATAAATGAGTTTTGCCTTAATAGATGAAAACTTTGCTAAATCATAACTTTTGTGATGATGAAGCCAATATTGGTAAGCTGGTACTTTTTTAGATGAAATGTTATCATTACTTTTATTAAAAAATAATTAGGAGATGGTGGAGGATGTTTACTTTTGATCGCTTTACAGTTAACGATTTGAAAATTGAATTAGTCTTGCCGGAATTAGACCAGGCACCGGCAATATTAGATTTAATTGCTAAAGACCGAGAAGAGCTCGGTCGCTGGCTGCCGTGGGCAGAAACGACTAAAACCGTTGATGATGAAGCTAACTTTATTGAAATGGTGCGCGAGCAAATGGCTAATTATCAAATGTTAGCATTAGTAATAATGGTAAATGGCCAAGTTGCAGGGATGCTTGACTTGCATAATATTAGTCGTAAAGATCAGTGCGGCGAAATCGGCTATTGGCTAGGTAGTGCATTTCAAGGTCAGGGAATTATGACGGTCGCCGTTAAACGATTGGTTAAATTAGCTTTTACAAAAATGGATTTCCATCGCATCGACTTAATGGCAGATCATGAAAACAAGCCAAGTCGCGCAGTGGCTAAGCATGCGGGACTAGAACACGTGGCCTTACTTCGGGCTAAGGTTAAATATCATGGTGAATTTCGCGATATGGATCTTTATACGATTATTAATGAGGCAAACTAAAAAGCATACTGGTAATTGTCAGTATGCTTTTGTAATTTATTTATCTTCGTAACCATTTGGATGTGATTGGTGCCACTTCCATGCGCTAGTCATGACTTCTTCGGCACTTTCATGCTTTGGCTGCCAATGCAGGATTGTTCTTGCCTTGGTGGAGTCGGCTACGAGTGAGTCAGGATCGCCGCCACGTCTTGGTCCCATAGTATAAGGGATGTCGATACCCGTTACTTTGCGAGCTGCAGCTAAAATTTCCAAATTGGAGTAGCCGTGAGCAGTACCTAAGTTGAAGACATCGGATTTCTTGGTTTTCATTAAATAATCTAATGCCAATAAGTGTGCGTCAATTAAGTCCTCAATTTGAACATAATCGCGGACGTTAGTGCCATCTTTGGTATCATAATCATTGCCAAAAATAGTAAATTTACCGTCACCAGAAAGTGCACTCTTTAAAATATTTGGAATCAGGTGAGTTTCAGGAGCATGATCTTCGCCAATTGAACCATCGCTGGCAGCACCAGCAACGTTGAAGTAGCGCAAAGCGATTGACTTAATGCCATCAGCCTTGTCAGCCCAGTGCATAATCTTTTCCATCATGACCTTAGTGTCACCATAAGGGTTAATCGGATCAAGTGGAGAGTCCTCGGTAATCGGAAGTTTCTTAGGGATGCCGTAAGTTGCGGCACTTGATGAGAAGACCAGATATTTAACGCCGACGTCATTCATTGCTTCAAGCAGTGAAATCATGCCAGCGACATTGTTGTCGTAATATTTCAACGGCTTTTTAACAGATTCAGGCACTAATGAGTAGGCTGCAAAGTGCATTACAGCATCAATTTTTTCATTTCGTAAAATTTGGCTAACTAAAAACTTGTTTTCAATATCGCCTTGATAAAATTTGGCTTGCGGATCGACAGCCTTTTGATGACCGGTGTATAAAGCATCGAGTACAACAACATCATTGCCGTTTTCAATCAACTTTTTAACAGCAATTGAGCCGATGTAGCCCGCGCCGCCAACAACTAAAACGCGCATAATTTCCTCCATATATAATTAATTTAATCAAGTAAATTTTAGCACAAGCATGGCAAGACGGAATATCTTTTTTAGCAATAATTGACAGAGAAAGTATTTTGCAATATATTTACTTTTAGTAAGAGAATGGGGAAGAAGTTAGAAAATGATACATAATTCAACAATTGATAGTCAAATTAATCACCGCTCAATCCGGAAGTTTAAGGACCAAACATTGAGCGCAGAACAACTGCAAACGTTGTACACCGTGTTTCAACATACCGCGACCAGCATGTTCATGCAGAACGCAACGTTGCTGCATATAACTGATGAAGCCAAAAGAGCCAAAATTCGAGAATTGTGCAACCAAAATTATGTGGGTGCTGAAGGGGACTTGTTCATCTTCGTCGTGGACTTATACCGGAACCAGCAGATTCGGCAGCAGCTGGGCAAGGATGATGGCCGGGTGCATATGAGTGACCTGTTTATGCAGGGGATGGACGACACGCTATTGGCATGGCAAAACGTGGCTAATGCTGTGGAAAGTATGGGCTTAGGTTATGTGCCGCTGGGAACGATTAATGATCATCCGCTAGCAATGCTTGAGGCATTGGACTTGCCCCAATTAACGTTTGCGGCTTTGGGGATGCAAGTTGGTGTGCCTGATCAAGAACCGCAATTAAAGCCGCGGCTGCCACTGCAATTTACCACGTTTGAAAATGATTATCCACGTGACTTTAAGGTCAGTGAATTGGCAGATTACGATCAATTGGTAACAACTTACTATGATTTGCGCGATTCTAACCGTCGAATTGATTCTTTCACTAAGCAGATTACCGGTGCTAAGCTCGACAGCCGGAAGATTGACCGCGATCAATTGCCGGAGTTACTGCACAAGCAGGGACTGTGCCTTGATTGGCAGTAAATTAGTTTGATTAGATATTTTTATTGCGTGACGTTTTTTCTTTTGGTATAATTTAAACGTTACGAGTTGCTGATTTAGCTCAGTCGGTAGAGCGTTTCCCTCGTAAAGAAAAGGTCGCCAGTTCGATTCTGGCAATCAGCATTTTTAATAGTAATTCAAAGTAATCAACCCTGATTTATCAACGTTTTTCGAAGATAGTTAAGGTTGATTTTGTTTAATAATAGATATTTGGCACATAAAATGGCACACAGTTTTTAGCTGTGTGTCAGAAAAATCTTTTGGAGTGAAACGGTTGTTGATATGGCGGGCTTTATGCCCGCTTTTTTTTGTGCCAAAAAAGTTTTTAAGTTTTTTATCAACAAGAAGTAACAGGCAAAATCAAAAATTTAAAGTAGAAAAGCTTTAAATTTTTGTTTACTTATTTCAATTTCGTATTCTATTATGTCAGGCCACTTATCATTTATCCAATAAAAAATTCTATTGTCAAAATTCGTTAAGCTGATGCCAGTATCAGTACTATAAAAGTTGATACCAAAGTCTCTTTTATATGAAAGAATAAGATAATCTTTTATTTTTGCAAAAAATTTATTGGAAATGTCTTCGAATAAGTCAAAATTATTTTTTATACAAGGCACATTAGAATCGTAAGTGAATAAATCAAAATTATTTTTTATACAAGGCAAATCATAATTGAATAAATCAGAGTCGTCCGTATGGAAAAACATAACATTATCTATACTATTTGATATCGATGCTAACGTGTTATTGCTATAAAGTCCTGAGTTAATATACTCTTGTTCTATATAATTCATTAAATTATTTTTATAATGTAAGTTACTATAAAAAATATGTATATAACGAGCATTATATGAAAAGGCTTTTCTTAATAACCTAGATATAGGCCATAAATTATTAAACCAATTATCGAATAAAGGATTTCGAATAAATTTAAGAAAGTTTAGTAATTTTTTCTTATTTACTATAAGTTGGTCGTCTTTCCAAAAACTGAAGCCGGTATATGTTGTAAGATGTCTAAATGATTCTGTACCAAGTTGTTTGAAGTTCACGTTATCAGGTTCAAATAAGTAGTCTGAATTAAACTTACTATCGTTTAAAAATTTAACTGTATATACATAATTATTGTTGTAATTTAAGTCGTGGTTTTCATTTTTGATATTACTGATAGCATTATCAAGCGTATTTGACCCTAAAAAATAATCCATTAGCTCTAATATTACAAAAAACTTTTGTCCTAGATTATTACTAATGTTTTTATTTTCCAATTTATTAATATCGAAAGCAAAAAAATTGTGTGCTACTTTGCTATAAAGATTGTATATGAATTCTTCTAATTCTTTATCGTTACCGTAAATAATTCTAGATTCATTAGTATCTAAATTGTTTGCTATTTCTGTCAAAGCATCATCAGGTATAAAAGTTTTATTCTTGCCTTTAAATTTTTTTCTTTCAATGTAACTAATTAGTGTAGGATCATGAGGGCAAATTTCAAATTTAGGCCTTTCGTCAGTTATTACTGATGGACGGGCTTTTTTTATGCGTTCGGAAATTGATGGTATAAGAAGATCTATTGGTTTCATTTGCTTCCTCGATTAAAAATTTCATTTGGGTATAAGGCTATCTAAAAATACGTATTTATAGATTTTATTTTACTCTTTTTTTGGGTAAGTATAGGCTGCTAAATTATACTTATAAGATTTGAGATACAAATCTTACTAAATAAATTTATATTGTCCGAAATGATGCGCATCAAAAAGGACGGAAAAGACATAATAATAAGTCACGTAATCTTAGAATTACTGCTTATTAATAAATGTTAGCCGTATTTTTTGATGTGCTTATTTTTTGTGCCCTTTTTCGTCTGATCGGACGGAAAAGGAATCAATATGGGTAAAATAGAAGCTCGCAATAACAAAAAATTAAAGAATGCAGTTACTGAATTAAAGAATGCAAAAAGTTCTAAAGATAAAGCTTTTTGGAAAAAAGAAATTAAGCATTTACTTGATCTACCTCAAGAAAATCAGGATAGGTCAGATAGAAGAGAAGGTAAATTATTATCGCTTGATTATAAATATGAAGACAAGGACGATGCAACTACATTAATGGACTACATTAGTAGCGATGTTCCTGATCCTTTGGAAGAAGCATTGAAGAACGAAGAATATGAATATTTGTATTCTGCACTTTTATCCTTACCGGATAAAAGAGATTTGATAGTGGTTATTCATTATTTGATATATGGAGAATCAGCAGTAACTATTTCTAAAATAGTCGGCTGGTCCGATAAAACAGTTACAAAGCATTATAACGATTCATTAAATATTCTAAAAAAAGAACTTCAGAAAAATAATGAAATTTACTCCGAATTTAGTTGATTTTTTGTCCTTATAAGTAGAGGTACATGATGTACCTCGATTCGTTAGGCAAGCGAATTAATTATTTTGCAAAGAAAGAATTTTCAAAAATGAAGATTGAAACATGAAAGGCGAATTCTTCACCAGTAAAAATAAATATTCAAGATTTTTCAAAAAAATATCTGAAAAACTCCGAATTTGGTCGATTTTTTGTCCTTATAAGTAGAGGTACATGATGCACCTCAGTTCGCCCGGATGGCGAATCAATTATTTTGCAAAGAAAGGATTTTCAAAAATGAAGATTAAAACATGAAAGGCGAATTCTTCACCAATAAAACTAAATATTCAAGATTTTTCAAAAAAATATCTAAAAAACTCCGAATTTGGTCGATTTTTTGTCCTTATAAGTAGAGATACACGATGTACCTCAATTTGCCCGGATGGCGAATTAATTATTTTACAAAGAAAGGATTTTCATTATGAAGATTCGAGTAAGAAAAGGCGGCTATTCCGCTGATGTTGTTAGAAATTACGTTGATCTGACTCAACCTATTCAATCGTTGAGCTCAAGATTTGATGAAGTTGTAAAGTTTGTTGATGGTAAGCCAACAAATGAAGTAGTTGCCTATAAGGCATGGTTCACCCAAGAAGGTGTTGGACCATTCCAAGTTAAGTTTACAAAGAAGGCCAAATTGCCTAAATATTTGTCAATTGTAGAGTTTGACAATCTTGAGGCTTGTGAGGTAAATTACAACGTTTATTTCCGTGCTGTTAATGTTAAGGAGATTAGATAATATGAATAAGCAAGAATTGGAGCAGTACCTGCTTCAAAGTTTAGACATGGGGCTTAGCCCTATCATTAAAGACGAATCAAGTTACAACAATAGCTTTGATTGCAAAGTGTTAGATGATGGTTTCTTATTCTTACCAAGATTGCCTTCGGGCTATCTTGTTGATGACAATCTGTACGAGAAGATATTTATCATTGCTAACGCTGCACTGTATCCACGTTTTACATTGTTAAAGCAAAATTCTGCTTACTTCGTGCCGATGGATACAGATGATATCCATACGCAACGCGCATTATTCTTCCCGTGGAAGAAAGGAATTTCTAAAAGGTTGATTATTCCTAATCTAGCCCAATTCACGCAAAGTTTGCGTGGATATAGGATACCAGTTATGAAGAACTTATCGATTGATTACGATCAAGTAACTTCGATAGCGCTTTCAGGAGCGAGTGGAGCCGGTAAGACATACCTACTAATTTACTTGCTTAGTGTTTTGAAAAAGATGTCCAAGTTAATAGTTGTAGATCCAAAATTTGATTCGCCAAGTCGGTGGGCTAAGGATAATGATGTCTTGTCCATCTATCCAAGGGCTAATAGATCAAAGTCCGACTTGGTATCTCAAGTCAATGATCAATTAAGCCGTTGTCTAAAAGAGATAGAAACACGGCAAACGCTTAAGTTTAGTGATCCTACAAGGGATTTCGATCATTTAACGATTGCAATTGACGAAACCCTGAGTCTTACAGAGGGGGTTAATAGGACGATAAAGAATTCCTTCTTCTCACTGCTGTCTCAAATTGCTTTAATGGGTCGCGCTACGCGGGTTCACTTGTTGTTAGTTAGCCAAAGATTTGATTTCAACACCATACCAGTTTCTGTTAGGGAGCAGCTAAACGTCTTAATTCAAATCGGTAACATTAATAGTAAAACGACACAATTTTTGTTTCCGGATCTGGACCCCTCAGGCATCGTGATTCCCACCGGAAAAGGCACGGGCTTAATTCAGGTTATTGATAGTGAACACCCATATCAAGTGTTACCACTACTTTGCCCAACATATTATAGTAAGAAAGTGTGAATATATGGAAAAGGTAAAGAAAAACCATTATCAACGTACAATTAGATTTGTACCATACGTATTAATAGCTATTTTAATTACGGCATGTTGTAGTCATATTCCTAAATTGAACACATCTAATGCAAACTCAGGACCTTTAGGACATTTAGAATCTATTTTTGCTAATGGCATTAATGGATTAAGCTTTATTAGCAATTTGCTGGGTCTAATTACCGTATTTTATATAATTTATTGGGCAATTACTGAATACCGTAGTCGAGCACATGATTATCCAGATGAACCAGTTATATGTATCTTATATGACTTTTATCTTTCAATCATTGGAACAATAGCTTTACCATTTTTTATAAATGATAAAAAAAATGGTTCACTTAATAAAGCGATTTTTCGGCTTATTGTTGACTTTAGATGGAACAAGTTAACTATTTTGCTGCCTGTGCCTAATGATTTAGAAGGCGATGCAAGATTGCAAGAATTCAAAAAAAGAATTTGGGAAAAAATTATAAGTCTCTATAAAGGCTGTACTTTTACAATAAAAGAAGATGTTACAATCGGCAATAGACAATATTTTGTTTATGGTGGCCACCTAAATAATTAATTAAAAAGCAAGATTACCAGGAAAATCCCGGTAGATCTTGCTTTTCTGTTTTAAAATGGTAGAATAAATGAGTAAAACTGATGGTTGGATCTCAAGGCTTAATTAATCTAAGCATTAGTTAAAAAGTGTTATGTTTCAAAGCGATGGAACATAACACTTTTTTTATAAATTTTTTGGTGTCTGTTACTCGTCACATCATCATATGTTTTGTCTGATGTGTCATTCAACTGATAAACCTTAACATCACTAACAGTTAAGTTCGGATCAATGTTTTCATCTGAAATCTTAAACCGTTTTAAGCCAGCTACCGGCTGCTTATCATCATTTTGCAGATAAGAACTTGGGTACATCACACTTGTCGCTAAAGCGTAATATGCTGGCTCGTGCTTGTTTAGGCTTAAATGACCAACAGCATCTTTGTAAGCTTTCTTAGTTGCTTCATCACCATCATTTTCATCTTTTTGCGTAAACCATTGACCCTCGTGGGTATTAGACTTACCAGATTTAGCAATGTTGTGATTAGAAACATACTTCACAATTTCTGGATTTGGTAACAATGTTTCCATATTGTTATAACCAAACTTTAGCAAGTTACCAAATTGCACTTGCCCATTAGCATCAATGTTCGCTAACTTGTGACTTGATAAAGATGACTTAGTAAAAGTAGCAGCGCGGCCTTCACCTTTAGTTTTCAGCACATTCTTGACACTAGGTGCCTTATAAGTTGCTGAACTTAGTGACAAAGCGCCACTTGGTGTAGCCCAAGTAGGACTATTAATCAATGTTGAACGTTTAAAATTCAACTTTGATCCATGTAAGAAAGTGAAGTTAGTCGATGATTGCTCACCAGACTTCGACTTAGTGCTTCCCTTAGTCGTTAAAGTCGGTGTATAGGTGATAAAACCACCAGGATCTTGGGTACCAACACTGCCGTGAATACCTTTACTCTTGGCATAATGACCCTCAGTCCAGATAACATGATCCTTATCAACACCTTTGTTGGTATAATCCGCAACTTTATCTGGTGACGAGTCAGCTTCAACTTTGGTTCCCGAAGTTTTCTTCGTCTTTGAATTACGCATACTATCGTGGAAATA
Source organism: Lactobacillus sp. ESL0700 (assembly GCF_029392095.1). Taxonomy (NCBI): domain Bacteria; kingdom Bacillati; phylum Bacillota; class Bacilli; order Lactobacillales; family Lactobacillaceae; genus Lactobacillus; species Lactobacillus sp. ESL0700. The sequence goes on from NZ_CP113930.1 coordinate 287,890, forward strand.
AGCATGAGTATTAGCGTCCGATCCATCCATGACTAAACCTTGATTAAAGTCCAAATCTTGACCAGTAATTGGCAGTCTTGGTGCTTGCTTGGTGCCAGTGGTTACGGCATTACCCTTACTGTTAACACGCAATGGTTCTAAGTCGTTGGGCTTTTTTGAAGTATTATAGAAATATTCAACTCTAAAGCCATCAACAGCGTTATCACCTTGCGTTGATACTTTCACGCTTTCACGGTGAAACCATAACTGCACAGCTCTTGCGTGTTCATCCTTAATATTTTGGTTAGGATTTTTATCCTCAGCCTTATTGCCCATCTTATCGCCCATCCAGGTCAATTTAACGGAAATTGGCACTTTCTTTAATTGCGATAAGCCATCTTTATTCTTGTGGATATTGTAGTAATACCCAGCATGGTAATAAACGACCCCGATTTTGCCAAATGAATCTTCACGATACTCTTTTTTACTTGGTTTAAAGTAGCGAATATCAACATTCTTTTGACTAGCTGGCTTTGAGCCTTTGCCCCAAGTTTCCTTTGACGATGCCCATTTACCTTTTTCATGCTTGTTATTATCAAAGTAATACATCTTTTCAGGGCGCTTGTTGCGTACATAACCGTTGATAGTATCAGACTTTAACTTCTTATTACCTGATCCTAGCGACGGTGCTTGTTTATCAGCCGCCAAAAATACATTCCGATCCTTATAGATCTTGTTTGCTTGTTGTACTTGGTGGTTATAAAAGTTCATCTCTTGCGTTGGCTTAGAAGATTTCGTCGGACTCTTCGGTTTCTTGCGCGATTTTGACTTAGACGGTTTCTTTTTAGCAGCAACGGTGGTGGCCGTTGTCGCTAATCCCACTATGGGAGGTAAAGCGCTGCCGCTAAGTAAACATAATGCCATTAAACCTGTACCGAGTTTTTGCTCAAGTTTGTTAGACATCTTACTCAATCCTTTCCTCATAACTAACATCTAATAAATTAACAACGCACGTCTTAACACTTAACACGTGCTTACTAGCTAAAAGTCAAGCCACTATAAAACTGTTTATTAAACGCTGTCATTATCCAGCGCCTATAACACTTTTAGGTCTGCCTTTCAACTTAATTTTTATCATAGCATGTTTTTAAAAAATCTCCGCCTAATTTTCCGCTATTTTTGTAGTTGTTTTAGTCACTGTCAAAGTGATATTATATAAATAAGCCTTGAGATCCAGAATAGTTATTCGCTTATGATTAACTCACAATGAACTGCGTTAATCTTCAAAAAGAAATTATTCGAAAGGATCGAATCAATTATGCTAAAAATTAAAATGCTATCTAAAATGACTTTGGCAGTTGCCTTGCTTGGTACTACTGCTGGGTCAATCATTCCTGCTGTAAGTCAACCCACCATCGTTTCTGCAAAAGCTAAAAAGAAGCACTATAAGCTTCCTAAATATATTCAAAAAGAACTCGCTTTTTGCCCAAGTAAAAAGATTGCGCGTCAATGGGATGCTGAGGATCTTTTCACTAAAAAGGTAATCAAGTCTAAAATTAAAGAATTAGCTAAATATTATAAGCCTAATATGACTAATGGTAAACACGGCAAGACATATTACTATCAAGGATTGCCAGAAGCAGGCTATTGGGTAACTGAGCAATCATTCCACAAGACCGCAACCACTAAAGATATTGCCCACTTGCAAAGCATGGCTGATATGGGCGGTACGCAGTGGCTTAAAGAACCGATTTACTTCTACTCATACGTTGGTCAAGATACGTATAGTTTTACTGGAACACGTGTACCTGATGCTGGAACGTCAGGCAATATTGAAATAATCGGTACCAAAGATATCAGTAATAAGCAATATGCTATTATGCCAAATAATGATGGTAAAATGCTTTTAGTTCCAATAGAAGCTATTACTGCCCCAATGTATCTATATCGCTTAAAATCTGATTCTAAGAATGTTCAAACTTATGCTATTAACGAAGATGAACAAGGCAACAGACAAGCAGTTAAGCATACTGATGGTGACTTTGACGGTGAGGGCAGTTCCGTTAAAATTGGTCATTCAGGGTCTATTAACCTTAATATTACCCATCCTGACATCATCAACGGTGAAAAGTATTATGCTATGACGACTTATGATGGTGCTAGTTCGATGGGCCTAGAAAATTCGAAGTATTGGAGTGTTGCCGTTAAAGCATCTGATTTAGACAAGTTCCAACATTCAAACAAGAAATTTAACTTAAACATCTTCGGTGAAGATACTGGCTACCTTATTCCCGATCAATCTGACTTAACTAAGCCTGCTACGCTTAAACAAAATGACAAATATCAAATTGGTGACTAACGTCAAAACAAGCCCAATAAAAAGTAATGTAAACTAAATAAAAAGAAGTGATCAAATGCGATCGCTTCTTTTTTGTTTCGGGCTTGTTTTTGACGTTGATAAACTATTAACCTTAATTATCCTTGCGGACTATAATTACTCCAAACACTTTTTACAAAAGAAAGGACGGTAAGACTTATGTCAATTAATCACGAAAGCATCATTTACGTTGACGATACCCCTGAATATGAAGAATTCCGCCAAAGTGCGTTAGGTCATCCTAGCCCTGAGCGGCAAAAGAAAATGGCGGCAATTGGTAAATAGCTCAAATTAGATGAAGCGCGTTATGGCTCATAAATCAGCTTTACCCATAAAAATTTGTTAAATTTGGAAACTATTGTTTGCAGAACTATTGAATGTGATAGCAATTTCGCATTATAATAGTTTAAAAGGAAGTACATTTAGAAAGGAAATGAATCATGGTAGCAATTAAAAGACGCAACATTATTTATGCTGATGATACACCAGAATACGAAGAATTTCGCCAAAGTGCATTAGGTCATCCAAGTCAAAAGCGTACAAAACATGTTCGTATGCTTGCTAGAAAGGCTAAACAACGTAAATTAAGATATGGAATATAAATTAGATTTCTATCAAGATGTAAGTAATTATCAAACGATACTTACATCTTTTTGTTCAGGTGAAAAATCTGTTGATAAATTTTTCAACAGTAAAGTTGATGATTTAAACGAAATTTGCAATGTTTTTATTTTTCATGAAGATGACAAATGTATTGGCTGCTGTTCTTTACAAAACGACACCTGTCAAATAGCTAATAGTTATCGTAAACAGCATAATGTTAAAGTTAAAAATTTACATGAATATCCAGCAATTACTTTAACTTATTTTGGCATTAACCAACAATATCAACATCACGGCTATGGTACAGAAATGATGTTCGCCCTCTTTCAAAAACTTTATGATGCTCGTAATTCATTAGGTGCTTATTTAATTCTTGATGTAGAATCGCTCAATGATGTTGTTCCTTTTTATGAAAGTTTTGGCTTTCAACAAATTAATAAGCCAAATTTTGAACCAACAACCTTTTTAGGTATAACCGTTGCAGATATGGAAACATTTATCAATGAATATAAACGTTAAAAAATATTATATATAAAGAAACGATCAAATACGATCACTTCTTTTTTAGTTCATGCTTGTTTTTACGCCCAAATTATTAACCTTAATTATTCTGACGTACCATAATAGCTTCAAGCACTTTTTACAAAAGAAAGGTAGGTAGTATTTATGCCAATTAAAAGACGTAACATCATTTACACTGACGATACCCCTGAATATGAAGAATTTCGCCAAAGCGCCTTTAGTCACCCCAGTCCTGCGCGGCAAAAAAAGAATGTTTGAATTAGGACAAAAAGCCCGTCAACTTGAAATTAAACATGGTTTATCAACTAAGAAAAAGCACCTAAAGGTTAAGTTTTAGGTGCCTTTTCTTTTTGCCTAATTGTATAACGCTTCGTAAAATTCTTTACGGTAATCATCAACGTTGATCATATGTGACTTGAAGCTGGGATCAAGTAGCGGCTCACACGGCTCGGTCATTAATTTTACAAAGTTATCACTTTCGGCCTTGCTAATCTTAATATTTTTGCTAAATGTTGTTGCGGCCATGCTTTTCACCTTCTTTTTATCAAAACAGTTTATTTGTATTTTCATGCATCTACTTTAACGCACGACCTAACAAAAGTTCCAGCTTGTCCTTACTAAAAAAAGCATTACTTTTTTACTAAGCAACACTTTTTCTAGTTTATTCGTAGGCACCGTCTGCAATTTGCCGGTAGAAGTTAGCCTTTGTCGTTTGAATGTAAGGCGCAGCCCATAGCGCTGCTAAACCAAAGGTGATCACGATTAACAGATACCACCCGATAAAGCTCAAATTCAGCATAAACAGTTCCATCTTATGTCCCTGCATCAGTTCCTTACTTTCGCTAATGGCCGAGGTCCAACTAACTTCATCTTCACGGTCACTTTTCACTAAGTCATTCACGATATACGGCGCTAAGGCATAGGAATAACTTTTAATAATCCCTGGCACAATTAAGAGTAGCGTCCACAAAGTTGTAAAAATATACTGCATCACGTATGTTTTCAGTTGCGGTGCCCAATTACCATTACGCACAACTGCAAACGCTGACGGAAAGGCTTCGTCCTTGTACCCATCCATCAGATTAGCAAAGGTAATCATCGCACTCAGCATGAAATACCCCGAAATAAACTCAGTAATTACTAAAAAAATCTTATGCGATTCACTGCCACCAATAATTGTTAACATCCATGCAACAAACCATAAGATTGCTGTCACTCCTGCTGCCCATTTGTGTACTATCTTTTATGGACCGCAAAAAAGTGTTTTTTCGCTTACTACTTTTTTGCGGTCCTTTTGCACTATTGTTGCCTGTTTGATCTATGCCATTTTTTAAGTGCCAAGAGCGTTGCGATTTCACGAAGTGAAAAAAATCGCGAACGCTCTTGGCACTTGCCTGAATGGGCTTTGCCCATTCATCAATTGTACTATTTAACTGCTTTATCATTGTTGTACTTGCTTGCTAAACAATTATTTAACGGGGAACGAATGGGGCTACTACGACCCCCATTCGTTCAATAATCAATAATCAGAAAAGATGGTTATGTTGTAAATTATTAGCAACTTAATTAGGTTAATTGATAAGGCGCTGAGTAAGCAAATAGCCGCTCTAGTTTGAGATTCTAGCGGTTGAAATTTAGTAATCAGTAAATTACCGTGCTTTAAATGAAAACTTATATAAGGAAGTTCTGACACTAACAGAGCTTCTTTTTGTTTGCAATGGTATTGCAGCATGTGTATCAGGAGCAAGTAATTTACTAACTTTTGGAAATATTTACAAAATAGCAAAAATTTATTGGTGAAAATGACAAAAAACTCCGAGAAACTATCAAAAAATGTCCTTAAGGGTGAGGGTAAAAGTTTTGAGTAAAACTTTTAAAAAAGCCCTAAGTATTTTTAATAACCTAAGGAGGTTATAAATATGACAAAACAATTATACAAGCAGCGTTCCACAAAATGGGCATTCTTAATTTACAAAGACAGTGCACCGGAGAATTATTTAGAAGAACTTGAACATATGCATGTTCCGTTTGTATTAAGTCCGTGGCATGACAAGGATGTTAATTCGAAAACTGGCGAAATAAAGAAAGCACACAAACATGGTGCATTATACTTTGACACGCTAAAAAGCTATCCTCAGGTTTCAGAATTGATCAGTAGCAAATTGAATGGACCAGCACACGTGGAACCTGTAATGTCACCTAAAGGCATGTATGATTATTTCACGCATGCGGATAATCCTGAAAAAACACCCTATGATGTTAAAGATATTGAAAGTGGTGCAGGATTTGATTTAGATACATTCTTGATGGAACAAGATAAGGAGGCATTCAATGCTAGCGTGATTGATGTGATTGAAAAAAATGATTTTACTAAATTTAATCAATTAGTACTTTATGCCCGATACAATGATCCTAAACTGCTTAATTTTGTTATTAAGCGCGCTTATTTTGTTTCTAGATATTTGGAATCAAGACATTTTGCTGTAGTTGATAAGCATAAGGAGGCTAAAGCTGATGAAAGTTCTAAACGGTAGAGAATTATGTCGTACTTTTGGTTTTAGTACTACTTTGCTATATAAATTTAGAAAATCAGGCATGCCTTACCATCAAATAGAAGGCGATGGCAGCAGAGCCTATTACATAGCTGATGAGGTGGAAAATTGGCTACGCCAAGCAGGCTTTCATCAAGAAATTAAATCAACTTGGTCTAAATAATTGATTGGTAGTAAAATAGGAGTGAACACTGTTTCGCTCCTTTTTTGGTTAAGGGGTAACAATGATTAAAAAGATTAATTCTGGTAAACATGTAGGTAAGTGGCTAGTAAGAATTCAACCAAGAGAAAAAAGTACTGGTAAAAGAATAGCTTGGCCAGCTCAATATGCAGACAGTAAAAGGCAAGCTGTCCTGACTGAAAATCAAATGTGGGCTGATTATGAAGGTGGCGTAGATATAAATATTGGTAAAGCTGTTTTTGCTGATGAGTTTCAAAAATATGTTAATAAACGTTCAAAAACGATTAGTCCAGTAACATTAAAAACTTGGCAGGATTCCGCGAATGCTTTTCAAAAATATTTTGGTAAAACTAAAATAAATCAGGTTACTACTGAAATGGTGGAAGATTACGCTCATGATTATGTTGATAAACATAACGTGATTGTAAGTAATTCTTCAAATATTGCGAAACGACTAGTGCAAATGCGTAACTTTTTTAAATCATTGGAAGGTAAGGTAATTAGTGAGAATCCAGTTCCTGAAAAAGCTTTAAAATTATTTTTTAGGCAAAGTGATTTTTCAATTAGGCAAGAATGGTATATCTTTACGCCTGATGAATTAGCGCAGATTAGGAATTTAATTATTACTGATTTGAAGGAAAATGATTTCGTTCCTAATTGGACAGGTCGATTAGCTATTTTAATTGAAAGCTACACTGGTATGCGAATTGGTGAATTACAAGCCTTAAAATTTAAAGATATTGTTCATAAAGATGGCGTTTGGACGTTTAAGATTAACGATTCTTGGTCTGATTATATTAAAGGCTTTAATGGGTCTTTAAAAGCTCGTCCTAAAGGCTATTCAAGGACGCTTGTACCTGTACCTGATAAAGTAATTAAGCTTTTACAGATGTTTCAGGACAAGCAAAATGAATATTTACAACAATATAATTGCGAAAATTCATTAGATTTGGTTTTGTTAAACCTACATAATTTTGATGGTAAAAATGCACCAATTACGCAACATGGTATAAATGATATGTTGAAGCAAATTTGCAGTAGGTTAGGTATTAAGTCTAATCATAAACGGTTAAGTGCATATTCATTTAGACATACAATGTGTACTAATTTAGCTAATACTCCGAATATGTCTTATCCTTGGGCTGCTGAAAGAATGGGTCATTCACTGCAAATGTTTATGAAAACGTATGTGGGAATTGATCCTGATATGGATAAGCAAATGAGTATCTTATGGACTGAAAAAATGGCACCTAATTTGGCACAAAAATAAGTAAAAACTCAAAAGAAACGTTGATTTAAAAGGAATACTGAGGCGACTTCTGTTGTGGCAATCAGCATTTTTAATAGTAATTCAAAGTAATCAACCTTGATTTATCAACGTTTTTCGAAGATAAGTTAAGGTTGATTTTGTTTAATAAAAGATTTTTGGCACCAAAAATGGCACACAGTTTTAAGCTGTGTGTCAGAAAAATCTTTTGGAGCAGGATATATGTTGACACAGCGGGCTTTATGCTCGCTTTTTTGTGTGACTAAGTGTGATTAGAATAATTTTGTTGTTAATAGAATTTTGCGACACCTGACCTACAATTTATTTCGTAATAAGAAAAGATTCTCTGTAATAAACAGAGAATCTTTTAAATTGGTATTAACGTTAAAAATTATAATTTGGCGTAGTAATTCAATAGTCGTATCATATTACAAGTAAAACCAAACTCGTTGTCATACCAAGCATGAACTTTTGCAAGACAAGAACCATCACCAATATTAATTACTTCAGTCATTGTAGGATCAAAAATTGCACCGTGAGTATCGTTAATTATGTCTGATGAAACAATACCGGTATCGTCGTAGCCAAAAGTTTCATTATTTTGGGTAATTGCTTTAAAGACTTCATTAATTTCTGTCGTGGTAACAGATTTATTAAGAACAAGAGCAAGTTCAGTTAGTGAGCCGTCACGAACAGGTACTCGTTGAGCTTTTCCTGTTAGTTTGCCGTCAAGTTCAGGAATAACAAGACCGATTGCCTTAGCAGCGCCACTAGAGTGGGGAATGATATTTTCAGTAGCAGAACGATTGGCACGCTTATTTTTGCCTCGAGGACCATCGGTTAAATTTTGTGAAGCTGTATAAGCATGGATTGTGGTGAGACTTCCAGCTTTAATACCAAAATGATCATTCATTGGTTTAGCAAGTAATGCTACCGATTGTGTTGTACATGATCCTGGTGAAATAATACGATCTGAACTGGTTAAGGTATTTTCGTTAATACCATAAACTGCGGTTGGAATTTTACCTGCAGGAGCAGAAATTAAAACTTTTTTAACACCCGCTTTAAGATGAGCGCTAGCCTTTTCCTTGCTTGTATAAAAACCTGTTGATTCAAGAACTAGATCAACATTATCATTGGCAACCCAAGGAATTTTTTCAGCATCTTTTTCGGCATATACTGTATAATGCTTATCATTAACAATAATTCCTGAATCATCAGCTTGTACTTCCGCTGGAAAATCACCGTGAATTGTATCGTGCTTTAATAAATAGGCGATCATGTCCGGATCAGTTAAGTCATTGATTGCCACGACTTCAATTTCAGGATCATTTAATTCAAAAATTCTCCGAAATGCTAAGCGACCAATTCGACCAAAGCCATTGATACCAATTTTAATTGACATTGCTTTACCTCCATAAAAATATTATTTGTTAACGATTTTTAGTATAGGAGCGTTTGGTAGTTTTGAATAATACTAAATAATGGTACCATTATCATTAAAAGTGATAGGTGATGAAATGAATTTTAATGATTTAAAAATATTCCGCACGATTTATGAAGTCGGATCATTGAATAAGGCAGCTCAGACTTTAGGATATGCCCAATCTAATATCACAGCTAGACTAAAATTAATGGAGCAGGAATTAAATTCGACTCTGTTTGTTCGTATGCCCAAAGGAGTGCAGCCAACTGAAGCGGGTAATATTTTTTATAAAGCAGTTTTAAATATTCAGGCAGAGTTGGCGCAAGTGTCTGCTAAAATTAACCAGCGAAAAAAGATGCTACTAGGATCAGAAACTCTAATATCAGAAGTTCTAAGTCATAATAACGTTAATTATAAAAATTTCAGTAAAATTGTTGTTAAAAATCAGAATGATATTGTAAAGGAAGCTGCTAGTCATTTGTACGATATAGTAGTGACTTTTATAAATATGGATAATAGTCATATTTATAATTTAAATAAAGTTTGTCTAATCAGCACTAATTATGCAGCACAGCATCAGTCTGTTTTTAGTGATAAAAGTGTTCCTATCTTGATTAATAGTGATCCAGAATGTGCCTTTAGGAAAAGAACTTTGAAAGATTTGATTGATAAAACAAGAGTATTTGAAGTTGATTCCTTGCAGGCGATTGAATTATTGGTTGAACAAGGAAAAGGGATAGCGTTGTTGCCAAGTAAAGTTATAGAAGAAAGGCACTTGGTTAAAATGCGTACGGACGACATTATACTCAAATATTATTTATATCAAGCAAAGTAGATGGATTAGTTAGTCAGTATAACAAAGTCAAAGATAGCATAAAAGCCCGTTGTATCAATCTTGATATGATGGGCTTTTTACTTGTTATGAAGTATTTTAAGTAGTTGTAAATTAATCTGAAATGTTATGGTCAGTCACACTGCAGGTCACACAAAGTAAAATAAGTTAGAAATTTGTCGTCATTAATTTTTAAGAAATGAACATAATCCTTGATGTAGCGGGCTTTATGCCCGCTTTTTTGTGTGACGAAGTGTGATTAGAATAATTTTGTTGTTAATAGAATTGTTCTTTAACAAGTAAAAAATCTCCATATTCAATCAAGAAATTATTTCAATCTCAAACATTAACTTAAGTAATCGTAATTTAAGTATTGGTCAAGCTATGATCTTTTTGGGTCAATTTATTTCGCCATTTTTAATAACGGAACTACATAACTTGTTTCACTTTAATGTTTTTCAAGTTGGATGTGGATTAAGTTTGATATTACTTTTTCTGAATATAATTAAACCCGTGAGATATTAAAATAACTTGTTTTTATAATAATGTTTTTTTCCAGTTTAAAGTTGTCCCAATATTTTCACAACATTAAAGTGTTGCTAATAAGTAAATATTAGTGTTTAATTAAAAAGAAAATAAGGGGGAATTTATTGAGTATTAAAGAAATTATTAGAGTCAACGTACCAAGAGCTATTTTAATTTTAGTTATTTATATTTTTAGTTCATTTTCAAGCATTGGATCACAATATTTACTTAAATATGCGATAGATGCGATTAGTAAACAGAACTTTTCTAATTTTCTAGTCTGGATAATTACTCAAGCTGTTACTAAGTTTATGGCAACTGCATTACTTGCGGCGGCAACTTATAAATTTAATCAGCAGATGCAGGAGTATATCCACAAAGTACGAGATGAAATTTTACGCCATTATTATGCAAATGGTCAGGATAAAATTTCTAAAATAGAAAATGAATTAAGCAGTAATATGAAGATTTTAACGACTGATTATTTAGAGCCTTGGTCTATTATTGTGCAGTCTTTACTTGTGATTATGCTATCGATTAGTGCCTTATTTACACTACATTGGAGTTTGATTTTAGCAACTATCGTTGTCGCGATTATTGTGTTTCTATTACCAAAAATCATGAAAAAAAGGTTATCAACGGCAACTGCCACTGCAGCGATGCAAAATTCAGAATTGCTTGAAACTATTAGTAATTGGTTTCAAGGTTTAACTGAATTACGACGTTATCACGTTTTTTCAAAAATGAATAAGGAATTAGATCGCACTAGTCAAGCTTTAGCTCAAGCAAATATCAAAAAAGAAAATCTGCATGGTATTGCAATTGGAATTAATGGTATTGGTAATACGCTTGGACAAATTGGAATTATGGGCTATGCACTTGTTTTGCTTGTTAACCATCAAATTGATTTTGGTAGTTGGGTTATTGCTACTAGCTTTTGTTCGAATATTTTCAATGGCTTGTGGGACATAGTTGATGCAATTACATCCATTAATTCAACTAAGCAGTTGCGTGATTTAACTGGAAAATTACGTCAGTTTATTTCGCTACCACAAGTAGTGCCAGTTAATAGTGTTCAAGTTAAAAATTTGGTAGTCGAGTATCAACATGGTGAAAAAATCACTTATCCTGATTTTACAATTAATGCTGGTGATAAAGTATTGCTAACAGGGGATTCTGGTAGTGGTAAATCTACATTATTAAAAGTTTTATTGGGTGAGTTAATACCACAGCAAGGACAAGTTATTTACCAAACAGATAATGGACAGGTAATTAGTCCGCAAAATGCTATGGTTGGTTATATTGCCCAAGATAGTAGTCTATTTCCTACTAGTATTACGGACAATATTACAATGTTTGCCAATAATTTAATTGAAAAAGTCCCTAAAGTTACAGAAAAAATGCAGCTTTCTGCTGACTTAGGTAACTTTCCTGCTGGTTTAAAAACGCAGGTTAATTTGGATCAAGATAATTTATCGGGTGGTCAGAAGCAGAAGATAGTTCTGGCTAGAGCAGAAATTCGTGAACCACAGATGTTGTTACTTGATGAAGCAACTAGTGCAATTGATAGTAATGCAACTGCTAAAATTGTTCATGAATTATTACAGACTAAGCAAACTTTACTGATGGTAGCACATAATTTTAGCCCAAAATTAACGCAGCAATTCGATTATCAAATTAATTTACAAGCTAAAGAAGGTGCAAAATAATGACGATTAAAGACTTTTTTAAGCAAAATCCATTACGTTGCATTCTGATAATTTTTACAGCGGCTTTCTTTCCAGCAATGCATTTGGTTAATACTGGTTTGCTTGCAATAATAACAACAGCCGTAAAAAAATGGCAGATCCCATTTGCTTTTTGGCTAGTTGCAATTATGGCGCTAGTTTCACTGGCTGATTATTTTACTCAAGGTTGGTTTAATTCATTATTTACAAAACAAGCAGAAGAATACAGCGTAACTTTGCGCCGTAAAATAGTTCAGCATTATTTTTATGATCAATCTGATCATCAAGTTTCACAAGTACAAAACCGCTTAACTAATGATATCGAACAAGTAACTTGGGATTACTTTGCATCTTGGTGCAATATTATTATGGACATTAGCTTTTTTGTTTTTGCTTTCTTATTGTTGCTAAACTTTCATTGGTTATTGCTGGTAATTAGTATTGCAATGACAATTATTTCGTTAATTTTGCCTAAATTATTGAATAAGCGATTGCAAAAGGCAACGTTGAATATTTCTAGTGCTAATAAAATTTACCTTGATAGCCTTGAAAAGTGGCTATCTGGATTAGCGGAATTACGCCGATATTTAGCAGGTGCTAAATTATTTAAAGTAATCCAAGTAGATTCTAAAAAATTAGAAGATGCCAATGTTAAACAAGTTGGTTTACAACAAACTTTGGTAGTAATTAACGGTTTAATTTCGGAAAGTTTTAGCTTATTACTTTTTATCCTAGCGGGATGGTTGATTATAAATCATCATGTTCAATTTGGCGCTTGGATCGTTGTGGGAGACTGTCAATATTATCTTGCTAGCTCAATTGAACAAATGATTGCGGCTTACGGGCGAATTGAGGGAAGTAAGTCCCTTAATAAGCAAATTGCGGATTCCGCCACACAAAGTTCAGTAAAACAGGAAAAGAGTGTGGAGACGCCAGTTTCTTTGATGACAGAAAATTTAAGCCTTAAGTTTCTTAATGGTGAGCGACTAACTTTTCCAGACATTAATATTAAAAAGGGTGAAAAAGTGTTGCTTACTGGTGATTCTGGTGCCGGCAAAACTAGCTTACTAAAAATTTTACTTGGTGAAATTACACCTACAACAGGTAAAGTGATATTTAGGAATGAAAAAGGGCAAGAAATCATACCGAACATGAGTAAAATTGGGTATCTTCCCCAACCACCAGTTTTGTTTCCGGGAAGTATTGCCGACAATATGACAATGTTTAGCGCATGTCTAAAATCCAAATTAACACCACTGATTGAGAAAATTCAGTTTACAAGGGATGTTTCTCATTTTCCTACAGGACTAAATACGAGAATTAATTTAAACAAACTAAATGTTTCAGGAGGACAAAAGCAAAAAATTGTTTTAATTCGGGCACTAGTTCATCAAAGTAAAATTATTCTGTTTGATGAAGGAACAAGTGCCATTGATCAACAAGCAACAATCGAAATTTTGCGTGAAGTTACTTCTGGTGAACAAACAGTTATTTTTATTGCTCACAGTCTTAATGATCATATGAGACAGATGTTTGATCGTGAGATTCATTTAGTTAAAAACAAGAATCGATAATATTAATAATTGAAAATCACTATTTGGAGAAAAAATGAAGAAAAATTTTTTATGTTCTTATTTTGCTGGAGTTGTTGAACAATTTAAAGCTTTCATTCAGACTAGTAACATAAAAACTGATAAAGTTTTGTTTATTCCAACTGCTGGTAATGTTGAAGAATATACTGGATATATTGATGAGGGCCGCGAGGCCTTAACTAACTTGCATTATAAAGTTGACGAATTAAACATAGACAAAGAAAATACGGAATACGTAGCAAATAAAATATCAGCTGCCAACATGATCTATATTAGTGGAGGAAATACATTTTATTTATTACAAGAGTTAAAAAGAAAAAATCTTTTGCCATTATTAATCAATAAAATTAATAGTGGTGTTCCTTACATTGGTGAATCAGCTGGTGCAATTATTTTGGCACCTAGCATTGAATACAACAAAATTATGGATGATACACAAATTGCCCCTGACTTAAAAGATTATACGGGACTGAATATTACCGATTTTTATACGTTGCCGCATTTTATTGAACCGCCGTTTACTGATAGCGTTCAAGAAATTTTTAAAACTTATAAAGATCAACTCAACTTGCTTGCTATCAATAATTCACAAGCAATAATAGTTAATGGAGATAATTACAAAGTAATTTAATAGTTAAGAAACGATAACGTATTAAAGGGCTCTTTTGTAAATTTTGATAACAAGATACCATGAGTACTCAATAATATGAAAATATGCAGACTATTAGGAGAAAAAATGAAGACTTACGCCAATAAAGATGAGCTAGTTAATGCGATTCGCCAAAGCTATCAAAAATATATTACTGAATTTACTGATGTACCAGAACGGTTGAAAGATAAACGGATTGAGGAAGTTGATAAGACACCATCTGAAAATTTAGCTTATCAATTAGGTTGGCTAAATTTGTTATTGGAATGGGAAGAGAAGGAAAAAAGAGGGCTGCATGTACAAACTCCAACGGATGAATATAAATGGAATCAACTAGGTGATCTTTACCAGTCATTTTATCAAAAGTACGGCAAGCAAAAGTTAACTGATCAAGTTCAAGAATTAAACCAAAAGGTAGAAGAAGTATGTGCTTGGGTAGATACGCTTAGTGAGCAGGAGTTATTCGAGCCCGGTCAGCGGCAATGGGCAACTACTAAGGCTATGTGGCCGTTATATAAGTTTATCCATATTAATACGGTTGCACCGTTTACTAATTTTAGGACTAAGATTCGTAAGTGGAAAAGGTTGGTTTTGCAGTAATTTCTGTCCTAAATGGAGTATAAACAGTTTAGACTTTATCAAAAATACATATAAAAATAATATTTTATGAAAGCTATATTCATATAAAAATAATTTTGCTATAATTAAGAAACGTAGAAAAGTTAAAAAGGGCGGTGGCTACCGTTTGAAAGAAGATGATGCTTATGGCATTTAATGGACTAATACTCCAATCTCTTAGTAGAAAGGTCAGTCATTTGTGAGTGGTTACGAAGTAGCAACGATTGTGTTGCTATCAGTTACATTTCTTGTTGATTTGTTGACATATATCGACAATCGCAAGAAATAATTGCGAACAAAAACGCCCTGAGAAATAACTTTAGAGAGTTACAGGGCGTATTTGTCAAAAATATCGTTCAGTAGCCACCGTCCTTTGAAGACGGCTCTACGTAGAGAAGTCCTATTATCAGTAGGGCTTCTTTTTAGTTACACCAGTATTATAACATGTGCACGAATGGTAGGCAATTTAATGTTTAGAATAGATAATTATCAGATTTATTTATGAAGTTAGCGTAAAGTATTTGTGGGGAAAATAAAAAATAGAAGATAACCTTCTGCTAAAATGTAGTTTGAACAAAGATTACATTCAGAAAGTTTTTCTTCTATATGACTAGTTTACTACAAGACTTACACCTTTTGTTAGATAATTTGACTGCCAATACTAATAAACTGCTGGACAGTCAGCTTACTTTTGATGATGTATTAGAAATATTCATGCAGGAATTACGCCATTGGGGCTAAAAGTTTATTATCCACAAAAAGTTGACACTAACTTGCTTGCTTTATATTAGAAAATCATGTAACATAATATTTGAAAACAGGTAACTAGAGTATCTGTTAGATGTAGATTTGAGCTAGGTGGGTTGGACTTAATTGCACTTTCTCAAGGAGTCTTTGAAGGGTTGTATGTGAACACCTCGAGCCAATAGAAAACATTCTTATTTGTAAATAAGTATAGGAACTCGTAAGAGTTCCTATTTTTTTGAAAGATTATTGAATAATGGTTGTAGAATCTGAAACAGACTTATTAATATCTGCTGCAAGAGAGTATGAAAAGCTACTGGGCAAAGAAATTAAAATGGTATTGGGTCGAAAAGGTAAAAGTGAAATTATAACTCTTCTTTTTGACTCAAGCGATTTTTATCATTTGGCTGGCTTGCACAAGTTAGCAGATATCCGTGATATTTATCGAGGTGAAGCAACCGATATTTTTGACAAAATTGTGTCTGGCAGAATAGACATTTCTAATATTAACAGATCTGTATTTTTTGATAATATTATCGAACGTTTGGAAATTTTAAGTCAGATAAATGATCTGTTTACTAAAAGCAATACGATTTTTAAATTTAGAAAATTACAAACTCGAAACAGTAAAATTAATTGGAAGTATTTAGTAGAGTTTGAAACAGTTCAAGGCTATTCTGGGTACTTATTTTTGACTGAATACCGTAATAGGCCTAATAATTATGTTTGTATGACAGACTTTAAAAAACATTTAGATTATAGTATAGGCCAAATTAAAATGACCTTATTACAAACAAAATTAATTGATAGTGGAACAGAAATAGTTATTTTTCAAAGTCCTTCATATAAAGACGAATAGTGGATAATTAAACTCTTATTTATAGGCGATTGAATGAGTTTTATTTAATTGATATGTTATAGATTTGTTATCTCCCTTGATTTTATTAATAAGTGTGCATACTCTATTTTTAGATATTTAGATTAAAGATGTTATAGTTTAACTAATGATAGAGGGGAAGTTGAAAATGATGAAAGTCCTGAACGGTAAAGAATTATGTCGTACTCTTGGTTTTAGTACCACTCTACTATATAAATTTAGAAGAGCAGGAATGCCGTATCACCAAATAGAAGGTGGTAGAGCATATTACATAGCTGATGAAGTAGAAGATTGGTTGCGTCAAGCAGGCTATCATCAACAAAAAGTATGGTCTAAATAATATGAAAGGCGAATCTTGTTTTGCATCCTTTAGTTAAGAAATAGCAATGATTAGTTACAACATAAATAGTGGAAGAATGTGACCATAGTTATGAAGAATTAATGGAATTACTAAATAAATAATTATTATATTTAATAAAGGTATAATTGCACTAAAAATGGCGCACAGCTTTTAGCTATGTGCCAAAAAATCTTTTGGAGTGAAACGGTTGTTGATATAGCAGACTTTATGCCTGCTATTTTTTGTGTCAAAATTATATTTTATAAAAGCTATATTCATATAAAAATAGTT
Organism: Lactobacillus sp. ESL0700; assembly: GCF_029392095.1. Classification (NCBI taxonomy): domain Bacteria; kingdom Bacillati; phylum Bacillota; class Bacilli; order Lactobacillales; family Lactobacillaceae; genus Lactobacillus; species Lactobacillus sp. ESL0700. Next base: position 304,992 of record NZ_CP113930.1, read on the forward strand.
TTGCTATAATTAAGAAACGTAGAAAAGTTAAAAAGGGCGGTGGCTACCGTTTGAAAGAAGATGATGCTTATGGCATTTACTGGACTAATACTCCAATCTTTTAGTAGAAAGGTCAGTCACTTGTAAGTGGTTACGAAGTAGCAACAATCGTGTTGCTATCAGTTACGTTTCTTGTTGATGTGTTGACGTATATCGACAATCGCAAGAAATAACTGCAAACAAAAACGCCCTAGCTTTTGCTATAATAAAATACGAACATGAGTAAGAATAGATAGCGGTGACTAATTTCTAACTTAAGGAAGTGGTGCTTATGGTGTAACAACTGTTAAGCTAAAAATCTTGCAGGAAGGATTAGTTAGGTATCCACCATGGATACCGTTATTGCTTTTGGTTTATCAATTGCCATGACTATTTTAGTATTGGTAGAAATTATTAGTAGCTTAACTGAGTTAACTAATAAGGCTACTAATTTAGTCAAGGCATTAGACGAATTAAAGGCTGCTTTAAAGAAATTTAAGGTAAAATAAAAGCCGCTCTAGTTTGAGACAGTGATCTGAACCCTAAAATTAGGACAGATTATTAAATTTTAACTTAGGACTAGCTCCCGATATTTTATCGGGGCTAGTCCTTTTAATTTTATTTTGATTCTTTCGTTATTGTAGTAGTCGATATATTCTCTGATTGCTTGTTCTAATTCAGTTAGACTCTTAAAATTCTTTTCGAAGCCATAAAACATTTCTCGCTTTAAGATGCCAAAGAAGCCTTCCATTAATCCATCATCTAAGGAATTACCCTTACGTGACATTGATTGCTCAACACCATGATTCTTAAGCCATGCTTGAAATGACGCGTGCTGATACTGCCAGCCTTGATCGGTATGAAAGACTAAGCCATTTAATGCTGGATGTTTCTGCCAAGCTAACTTTAACATGTCCATTGTTTGCTTTAAATTAGGACTGCGGGAAATCGTGTAAGAAATAATTTCCTGCGTGCAGCCGTCAATAATTGGCGACAAGTATGTTTTTTGACCATTAAGGTTGAACTCAGTAACATCGGAATACCACTTGTGATCAGGTAAAATAGCGCTAAAATTACGCCGAATTAAATCAGGCTTTATTGGACCTTGAGTTCCACGGTAACTGTTGTACTTCCGCCAACCTTTGATTCTAATGCCATATAATTTCATTTTAGTCATTAATCTTTGAATCTTTTTATGATTGACTTTAATACCTAAATTTTGAATTGTTTGCGCAATACGGCGATAGCCATAACGATGTTTGTTATCTTCATATATTTTGCGTATTAGAGTCATTAACGGTTGATTCTTAGTATCTTTATCTTTCTTATTAATCGTGTAGTAATAATTACTGCGTGACATGTGCGGCAGATCAGGATTGGTATTAATAGTTTCAAGAATAAAAGTTACACTGACTTTAAGTTCACGTCTTAGCTGGGTAACTGCCGCAGCTATTTCTTCGGCTTTTGGTTCTTGTTCCTTTGGTTGACTAAGACGTGCAATTTTTTTACAAATTCGTTTTCGACAGTAAGTTTCAAGTTCTGTTCTTGTAAGTCCTTGACCTGTTGTTTGAGACGATGATTTTCCTGCTTGATCAGCTTGTCTTTGGCGTTCATGTTTAGGGCGTCCTTTCGGTTTAATAACGACATTATACCCGTTTTCTTTGTAAGAGCGTACCCAATTGGTTAACGTACTAGGAGCTTTTAATCCTAATTCAACAGAAACTCCATAAATGGCTTCCTGATTAACAATAATTCGCTTGATAGCCTGCTCTTTAAATTCAAGCGAGTAATGAGCATGAGGTTGGTCTAAGATTTTAAAGCCATGCGTTTTAATTAAAGCAATTAAATAGGTGATACCTTTTTTATTAACCCCATATTTGTCACTTAGCTTTTTTGAACCAATATGATTATTTTTCCATAAATTATAAATATCTATTTTGTCTTGTTTAGATAATTTAGCCATAGTAAAATCCCGAAATTAGTTTGTTCTAATTTCGGGGTTCATATCACAGTAGCGGTTTTTAACAAATCGTAAAGTCATCGCTTTTTAAGCGGAAACTCATGTTAAGAAGTCTTGGTACCAACAAGGCTTCTTTTTAATTACACCGATATTATAGCATGTGCATTAGTCACGGGCAATTAAAACTCATAACTAGAACTCATGAGAATTATAATACGAAAATGTTAAAAATAATACAGATTTTTCTTTAAAAAATGAATGCTTTCTGTTATTATTTTCTATGGCTGAATTTGAGTAAAAGGGGTGGTAGCTATGCCAAGCATTAAAATCGTTTCGATTTCAATTTTAACGCTGGCAGTCTCACCTTTTTATCGAGTTAGGCAGCTCGTTCAATTTTTAAATAATATCCAGACTAAAGGACTTAGTGCTTTTTACATTTGTAATTAGCCGTAAGTCTTTTTTTGTGGGCAGTTTTTGGGAGGTAATAGGTAATTATGCGTAATTTCAAAAAGTTATCGGCATTTGCTGTGGCGCTGCTGGCTACAGTTATGCTGAGTGCATGTGGCAACGGCAATCACAAGCAGAGTAATAGTGCAACACCGAAGTCACTAAATGTCCAATTTGTCCCTAGTGTTGCGGCTAACAAGATGGAGGGTCGTGCTAAACCAATAGAAAAGATGTTGTCTAAACGATTGGGGATTCCCGTTCATGTGACGGTTTCAACCGATAACAATGCCGTGATTGAAGCAATGAAATCCAAGAAGGTTGACGTTGGCTTCTTACCTGCTGATGCCTATGTTCAAGCGCATAAGCAAGGAGCTGCCGATGTCTTGCTGCAATCGGAGCGTTACGGCTTAAAGGAGCCAGGTGGTACATGGACTAAGCAACTTGTTCATACTTTACGTTCAGAAATTCTGGTTAAGAAAAATTCCAAAATTAAGAGTTGGAAGGACTTAAAGGGTAAGTCGATTTCCATTCAAAGTCCAACGTCAACGACTGGGTATATTTTCCCAATTGCGGAGTTAAAGCAGAAGGGTTTTGACGTTACCAAGAATTGTAAGTTAGTTACAGTTACCGGCCATGATCAAGGGGTCTTGAATGTTTTAAGTGGTGACACCGATGCGGCATTTGTCTTTGAAGATGCTCGTAACAATGTTCTGCAAGACAACCCGAAAGTTAAGTCGCAAGTGGTGCCAATTTACTTTACTAGACCAGTACCTAATGACACAATTTCAGTAATTCCAAGTTTGCCGAAGGCTTTTCGTGAAAAACTCGCTAAGGCCTTCATTGCGATTGGGAAGTCCAAGGCTGGTAAGAAGGTAATTGAAAGTGTTTATGACCAAGAAGGTTACATTCCTGCCAAAGACAGTGATTACAACATTGTCCGTAAGTATCAGAAGATTGCTCAAGCCGTTAAAAAGTAATTTTAATTAGCAAAAAAACACGCTCCCAGATTAATTAACTGAGAACGTGTTTTTTGTTTCTGTAATTATTCGCCTAAGTAAGCAAAGGCTACTTTTTCATCGTAAACATGTAGCATTTTATCAAGGATGAAGCGGCAGGCAAGAGCGGTAACAGCTGGGATGACGAACCAAGCAAGTAGCGCCAATAGTAAATTGATGCTGCTTGCACCAGCGTCAAGGGAAGCCAGGGGACCAACAATTCCAACAAGACCGAAGCCGGCTGAAGCAGGAGTTCCAGAAATGTGCCATAAAGCTACCGGCAATGCGGACACTGTTGAGGTGATGATTATTGGGAGCATGATAATTGGATGTCTAAATAAGTTAGGGATCATCATCTTCATAGCGCCGAGGGCAACAGCGATGGTAACGCCGGCCTTGTTAACTTTCCATGAGTGAACAACCAGCACTATTGTGGTTGCGGCGACTCCCATGGCAGCAGCTCCGGCAGCGATGCCACTAAGCTGAATGGCCATCCCGATGGCAACTGTTGAGACAGGTGTGACGATTAAGAGGGCAAACATCCATGAAATTAGAATACACATTAAAATTGGTTGAAGTTTGGTGAAGGAAGCAATAATTGCACCTAGGCCCGTAGTGATTTTACTGACAAATGGCAAAAGCAGGAAACCAATGTAGGCAGAGCCACCTCCAACGACAATTGGACTCAAGACGATTTTGACAGAGCCAAAGAGATTACCAATTAGCATTGTGAGAAAGACGGCGATAGCTGCAGTAATCATCGTGTTAATCAAGTCACCAGTACCGGATGAAATGAAAATTCCGGCTTGCTTGGTTGCAGGATTAATTGCTTGGGCGTTAAATTGGGTAACGCCAGAGCCAACGTAGGATGCGCCTGCAACAATGGCAATATCAATTGGTGCAAAGTTAAATTGATAGGCAATTAGCGCACCAATCAATAGTGGGGTTGCCACTTGGAAAACCAACAAAACATGGGTTAAACCAAGCGTGAAAGCATTGTTGCCGCACAATTTTAAGATTGCGCTCAATACGGCATTAGGAATTAAACCAACGATAATTCCTGTCGCTGTTCCTGATAAAACTTTATTAAAAAATTCCTTTGCTGTAACTTGATTTTTTGTATTATTCATAGTGTTTTTTCCTTAAAGTTGCTTTTATTTGGCAAAACCGATGTCATACCAAATTGGATGTTTGTTGGCACATTTTGATGGGTCAACTGAGTAATTGGTCAGTTTATTATTAACTGCCGTAATTGTGTATTGGCTGTCGAGTGGGACAATGTAGGCTTCCTTATTCATGTAGTTTTGCCATTTATGGAAGACCTCAACCCGATGTTTGTGATTGAAGGAAGCAGGAGCATCCATCTCATTAATCAGGCGCGTGTTTTCTGGAGTAGCAAATCTTGAGTAGTTGCCCAACGACTTTTCGCTGTATAAATTAGCTTGTGAAGGTTCAGTTGATAAGCCGAAGCCTCCAATGTAGGCATTGACGTCAGGATTGTCCTTATTCAATTTATCGTAGAAAGAGTTTTGCTCAGTGAGCCGGCCGCCTAGAAGTTTAACGTCCAAACCAATCTTGTGCCATTGCTGCAAGTAATTTTGAATAATTGGCTCTTGGGTGGCATTACCGCTCATTGCCATGAAGTTAATCTTAAGCGGCTTACCGTTAGGTTGCGTGCGCCACTTGCCCTTCTTCTTGTAGCCAGCTTTATCTAAAATTTCGTTGGCCTTTTTCAGGTTGAAGGTGTAGCCCTTGGCATTTTTATCGAAGTAATCGCCAAAGCCGGCCGGAATTAAGGTTGGAATTCTGAACTTCAATCCTTGTGTATAACGCTTATCTACTTGATCAACGTTCATTGCGTAAGCCATCGCTTGTCTAAGTGGCTTGCTGTTCATAATATTATTTTTGTCAACAACATTCTTTTCTTGCTTGCTATCCCATTTACCAACCTTGAAGCCAAGGTAATAGTAAACAAGTTGGATTTGAGCGACAAAATTGTAGCCCTTGGTCTTTTTGACTTGGTTCCACTGGGTATTAATGACGTTAATCACGTCAAATTTATGACTCCTAATTGCTTCGGAAGCGGAGTTAGTTGAAACAACTGAAGTCAAAATTTTATCCAGTTTTGGTTTGCCACGCCAGTAGTATTTGTTTGGTACCCAAGTAACTGATTGACCACGGACAATCTTTTGCACCTTATAAGGACCAAAGAAGAGCGGTTCTTTTCGAACTTGATCGCTGGATTGTAATTTATCAAACGGCACGTTTTTCAGATAATGGTAAGGAGCAGCTGTTTCGCTGTAGCAATTGCTGCCGGCATTGTACATTCCGGGGTACATCCTTTGGAAGTGAATTACAATGCTGCGGCCATTTTCGCCATCTGGGTATGTAATTCCCGAAATTGTTTTAGCCTTGCCATCATGGTATTGCTTGAGCCCGACAATGTTGGCCATTTGGTCGGTATAACGGTCGCAATTAGTCTTTTTGTTAGCGATAATTTCGTAAGAATATTCCAAATCCTTAGCGGTAACTTGCTTGCCGTCAGACCACTTAACACCCTTTTTGGCAGTTACCGTAATTGTCTTGTCTTGGCGATTAACCTTAAGTGTAGCTGGACCTTTGTCATTAATCTTGTAATGATTGTCATAGTAAAACAAGGTTTCATCGCCGAATTGGGATGCTAAATAGTCGACGACATTTTCTGAAATTTCATCTAAGAAAATTCCCTGAAATGGTGTGTCTGTTTCAAGGGCGACTTTCAGTGTGCCGCCTTGCTTGACGGGCTTTGCAGGAACTGTTGTTTTTAACTTGTCGACTTCTTGTGTTGCATTAGTATTTGAACTAGTATTGCTCTTACCGCAAGCAGTTAAAGCCATCGCTGCTAGCAAAACAGTGCCCAAATATTTAACAAATTTATCTTTCTTCATAATTATTTACCCTATCTTTTGATATTATTTTAATGAAAGTAAATTTCTATTGCTATAAATCATAACAGCGATTAAATTAAAATACAATATATTTTTTAATTTAATTTTATTATTTGAGATAATTATGTATAATGCAGATTAGGTAATTATTTTGCAATGCTAATACTTAATATCTTGGTTTTATTTTAAATTAAAATGAAAATTAAAAAGGCGTATTTGAGAAGGGATGCTAAATTAAATGGTTATTAATATATTGAAGCAAGATAACTTTTATAAAGTTAGCTATGCTAATGGGATGGTTGCACGAGTTTATTTACTTGCGACCAATATTTTTCGCTATTATGTTGATCCAACTAAGCAATATGCTCCGCCGGAGCAATCACAAGCGGGGTTACATGCCCGAATTTTGGCACCGACAGTTGATGAATATGGCTCTCATTCGGTTGACAGTAGTGTTACAGAAACTGCTGTTAATTGGGCAATTCTGACTGATGACATGAAAATCAATTTTGCTAAAGATACCGGTGCAATGAGTGTATGGATAAATGACAAGCTGGTTTTGCAGGAAACGCGTCCAGTTAGTGTCAGCGTTGATGGCAGCGTCCAATTTTTGCAATCAGATAATACAGCTAATTATTTTGGTGGCGGAACGCAGAATGGCCGCTTTAATTTATCTCGGCAACGGATTGTAGTCGCCAACACCAGTAATTGGCTGGACCAAGGCGTGGCGTCACCGGCACCATTTTATTGGTCAACTGCTGGGTATGGTGTTCTACGCTATACTTTTACGCGCGGTGAATATGACTTTGCAAGTAAAACGTCAGGACTGATCACTACAAAGCATGAAGAAAATCGCTTTGATGCCATTTACTTTTTTGCACCAACGCCCTATCAGTTAATCCATACTTATCAGGAGTTAACGGGATTGCCGCTATTGTTACCAATATTTGGCTTTTATGAAGCACACTTGAATGCTTATAATCGAGATTATTGGGTAAAGGCGGACTCGCAGGAAAAGGGTGCGATCAAATATCCGGATGGAAATTTTTATCGGGAATATCATCCTAAAGAGTTGCCGGAAGAATTAAGAGGACAGGCAATACGCGAAACTTTAAATGGTGAGCAAGGTGGAGCCGCTTATTTGTTAAGTGCGCGCGGGATGCTTGACCAATATTTGGCTAACGATATGCCGCTAGGGTGGTTTTTACCAAATGATGGTTATGGTGCGGGTTATGGTCAGACCGATTCATTACAAGGAAATTTGCAAAATTTAGCAGCCTTTATTCGGTATGCAAATAGTCGCGGAGTCGAAGTAGGCTTGTGGACCCAGCAAAGTTTATCTCCGGTGGATCCAGCTCACCCTAAGGCAAGTGATCGTGATTTTGAGCAAGAACTTACGGCTGGAGTTACGGCGCTGAAGACTGATATGGCTTGGGTCGGAGCCGGGTATTCCTTTGGCCTTAATGGTACGCAGACTGCTGCGGCAATGATTAAAAAAATTAAAGGAAAAAATTTACGTCCCTTTATTATCACGATGGATGGCTGGGCAGGTACGCATAATACTGCCGCTGTTTGGACTGGTGACCAAAAAGGTGGCCAGTGGGAGTACATTCGCTTTCAAATACCAACTTACATTGGCGAGGGCTTGTCTGGTCAACCAAATGTGGGTTCTGATATGGATGGCATTTATCTTGGGAGCAATTCTGTGGTAAATACGCGCGACTATCAATGGAAGGCTTTCACACCAATTCAACTGAATATGGATGGCTGGGGGACTAATCCGAAGAATCCATTTGCCTTTTCAGAATCAATTACTGCCATTAATCGGGCATATTTGAAGCAAAAGACAATGCTGCTGCCATACATTTATACTGCTGCTCATGAGGCAGTTGTTGCTGGTAAACCACTTGTTCGCGCCCTATTTTTAGAATATCCAGATTTATCAGAGTGCTACTCAGATTTGGCAAAATATGAATATTTGTGGGGCGATGCCTTTTTGGTTGCACCAATTTATCAAAATACTGCTGCTGATGATGCGGGCAATGATATTCGTGACGGGATTTACCTGCCTGATGAAAAGCAAATTTGGCTTGATTACTATACAGGTCAGGCATATCAGGGCGGTCAGGTCATAAACGAATTTGCGGCACCTATTTGGAAGTTGCCCGTCTTTGTTAAAGCAGGTGCAATTGTTGCTAAAGCACCAGCAACCAATACATCTAAGGAATATTTGCAGGCAAAACAAAGACGGCAATTTGAAATTTATCCTGGAAAGAAAAACCAAATCACGGTTTATGAAGATGACGGTATTTCTGCCAAGTATCAAGATGGTGCCTTTGCTCAAACAATGATTGAGGCAGAGCAGGTAAATGACCAATTATTAGTTAAAATTGCGCCAACAATTGGTCATTATGAGGGGATGAAGCCCCAGCGAACAACAGAATTGGCAATCAAAATGAATAAGCAACCAAATGAAATTGCGATTAAGTTGGGTGACCAGAACTGTGACTTGAAGCAAGCTGAAAGTTTAACTGAATTTGTTCAGGGTAGTAATGTCTATTACTTTGATGAACATTATTTGCCTAATCCGTATTTAGCTGCAGTAGGTAACAATTTAGAACAAACTTTTTTGCGGATAAAGCTAGCAGCAGTTGATGTTAGTCAGACAGGAATTGAACTACAGTTAATTGGCGTAGATACAACAGTTACACCTGAAAATTGTTTACCGAATGAACAGGTTGCAGCCAAGGCGCCAATAGATTTAAGTAGCAGCAGCACGCAAACGACGACTTTGTCGTGGCAATACGCTGATGAAAGTCTGGGTCGTGTTACTTATAATGTTAAAGTTGACGGCGTGCTTTACACTGGAATTAAAGAGCCGAAGCTGGTTGTTCACGGTTTGCTGCCAAATAAACAACATGCTTTTACAGTTCAAATTGTGACTGATAAGGGAACAACGGCGTGGAGCAATGAACAGCTGTTTTAAATATTGAAATTAATAGGAAGACTTTAGTTTAAGTCTTCCTATTTGTTTGTCCTGAATTACTGCTAAAGTGAGACAATTGTTTTAAAATGTTTAATTAGTAAGGAATAGTGTAGAAAAAAGCAACAATCTGCAATTATTTTTGTTTACTTTTTGAAAATTAAACATATTCAAACATTGACAAACAAAAAAGAACAATTATACTAAAGGTGAACTAAATTAGTTGCTGAATCTAGTTTAAAAAGTAGGTAACCAATGTTAAAAAGCGAAAGATTAAAAACGATTTTACAAGTAATTAATACTCAAAAATTTGTTACTGTGGATGAATTGGCTCAGGCACTGACAGTTTCAGATATGACAATTAGACGTGACCTAAATGAATTGGATAAATTAGGTAAAATTTCTCGAATTCATGGCGGTGCGCAATTAATATCGGATCAAACTAGAAATGAAAAGAGCTATCAGCAAAAGCGGGAAATTCATAGTAAGGAAAAGCTTGAGATTGCCAAGCGGGCCTGCAATTTGATTCATGAAAATGATTCTATTTATGTTGGTCCGGGCACTACTTTAGAATTAATGGTTGCTAATCTTAAGACTAAACGTCTGCGAATTGTAACTAATTCGCTACCTGTTTTTGAAGCAGCGCGTAACAATCTTAATGATTATGAGTTAATTATGGTTGGCGGTTCGTACAGAAGAATTAGTGGTGCCTTTTTAGGTACGCTAGCTAATAACGAACTAAAGACCATGTCATTTTCAGTTGGTTTTGTTGGTGTAAATGGGATTAAAAATACTTCTATGACAACAGCTAATTTGGAAGAAGGTCAGACTGAGAGTATAGGACTGGACTGTTCACAAAGTAAATTTGTCGTTGCAGATTATACCAAATTAAATCATAGCGACTTTCATCAGTTTTATGATTTACGGAATGTGGATGGGTTAATTACTAATCGCGAAGTAGGATCAGATGTAGAAAAGCATTACAGTCAATTTACAACTGTTTACAAGTAGTTTTACTGAGAGGAGATTAACTATGAAAGTTGTTATTGGTAGCGATAAAGATGGCTTTGAATTAAAAGAAAAGGTAAAGAATTATCTTAACAGCCATGATTATGACGTTTTAGATGTAACGCCAGAGCCAGCAGAAGACTTTGTTGAATCAAGTTTGAAGGTTACTCATGAGGTAATGGATAACGGGATTAAAAAGGCAATTATGTTTGACGAATATGGTGTTGGTTCTGCTATGGCCTCAAATAAGGTTAAAGGCATGGTTACGGCTAATGTCAATGAGGAAAGAACAGCTCATATGACCGCAATGCACAATGGTGCTAAGGCAATTGCATTAGGCAGCGGAATTGTTGGCGACAAACTGGCATACTCGATTGTGCAACACTATCTTGACACAGAATATGCTGGCGGTCGTCACCAAATTCGTTTGAATATGCTTGAGGAAATGATCTAAGGAGGTTTTGAAAATGTTTGATAATGATAGACCGCAACCAGAATTTGTTGATCCTAAAATTGATAAGCATATGGTGATTGCTTTGGGTAATGACCATATCGTTACCCCAGTGAAAATGGCTATTTCTGACCATTTAAAAGAAGAAGGTTACCAAGTTATTGATGAGGGTACGCACGATAACACGAGAACGCACTATCCAATGTATGGTAAACGAGTTGCTGAAGATGTAGCTGATGGCCGTGCCGATCTTGGTGTCGTTCTTTGTGGTACAGGAATTGGGATTTCGACCGCTGCCAACAAGAACGAAGGCGTTCGTGCAGCGATGGTTGGCGATGTTGCTCAAGCTGAATATGCTAGACGTGAATTAAACGCTAATATTTTAGGCTTTGGTGGTATTGTATTGGGTCGCGACTTTATTTTTGATATTGTCGATTCATACCTGAATGCTAAGTACGAACCTTCTGATGCTAACAGAAAATTGATTGATAAAATTGATCATATTGCTAAGCCAAATCCAGACCAAAAAGACAATGTCCATTTCTTTGATGAAGAAAATAAGAAATGGTCTGAAGGCGTATACCACGACTAATTAGAATAAATAAAAATAATAGACTTTAATCGCACACAAAAAAGGCAACTCATTAAATATGAGCTGCCTTTTTTTATATTTATTTGTGAAAAAGCGCTTGCATTTTTGCACATGGTTACATATAATATCAATAGACGAGCGAACAAAAACTAACACTATCAAACAAAAACGAAAACTCGCCTGAACTGAAAAGGAGTTTGTGCTGTGGATATTAATAATTTGTTTTCACCAGATGCTGTTTTTGTCAGTGAAGCTGAAAGTTCAACAGCTGTTTTTAAAGAGGTTTCTCATAAGTTATTTGAAGAAAAGTGTGTTAAAGATTGTTTCTTTAAAGAAATTACTGAGAGAGAAAGCTCTTATCCAACTGGGATAGACACTTCACCAATTTCAAAAGAATTACCCAATATTGCAGTTCCGCATACAGAAGGAGAATTTGTTAATACACGGCTTATTGTACCAGTTGGGTTAAAGACACCGGTTTGCTTTAAAAATATGATTGCACCAGATCAGGATTTGCAAGTTAAATTCTTATTTATGATTTTAAATAATGATCCTGAAGGACAAGCAAATATTTTAGCTCAAATTATGGACTTCTTAAGACTTACGCCGGTTCCAAAATTACAAAAGTTATTTAATTTCACTTCGACTGATAAAATTTATCAGTTTATGAGTGAAAATTTTAAAAAATAGGAGGTTTGTTTCTATGAGTAGAGAAGTTAAGTTTATTGCGGCATGTGGTGCAGGAGTAAATTCATCACATCAAATCAAGGATGCTGTTGAAGCAGAAATGAGAAAACGAGGCTACAACGTTAAAGTTGATGCCTATATGATTAAGGATGTTAATGAAGATCTGTTGTCAAAATATGATGGTTATTTGACAATTGCTAAAACTGATCTTTCATTTACGCCTAAGATTCCTTTGATTGATGCAGGACCAATTTTGTATCGTATTCCTGCAATGGCAAAACCGGTTTATGATAATGTGGAAAAAGTTGTTAAAGAAATTAATTAAGTAAAATCTTTCTGAAAGGAAATAAAAATGAATGGGATTATTAATTTTGCTAACTCACTTTTTAAGCCATTAATTGATATGGGTGCTGCAACAATTATGTTAATTGTTTTAACATTAATTGCTGTTTTGTTTAAAGTAAAATTTAGTAAAGCACTTGAAGGTGGTATGAAATTAGCGATTGCGATTACAGCTATCGGTAATATTATGAACATGTTAACTACATCGTTCCAAAAGCCGATGCAGCAATTCGTTCAACATACTGGAATTCACATGGATATGCAAGATATGGGTTGGGCTCCTCTAGCTACGATTACTTGGGGTTCGCCTTATACACTCTTTTATCTTCTAGTCCTGATTGTTTTAAATGTTGTACTACTTGTCTTAGATAAAACCAATACATTAGATGTCGATATTTTCGATGTTTGGCACCTAGCATTTGATGGACTGTTCTGTGTTTACGTTGGTGCTCCACTTTGGTTATCAACATTATTGGTATTATTCATTGGTACAATGAAGATTATCAATTCTGATTTAATGAAGCCAACTTTTAATGATCTTCTTGATGCCCCTGAGGGTAACCCAATGACCACTACACACATGAACTATATGATGAATCCAATTATCATGGTCTTTAACAAGTTCTTTGATAAATGCTTACCATGGTTAGATAAGTTTGACTTTGACTCCACTAAGTTAAATGAAAAAATTGGCTTTTGGGGTAGTAGATTTGCAATTGGTGTTTATTTAGGTGTCTTTGTATCCTTACTTGCTGGTAACAATTTTGCTACTGAAGAAGGTTGGAAAGACATGTTCACTCTGTCGTTTGTAGGTGGTTCATGTATTGAACTGTTCTCAGTAATTGGATCATGGTTTATTGCTTCAGTTGAGCCATTATCACAAGGTATCGCTGATTTTGCTACCAAGAAATTCTCTGGCCGTACATTCAACATTGGACTTGACTGGCCATTCTTAGCTGGTCGTTCAGAAATTTGGGCAGCAGCTAATGTTTTGGCACCTATTATGATGCTTGAGGCTATGATTCTTCCAGGAAACAGATTAATGCCTTTAGGTGGTATTATTGCCATGGGTGTAACCCCAGCTTTGCTAGTAGTTACTCGTGGTAAGATTATTCGGATGATTATTATCGGAACAATTGAATTACCTATCTTCCTCTGGGCTGGTACAATGGTTGGTCCATTTGTAACTAATATGGCTCATTCAGTAGGTGCTGCAATTCCTGCACATACAATGGTTTCAGACACTACTATGGAAGGGCCTGTTGAAAAATACTTGGCTTACTTAGTAGGTAATGCATGGAAGCAACATGGTATGTTTATTGTTTATGCTCTACTTGCACTTGCTGCTTACTTACTATTATTCATGTGGTACGCTAAAGAAATGAAGAAGCGTAATGCTGAATATGCTGCAGCTGCTAAAAAATAATTACTGTAGGTGGTTAAATTGAAAAAGATTAAAGTTACTTCAAAAGAAAAGGCAAGAAGAAATAGGTTGTTCATGTGGGCAATGTTTGTGGTTGTTATCAATTTATTACAATTAATTTTGAAGAATTGGATTACAAATTTGATTGCAATGGTTGGAACAATCTACGCCTTATACAAAATTGTAGTTTATGATAATCCTAAGAATCACCTTAGCCAAAAGTATTACGATTGGAAGGGCAACAAATTAAGTAATAAGAATTAAGTATGATGTAGTTGATAATCTATTTATTAAAGCAAGAAATTTCAAATATAGATATTTATATATGTAATCGCTTGCAATATGCGATGTGCTGTATTACAATAAGCATGAATTGAATAGATGGATTGTTACTATTAAATTAGGCAAAACCGCAAATCACAATTTGGGTAAACAAGCTCAATTTGAGAATTGCGGTTTTTCTTTTTTTCAAAAGAAGGCTGAGCGATGTTTAAAGTAGTTCAAGTGTTGAACAATAATGTGGCCGTTGTTCGTGATAACGATGATGAGCAAGAAATTGTTATGGGTAGAGGATTAGCCTTTCAAAAAAAGAAGGGTGACATAATCGCTGATACCAAGGTAGCCAAAGTTTTTGCATTACAAGATTCGCATACTGTTTCGGACTTAACGACACTTTTAGCTAATATTCCATTGGATTTTATCACTGAAAGCTATGACTTGATTAAACGAGCTCAAGATAAATATGGCTTTCAAGTGGAAACATATATTAATGTCACTCTGACAACCCACCTGTTTGCCGCATACCAACGCATGCAGCGTCATGAGGAGACCATTAATTATTTACCTGATTTAAGTTCTAATTATCCGCTCGCTTACCAAATTGCAGATGACTTTATGACCTATTTTCAAAAGGATTTGGGTATCAGCTTTCCTAGTTATGAAAAAAAGAGCATTGCACTTCACTTTATAAATGCACATATTGATCAACCCGAGCATAAGTCTCGTTATCCTAATCCCAACAGTCAAGTGGTTGAAATTGTTGAAAAAGAATTAGCGCGGAATCATCTAGTACGCAATTCTAAAAATGATGGTGATTTTGATCGTTTGTTAATTCATTTAAAGTATTTTGTTGCTCGTCTGCATAATCCGCAAAATAAAGAATTAATTGTTTCACAAAAGATGATTGCTGAAATTAAAGCTGAATATTCACAGGCTTGGGCAATTGTTGACAGGATAACGGAGCAGATTAGGCAACAGTTAAGCGTCAGTCTTTCAATGACAGAAAAGATGTATTTAACAATTCATATTGAGCGTTTATTACAGGAGGAAAAAGATGACATCCGAATCTAAAATTACTAAAGAAGAAATTTCAATGACAGGTTTTGCTATTGTGGCTTATGCAGGGGATGCTAGGACCTATCTAATGCAGGCAATGGATAAAGCAAGTCTGGGAAAGATTACTGAGGCAAAGGATTTAGTCAAAAAGGCAGAAGAATCAATTAACCTAGCTCATAATGAGCAAACTAAGTTACTCAGTAAAGAGGCAGACGGCAATGATCTGGACGTGACTTTTATTATGGTTCATGGCCAGGATACCTTGATGACCACGATGCTGTTAAAGGATGAAATGAAAACCATCATTGATTTGTATGAAAGAGTCAATAATTTGGAAGGAAAACCAACTGAATAATAAACCAAAGTTTAGTTAATTTTTTTAGGAGGAGAAAAAATGAATGGCTTTACAAAAGTAATGGATAAAATGAAACCATCTTTTGAAAAAATAGCAGCTAACCCGTATGTTTCTGCTATCAGAGATGGGTTCATCGCAGCCATGCCAATAATTTTGTTTTCAAGTTTGTTTACGTTATTTGCATATGTTCCTAATTCTTGGGGCTTTTATTGGCCTAAAGAAGTAGAAAATGCGATTATGCTGCCATATAACTATTCAATGGGGCTGTTAGGATTATTTGTAACTGCAACTTGTGCTAAAAACTTAACGGATTACAAGAATACTGGCTTGCCTAAAACTAACCAAATTAATGCAATGAATGTTATTTTAGCAGCTGAAATTTCGTTTATTATTATTGCAATTAAGGTTGGTAAAACTGGAATTGATTTAACATTCTTGGGTACACAAGGATTGATTGCATCTTATATTGTTGGGTTAATCATACCTAATATTTATTCTGCTTGTGTTAAGCACAATATTACAATTAATATGCCAGACCAAGTACCACAAAATATTTCTCAAACTTTCAAAGATATTTTTCCAATGGCATTTTCAGTTGGTCTGTTTTGGATAATTCAGATGGTTTTGGCTAAAGCATTTGGTGCTAACTTATCCGAATGTATTATCAACCTGCTTTCACCATTGTTTAGAGCTGGTGATACCTACGGCGGCTTAGCATTAATTGCCGGTGCGATGGCTTTCTTCTGGTTTATTGGTGTTCAAGGACCATCAATTGTTACGCCAGCCGTTGCCGCAATTGAAATGTCTAATGTTGGTTTAAACCAACAGTTAATGCATGCTGGTGTTCAAGCAACTCACGTTTTAGTTCTTAATACACAAGATTATGTTATGAACATGGGTGGTACTGGTTCAACTTTGATTGTTCCGTTCTTATTCTTATTACTTGCAAAGTCAGAGCAAAATAAGGCAGTTGGTAAAGCAGCTGTTATCCCTGGTTGCTTTTCAGTTAATGAACCAATTTTGTTTGGTGCACCAATAATTATGAACCCAGTCTTTTTCGTTCCGTTTTTGATAACACCAATGTTTAATGTCTGCTTATTTAAGTTCTTTGTTTCTACTTTACATATGAACAGTATTATTGCTACATTGCCATGGACGGTTCCGGCACCGATTGGGATTGTTGTCGGTACAGGTTTTGCGCCATTATCATTTGTTTATGTGATTTTAGCATTGATCGTTGATGTTTTGATTTGGCTTCCATTCTTCCGCTTTTATGACAATGACTTGTACAAGAAGGAACAAGCAGACGCAGCTAAATTAGCTACTGCTACTGATTCACCTGCTCAAGCTGTTACAGAAAATGTAAGTCTTAACAACGAAACTACCACTGAAACTCAGACTGCTTCAGATGAAACCTTAACACAGGACACCAATATTATGGTGATTTGTGCAGGGGGCGGTACTTCTGGCATTTTGGCTAAAGCTTTGAACAAAATGGCCAAAGAACGTAATTTACCGTTACACGCTGCAGCTCGTGCTTACGGGCAACACATGGATATTATTCATGATATGGATTTGATTATTTTAGCGCCACAAATGGACAGCATGAAGGATAATTTAGCACAGATTGCCAATAATGATGGTAGTAAGCTGGTCACAACAACTGGTCGCCAATATATCGAACTAACGCAGAATCCAGATCAAGCTTTCCAATTCGTAATGGACAGTTTAAAAAATGATGAGGGAGATAAATAATGACCGAGTTTAAATTTCCTGATAATTTCTATTTTGGTGGTGCAACAGCAGCTTATCAGTGCGAGGGCGCTACCGATGAAGATGGTAAAGGAGAAGTGATTTGGGATAAATATTTGCGTGAACAAAATACGATTAATCCTAATCCATCATGTGACTTTTATCATCGTTATTCTGAAGATTTGGCTTTGTGCAAAAAGTTTAAGATTAACGCAATTCGTGTTTCGATAGATTGGGCTCGGATTTTTCCAAATGGGACAGGTCAAGTAGAGCCACGTGGTGTAGCGTATTATCATCATGTCTTCCAAGAATGCCACAAAAATGGTGTTGAGCCATTTGTAACTTTACATCATTTTGATACGCCGCAAATTTTACAGGACAAGGGGGGCTGGTTATCGCAAGAAATGCTTGATGCCTTTCTTGCATATGCCAAGTTCTGTTTTAAAGAATATCAAAATGAAGTTAATTATTGGATAACAATTAATGAGCCAACCTCAATGGCTTGTCAGCAGTACGTTAGCGGGACCTTTCCACCCGCTTATCACGATCAGTTTTCTAAATGTTTTCAAGCAGAATATAATCAAAATTTAGTACATGCTAAGATTGTTAACGCCTATAAAGAAGCTGGTTATAAAGGAAAAATCGGTATTGTTCATGCTTTGCAGACAGTTTATCCAGCTTCTGACAGCTTGGGAGATCAACATGCTGCTGCCTTAAAAGACGTTCTAGAAAACCGATTTTACTTGGATGGTACTTTATCTGGAAAATATTCTGAAAAAACTTTGGCTTTAATAAAAGAAATTATTACTGCAAACAATCAGGAAATGATTGCGATAAAAGCTGAAGATGAAGAAATTTTGCAAAAAGCTGCACGGCAATTAGACTTTGTTGGTGTAAATTATTATTTCTCTAAGTTTATGAAAGAATACCATGGTGAGACTGAGATCAGTCATAATGGCACGGGTCAAAAGGGGACAGATGTCAATCGAATGAAGGGTGTAGGTGAAGAAGTGCATCCACAAGATTTGCCTGCAACAGATTGGGATTGGATAATTTATCCACAAGGAATACTGGATCAGCTTAAACGAATAAATGATAATTATCCGTTGGTTCATGAGATTTATATCACCGAAAATGGGATGGGCTATAAAGATAAATTTGTTAGTCCAGATAAATTGATTGATGACACTCCGAGGATCAAATATTTACACGATCATTTAGAGAAAATAGCCGAGGCAATTGAAGCAGGAATACCTGTTTGTGGTTACTTTGTTTGGTCTTTACAAGATATGTTTTCTTGGACAAATGGTTATTCAAAGCGCTACGGCCTGTTTTATGTTGATTTTAAAACTCAAGCAAGATACCCTAAGGCGAGTGCATATTGGTATAAGAAATTAGCAGAAACTAGAGAGTTACCAAAAAATATTAATTACTAAAAAAGTATTGCATTTTTGGTTGCGCTTCCATATAATATTAATAGGTGATAAGCAGCTTATATAGCATATGTACTTATTACCTGCTATAAATAAAATTTAATATTAAAGTGGATTGTTACTACTAAATTAGGCGAGACTACTAGAATTAACTGATTAACTATGTTGAAGCAGGTTATCAGTTAACTAGTAGTCTCTTTTTTTCTGAAAAAGGGGTGAGCAAAATGAAAATCAAAAAAATTTTTAATAATAATAGTGTTTTAGTCGATACTAAAAGTGGTAAAGAAGCCGTAGTTTTTGGTAAAGGAATTGGCTTTAACAAGAGTGAAAATAAGAAAATTGATTCTGATAAAATACAAAAAATTTTTTATGTTGCTGGTAAAAATGACAAAGACTCATTTCTCTATCTTTTTAGAAATATTCCAGTTGAAATCACCTCAATTGTCTTTGATATTGTGAAGCATGCTAAACAAAAATATAATTTTAAAGTTTATGACTCAATTTATTTAACGTTAAGTGAACATATTGCTGGTTCATATAAATCAATTGTTAATAAAAATTATCAGGAAAATGAAATTCCAGATTTTAAACAAAAATATCCGTTAGAATATAAAATTTCTGCAGATGCTGTTTCACTAATTAATGAAAAACTTAAAGTGAAATTTCCACAGTCAGAAGTAAGAAGTATAGCGCTACATTTTATTAATAGTAAAGTTCCAAATAATATTAAACATTTAACTGGTGAAGAAGAAATATTTGATACTTCAAAAATAATAAATATGGTTATCAATATTTTAGATGATAACAATGTATATCAAACAGCTGACAATGAGAATAATTTTCGAAGATTTTTAGTTCATTTGCAATATTTAGCTAATCGAATGAGAAATCCACCGAAAGGTAAAGATTCAATTGATAAAAAAATTCAGGCTGACATGATAAAAGCATATCCTCGATCTTATGCGATTACTCAAAAAATTTTCAAAGCATTAAAAAGAGAGTTCAATTTCGAACCGTCTGATGCAGAAGAAACATATTTTATTATTCATATTCATCAAATCATTATTAATAGTAAATAAGGAGAAAAAATGGCTACTAAAGAAGAAATCTCAATGGCAGGATTTGAAATTGTCGCATATGCAGGAGATGCTAAGACAGCATTGATAAATGCGCTAGATGAGGCGAGAAATGGTAATTATGAAAAAGCACGTGAACTTGTTAAAAGTGCAGATTCTTCGCTCAATGATGCGCACAATGCACAAACTAAATTAATGAGTAAGGAGGCAAGCGGTGAAGAAATGGAAACGACATTTATTATGTCGCATGGTCAAGATACTTTAATGACAACAATGTTGTTAAGGGATGAAGCAAAATATTTCATAGATTTATATGAAAAATACAATTCTGCTCTTGTTGAATTGAATCAATTAAAGGGTAGTAAATAATAAAAAGGAGATTAAAAATGAACGCTTTAATAAAGCAAATTGAAAAAGCTCAGCCTTTTTTTCAAAAAGTAGCTGCTAATAAATATTTGCGAGCAGTACGTGATGGTTTTATTGCTCTAATGCCAATTATTATCTTTTCTAGTTTATTTTTGTTGGTAGCAAATGTGCCACTTATTTGGCATTTTGCTTGGCCAGTTAAAGTGTCTAATGCTCTTAATATGTTTTATAACATGTCTATGGGTGTATTAGCATTAATGGCATCTTCATCTGTTTCGAAAGCTTTGACAGATTCATTAAATTTGGATTTACCAAAAACTTCGCAAATTCCAACAATTGGGGTGCAATTTACTGCTCAAGTTTCATTTATTTTGGTAGCAGTTGATACGTTAACAGATAAATTAAATAATATATATTTTGCTATTTCAATGATTGGTACTAAAGGCCTAATTTGTGCATTTCTTGTAGCTTTCATTGTACCGAATGTTTACTACATTTGTTTTAAGCATCATATTACGATTAAACTGCCAGATGCAGTACCACAAAATATTTCTAGTGCGTTTGAAAATATTATTCCATTTGCGATTAGTACAGGATTTTTCTGGGTCTTTTCACTTGCCTTCAGAGCAGTAACTGGTACCAATTTAGCTACATGGATTATTCAAATTCTGTCACCATTATTTACAGCAGCTGATGGCTACTTTGGCTTAGCAATTGTGTATGGTGCGATGGCTTTCTTTTGGTTTATTGGTATTCAGGGTCCGTCAATTGTCGAACCTGCTGTAACTGCTATTTATTTAAGTAATGTTGAATTAAATTTAGCCGCATGGAAGAGCGGAAATATTGCTGGTGCAAATAAGATTTTGGCTCAAGGTACACAATACTTTGTTGCCACTCTTGGAGGTACTGGTGCAACACTAGTTATTACATTGATGTTTGCCTTTTGGGCAAAATCTAAAGAATTAAAAGCTGTTGGTCGAGCAGCTTCAATTCCCGTACTATTCGGTGTTAATGAACCAATTCTTTTTGGTGCACCATTAATTTTAAACCCTGTTTTCTTTATTCCATTTTTATTGACACCAATTGCAAACGTTTGGCTTTTTAAGATCTTTGTTGATGTTTTCCATATGCCTGGTTTTATTTATAACTTACCGTGGACAACTCCTGGTACGTTAGGCTTAATTATGGGAACAGGATTTTCAATTGGTTCAATTATTTTAGCTATTTTATTACTAATCGTTGATACGATAATGTACTACCCATTTTTCAAGGCATACGATATACAAAAATGTAATGAAGAAGCTCAAAATGTTTCAAATAAAGAACAAGCTCCAACTTCAACTAAAGCTGAAGTCGAAAGTGCATCAGATGTGACGGAAACAAAGCCATCATCTGGAGGAATACCGCTGTCAGCAACTAAAGATGGCAAAGAGTTGAATGTATTAGTTCTATGTGCAGGCGGTGGTACCAGTGGAATTTTAGCTAAGGCATTAAATAAACTAGCTACTGAAAATTCATTACCACTATCTGTCGCTGCCACTTCATTTGGTTCTCATCATGATTTATTAAGTGGGATGGACATTGTCATTTTGGCTCCTCAAATGAATGCAATGAAAGACGAACTTAAGAAGGAATGTGATCAGAATAATGCAAAGATGATTACTACTACTGGAAAACAATACATTAACATGACGCAGCATGCGGACAAATGTTTAGATTTAATTATTGCTAATATTTCAAATTAGAATGTTAAAGGAGAATTTTAATCATGAGCATATTAAATAGAGTACAAAAGTTACCTAAGGACTTTGTTTGGGGAGGAGACACTGCTGCATATCAAGTTGAAGGTAGTACGCAAGTTGACGGCAAAGGAAAGACAATGTGGGATGATTATTTAAAAAAGCAAGGAAGATTTTCACCTGATCCAGCCAGTGATTTTTATAATCGTTATCCTGAAGATATTGCATTAGCTAAAAAGTATGGCTTAAACGCTATTCGTGTTTCAATTGCTTGGACAAGAATTTTTCCTAAGGGTTATGGACAGGTCAATCAGAAAGGTGTTGATTATTACCACCGGTTATTTAAAGAATGCTTGGATAATGGAATTGAACCGTACGTAAGTCTTCATCATTTTGATAGCCCTAAAACATTATTTGAAGATGGTGATTGGCTCAATCGTAAAAATATTGATTATTTTGTAGATTATGCTAAGTTCTGTTTTCAAGAATTTCAAGAAGTTAAAAATTGGTTTACAATAAATGAATTGATTTCTCTAGCTTATTCACAATATATCGCAGGAACTTTCCCACCTAATCATCATTTTGATGTTACTAGTGCAATTCAGGCTGAGCACAATGAATTACTTGCCCACGCACGTGTGGTTAATTTGTATAAAGAAATGGGATTACCTGGAAGAATTGGTTTGATCCATGTTTTGCAACCAGTTTATCCTATTTCTGATTCTGAAGATGATAAACATGCTGCTAAGTTAGAAGATGCATTCTTAAATAAGTTTTTGCTTGATGGCACATTTTTAGGTTATTATTCTGAAGATACGATGTCTTCAATCAATGAAATTTTGCGGTTAAACAATGCGGAGTTAGATATTCAAGATGGGGACTTAGATATTTTAGAAAAAGCAGCTTCGCAGAATGATATTTTTGGCTTAAATTATTATCAAAATCAATTTATTAAAGCATATCATGGTGAAAGTGAGAATCACTTTAACGGAACTGGAGATAAAGGTACATCTTCGTTTAAGTTTAAGGGCGTTGGTGAAACGGTAAAGAAGCCGGGAGTACCAACTACTGATTGGGACTGGAATATTTTTCCTAAAGGTCTTTATGATGTATTAAAACGAGTAAGTAAAGATTATCCAAATTGCCCAACTATCTATGTTACTGAGAATGGATTAGGGTATAAAGATAAGTTTGTTGGTGCCGATCAAATTATTGATGACCAACCAAGAATTGATTTCATTGATCAACATGTTGACGCGCTTCTTAAAGCTAGAAGTGAAGGCGTAAATGTTCAAGGCTATTTTGTTTGGTCATTACAAGATCAGTTTTCATGGGCTAACGGATATAATAAGCGCTATGGCTTATTTTATGTTGATTTTGATACTCAAAAGCGATATGTCAAAAAGAGTGCCTTATGGTTTAAAGCACTAGCAGATACTATGAAGTAAAACTGAATATTAATAAAAAGAAGGCAATTTGCCTTCTTTTTTATTTGTGAAACTGGTAATAATTACTGTAAATCATCATTGCAAATAAGCGCTTTCTTTGCTAGAATTTTAAGTGGTATCAACCAGTTGCAAAGGAGGCGTTGCCAATGCAAAAACCATTATATCGGCAAGTTATTTCAGATTTAGAAAAAAGAATTGGCCAGCTAAAGCCAAATGACAAATTACCTAGTGAGCGGCAGTTGTTAATGCAGTATTCCGTTAGTCGCAACACGATTAGACTAGCACTGCAGGACTTAGAAGAGCGGGGCTTAATCTATCGGTTACATGGCAAAGGCACTTTTGTGTCAAGCATGTACCTTAATCAAACTAATATTGGCGGGATGTATTCTTTTTCAGAGGAAGTCAAACGCGCGGGGCAAAAAGCAACTACCAAAAATTACAGCTTAGAATTGGTAGTACCTAGTAAGCAAATTGCTGAGCAATTGAACTTAAATGAGGGCGAGCAAACTTATAAATTAGTTCGTATTCGCTTGGCCAATGATGAGCCGCGAATCTTAAGTACAACATATTTACCGGAGCCACTTTTTCCGGATCTTAAACTTAGTGACTTGAAGGTTGACCCTCTTTATAGTGTGTTAAAAAATAAGTATCATCAGCTTAGTGTGATGGCTTTTGAAGATGTTCAGGCTGTGAGCTTGACCGCTGTTGAATGTAAATTCTTGGCAGAAAAAGTTGGCGCTCCAAGTTTGAAAATTTATCGTAAGACGATTAATGATAAAAATATTCCTGTTGAATTCACAATCTCGTTAGCTCGCGGGGACAGGTTTATTTATCGTTCAAGACAGTACAATCATTTAATTTAATTTTAGTGAAAGGTAGGAATTAGCAACATGTTTTCAAAAACAGATGAGGAATTAGAACAACTTAGTGCGCGCATTACGACGCGTGAAATCCAGCAACAACCACAATTATGGCAAGAAACTTGGTCAATCTACCAAGATAAAAAGGCAGAAATTCAAGCTTTTTTGGATAAGATTAATCAAAAATGGGGCAAAGTACGAGTAATCTTTACTGGGGCCGGGACGAGTGCCTATGTTGGCAATACCATCATGCCGTACCTGCAGCAACATGGTGATCGGACTAAGTATAATTTTGAATCAATTGACACCACTAAAATTGTTTCCACTCCTAAAGATTATCTTGAAGCAGAAACGCCGACTATTTTGGTTTCCTTTGCGCGCAGCGGTGATTCGCCGGAGTCAGTGGCAACAGTTGAATTAGCTAAAAAGATCGTGAAGCACCTATACCAAATTGCCATCACTTGTGCTCCGGAAGGACAATTAGCTAAGGACTTAAAGGGTGATGCAACAGGGCTGGTTGTGTTAACACCAGCTAAATCCTTAGATCAAGGCTTTGCAATGACTGGTTCATTTTCATGTATGAGCTTAACAGCGCTACTGATTTTTGATACGCTAGATGACCAGCGTAAAGAAAAGATTATTGGTGAAATTGCTCAGATGGGCAAGAGTGTGATTGAACGTGAGCCAGAAATTCAGTCATTAGTCGATACTGATTTTAACCGGATTACATACATTGGCAGTGGTAGTTTGGGTGGCTTGGCTGAAGAAACGCGGCTAAAGATTTTGGAATTAACTGCTGGTGAAGTAGCTGCCTTGTTTGACACGTCAATGGGTTTGCGGCACGGTCCTAAGTCATTTTTAGACAGCAAGACAATTGTCTTTGATTATGTTTCTAACGATTCATATACCAGACAATATGATCTGGATATTTTAAACGAGATTAAGGGCGACGACATTGTGCCGTTAGTCATGGCAGTTGGTCAAGAAAAAGATGGCCAAAATTTTGCGGGTAAATCCTTTATTTTTGAGGCTGATGAATTATTGCCTGATGCTTATCTAGCACTACCAGATGTCATGTTTGGTCAGACGATTGCATTGTTAACTTCGATTAAAGTTAACAATAAACCAGATACACCATCTCCGACAGGAACAGTTAATCGAGTGGTTAAGGGTGTAACTATTCATAAATTTATAGAATAATAATTAATATTTTAATTTTAATGAAGGACTCGTTTTATAATGAGCCTTCATTTTTTATTTTAAAAAACTTCTTATTGACAAAAAGTGGTAGGTACCTTATTATATTACTTGAAAGCGCTTTATAAATATTTTTGTGTATTGATGGTATCGGTTCCAGATTTTGAAACTTAACCATCCATAGGAGGAAGATATATGAATATTGTGGGTGCAAGAATCGATGAACGATTAGTTCATGGTCAAGTTGCCAATCTATGGACACCTAAGCTGCAGGTAGAGCGCATTATTGTGCTCGATGAAGCTGCCGCAAAGGATGATATCCAAAAGAGTGGTTTAAGAATGGCTACGCCAATGACAACTAGACTAAGTGTTTTACCAGTAGATGTTGCCGCAGATCATTTAAAGAAGGATCGTTATGGCAACCAAAGACTATTCCTAGTTGCTAAAAGACCGGAGAAGTTTTTAGATTTGCTTAATCAGGGAATTAAGCTTGATATGATCAATGTTGGTAACATGTCTAAGCGTGATGATACGACCGAATTAACTAAGCAGGTTAACATCAACGAGGAAGATGCTAAGTTGTTTAGACAGATGGCCGATCAAGGCGTTAAGTTAATTGCTCAAGTAAATCCAAGTGTTGATGCACATGACTTCTTGAAGTTAATTGATGAAAAGATGAAGTAGGAGGAAGAAAAATGGCTTGGTGGCAAATATTACTACTTACTTTATACGCAGGCCTGGAAATTCTAGATGAATTACAAATTTATTCATCATTGAATACGCCTGTTGGTGCAGGATTAATTGCCGGATTAATCATGGGCAATTTACCTGCAGGACTGTTTATTGGTGCCTCAATGCAGCTAACTGTTTTAGGTGTTGGTACCTTCGGTGGGGCTTCAAGAATTGATGCGACTACTGGTACAGTTTTAGCAACTGCCTTCTCAGTCAGCATTAAGGGTATGAGTCCACAAGTGGCAATTTCTTCAATTGCCGTTCCAGTTGCGACAATCATGGTGGAATTGGACGTTTTGGCTAGATTTGCGAACACGTACTTTTCACACAGAATTGATCACTTAATTGATGAAGAACACATTAACTATAAGGCAGTTGAACGCAACGTTTTGTACGGTGCTCTGCCATGGTCGCTTTCACGTGCTGTTCCTGTATTTATTGCTTTGGCTTTTGGTCAAGGCTTAGTTCAAACAATCGCCAATGCTTTGAATGGTGACTTGCTTTGGTTAGGTAATGGGTTGACAGTAGCCGGTGCTACATTGCCAGCTGTAGGTTTCGCAATCTTACTGCGGTACTTACCAATTAAAAAGCATGCCGCATACTTAATTTTAGGCTTCACGATTACGACACTGTTCTCAGTTTTGTTCAGCAGTATCCAGGCATTAGGTACTGGTGTTGCTGCAGCAAACAAGAGCTTTACTGCTACCTTTAACGGCTTGCCAATGCTGGCAGTTGCATTGCTAGGTTTAGCACTCGCAATTTTGCACTACAAGAATATTCCGCTTAAGAGCGCTGCACAAAAGACTGCAAGTCAAAGCAACGCAAATGATGACGAGGGGGAAATTACTGATGACGAACTCTAAACCAAAGTATAAATTAACTGATAAAGACTTTAATCAAATTAACAGAAGATCATTATTCGGCTACCAGTTAGGCTGGAACTACGAAAGAATGCAGAACAGTGGCTATCTGTACACGATTTTGCCGCAACTGCGCAAGATTTATGGTGATGATACTCCAGAATTAAGAGAAATGATGAAGACGCACATGCAGTTCTTTAACACTTCTAACTTCTTTAACACGATTATCACGGGACTTGACCTTGCCGTTGAGGAAAATGAAGGAATTGCTGGAAAAGATACGGTTACTGGTATGAAAGTTGGTTTGATGGGTTCATTTGCGGCAATTGGTGACTCAATTTTCGCTTCCTTAATTCCAGCTATCTTTGGGGCTTTAGCAGCTTCAATGGCTCATGAAGGTAACCCAACAGGAGTTATTATCTGGGTTGCAGTCTGCTTATTAATCTGCGTCTTTCGTTGGAAGCAATTACGGATTGCTTATAAGCAAGGTGTTTCTCTAGTTACTGATATGCGGGACCAATTAAATGCATTGACTGATTCAGCCACTGTTCTAGGTGTCTTCATGGTTGGTGCGTTAGTTGCCACAATGGTTAACATTAAGTTCGCTTGGGTACCACAGATTGGTAAAGTATCAATGAATATTCAGAATAATTTGGATATGATTATTCCTAAACTGTTACCTGCAGCAGTTGTTGCCTTTGTCTACTGGCTGCTTGGTAAGAAGGGCATGTCCTCTACTAAGGTAATCTTCATTGTCTTAATCCTTTGTGTAATCTTAGGTGGTACAGGAATTATCGCTAAAATTTAATTTAAGTAATTAGAAAGTATATTATGGCAGAAAAAGAATTAGTTTTGATCAGTCACGGAACGATGGCTGAAGGCTTAAAAGCCAGTGCTGAATTAATCATGGGTGAACAAGAGCATTTACATACAGTGTGCTTGTTGCCTGATGAAGGTCCAGAAGACTTTAAGAAAAAATTTACCGCTAAAATTGCTGGCATGAACCTTGAAGATGTGACAGTTTTTGCCGATTTAATGGGCGGTACTCCAGCTAACGTTGTCAGTCAGATGATTATGGGCGGTCAATCAATCCAGTTAATTTCGGGAATGAACTTGCCGTTGGTAATTGAATGGCTTAACAGTCAAATGAATGGTAACGAATCTGATTATATTACTGCCGGCAAGGCAGGGATGGTTAACATTACCCAAATGCTGGCAAACATGAAGAAGTAAAATTATTTAATGTCTAAAAATACCATGAGCTCAAAAAAAGCTCATGGTATTTTGTTGTCTGGAAGTAATGATAAATTTAATTAAAGAGCAGCTGGATTGTTTCTAATGGGTTAAGTTCAGCGGCGATTGTTGCGATACCATTTGTAACAGTTACCTGGGCAATTTTAGAGCTAACAGCTTGGCCGTTTTTGCGCACAATTGTTACTGTGTTACTTGGTAAGGGTTCACTTAGGTGCCAGCGAATTTGTGAATAAGCGTCTAGGGTAAAGTTGGCTAGCCAAGCAACGCGGCGGTTATCTTGCACATTTAATTTAACATTTGGCATGTCAATCAAATAATCGATTGGCTGGATACTATCAAGCATTTGCTGTAAAAGTCCCTGCTTGTAAGTGGTAAATTGTGATTCCCAGCCATGTTTTGGATCCTGATCCATTGGCAAGACAATAATATGCTTGTCAATTACCGCCATGACATTACCTAGCTCTTCATCAAGTGAACTATAAGCCTTAGACCAGATAGCAACGTCACTGCCTGTTTCATAAGTAAGTTTTAAATAGTTTCCGGTATGTTGAAGCATTGTAATTCTTGGATTCTTGACACCATCAACAGTGACATTATCTGCTTGTTCAAATGACTGGTAGGCAGTGCGATATGGGTGCCAAACAGCTTTTTTAATGTGCAACAGGTTACCTAGACCACGCTCAAGCAAGACGTTAACACTTTCGCCATCTAGTAAAACGGTGTTGTTGTTAAGTAAGGCAGTAATCTGACGATTGGTAAAATTCCGCAATAATTGTCCCGCAATGGCAATAGTTTGTTTTCCGAGTTTAGTGTGGGCATTAACTGGCAGAATTGTGGTCGCAAACCCAAAAGCCGATAGAAGACTAGCCCAATTCTTTTCATGTGGCAATAATTCTTCGGCTGCTTGACCAACTTTAGTATGCAAGCAATAACTGGAATCTTGATCAACTAAAATTTTAATGCCAGCTAAGTGGTTAATCTTTAAGCGGTTTTCAGATAGTTGGTTAACAAATGGCTTGATTTCGGCTAGCATTTTCGCATAATGCCAATTTTCATTAATCCCATTGCCCATCATGTCGAATAAATTAAGTAAAATTCCCTTACTGCCAATCAAAGCAGTGGTGATAATCTGGAACTTGGTAAAGGCGAGCGATTTGACTAGTGGCGAATACATGTAGCTTTCAAGTTCAGGATATAATTCCACATTTTCGCCTAAATAAGCGGCAGTAATACGGGTATATTCTTCAAAATTTCGCCCATATTGTAGTGGTGCAACTTCGTTATAGGCGGGCAAATGGGGTCTGGCTACTTGGGGATGATTTGGTCCAGCTTGAGCAGCGAACAATTGCTGCCAATCACGACCTTCAATTGCGTGCCAGTCAGGGAATGAGGTCATCTGTGCGAGGTCGGTTTTTGGACTAACTTGGTGTACTGCTTGCTCGATTAAATGTTCGTTTTCAATCATTTCCTGGCGAGCCTGATCAAGATAAATTCGCCGTTCTGGCATAGGCTTTCCTGGCTTGAGCATATTTTTAACAAAATCTTCGCGCGACTCTGCCTTGCCCAATTTTTGTTGGTAAAGTCGCATATGATAATCACAAAAACACATCAACTTTAACGGTGTGTGGTTATAATGGCGAAAATCATCTTCGAGCCATAACCACCGAGGATGAATGCTGGCATATTGAGCGTAAGTTTGCGCAAGATATTTGCGCCAAGTTGGGTCGGCAGGACAAGCCATGTCTTGCGCTTTTTGCCCATTGATGTCGACAAAGGTGTTAAAGCCAATTGCGGGATTGACCTGGTAGCCGCGGTCGGAATGCATGATTGTCGTCCAGGGGTTAAGGCTGGTAGTAACACCCATTTGCTTGAGCTTTTTCTGCAGCGGCTTAATCGCATCAAGCCAAACTTGAGTTTCTTGAGTAGTTAAATGACTGTGGTTCAGTTCTTCGCCATTTATAAAAAAGGCAACATCGTCAATTTGCCCTTTTTGAACAAATTCAAGCAATTTTTGGTCTTTTTCAGGTGTGTTGGTGCGAGGATCAAGCATGTATCTGAGCGTATAAATAAAAGACATGAAGTTCTCCTATATAAAATAATATGAGCCAAATAGTCACACTGACCCATTTTGATTGTTAATCTTTATAATTAAAATTATAAAACGCTTCCAAAGAAGATTAAAGTGCTTTAAGCGAAATTTATTTCACTTAATTCAGGCTAATTTTTACTATTTTATAAATAATCGTGAAAAGCTTTACATAAAAGGTAGATAAGCTTTAAAAGCGATTTACATGAGTATATAATAATGGTGTGCGATTAATTTGAATTAAAGGAGAAAAATAATGAGAACAATTTCTTCAGAAGTTGCTAAACATATGGCGAACTTGTCAACTGATGATGGCGTGATTAGCGCCTTGGCGATTGACCAACGTGGTTCATTGAAAAAGATGTTGGCAGAAGCTGCCAACAAGCCAGCCGACGAAACAACAATTGTTGATTTTAAGAAGGCAATTTCAAGTGAATTAACACCTTATGCTTCATCAATTTTGACTGATCCAGAATATGGCTTACCTGCAACTAAAGTTAGAGATAAGAATTGCGGGTTGCTTCTTTCTTATGAAAAGACCGGTTATGATACAACTGAGCCAGGCAGAATGCCAGACTTGATTGCTAACCAATCAGGTTTGCGGATTAAGAATGAAGGCGGCGATGCAATTAAGTTCTTGCTCTACTACGATCCAGATGAGGGTGAAGAAATTAACGATAAAAAGCAAGCCTTCGTTGAAAGAGTCGGTGCTGAAGCTAAAGCCAATGAATTACCATTGTTCTTGGAATTATTGACTTATGATGCAAATATCGCCGATGCCAAAGGTGCAGACTTTGCCAAGGTAAAGGCCGACAAAGTTTTAAAGACCATGAAGGAATTTTCAGCACCAAAATATGGTGTAACAGTTTTGAAGGTAGAAATTCCATTCAACATTAAGTTCGTTGAAGGCTTCAATGGTGATAACGAAGTTGTCTACACACAAGCTCAAGCTAAGGAATTGCTGAAGAAACAATCAGATATTACTGATTTGCCATACATCTTCTTGTCAGCTGGTGTGACGTCAGAAGAATTTATCGCTGAAATCAAGATGGCTGAAGAAGCTGGCGCTGACTATAATGGTGTTCTTTGTGGTCGTGCCACATGGAAGCCATCAATCAAGCCATTTGCTGCAGAAGGTGAAGAAGTCGGTAAGAAATGGCTGGCTACTCAAGGTAAAGAAAATATCGAAAACTTGAACAAAGCATTAACAGGAGCAAAATCTTGGCGTGACAAGTTAGCAGTTGAAAAATAAAATATTTAACTTAAATTAAAACATTCTATGGCTAAAACATAGAATGTTTTTTTGTTTTAGTGTAAATTAGTATTAAATTATTTTTAATAATCTAGAAATATTTAATTTATTTATAAGGAGATATGGAATGCTTAAAATTGTGGCTTATGGTGTTCGTGAAAACGAAGTGGCCTTTTTTGAAAAGTTAAACAAGTATCATTATGACCTGAAACTGGAACAGGAGCTGTTGACTCATGATAATGTAGCAACTGCTAAGGGTGCAGATGCCGTATTATTGCGTGCCAATTGTGTTGCTGATGCAGAAAACTTAGCTAAATTCCATGATTGGGGAATTAAGTATGTTTTTACACGGACAGTTGGCTTTAATCATATTGATTTAAAAACTTGTGCCAAATATGGGATGAAGGTTGCGCGAGTTCCTGCATATTCACCTTATGCGGTTGCAGAATTGGCGTTAACGCTGGGGATGATGCTGTTTCGCCATCTTGCACTAGCAACGACTAGTACAGACAACGGCGACTTTCGCGTGTTACCCAGCATGTTCTCTGGTGAAATCCATTCAGGAACTGTTGGAATTATTGGTACTGGTCGAATTGGTGCTACTGAAGCCAAACTTTATCATGGGTTCGGCACCAATGTTCTTGCCTATGATCCGTACCCGAGTGACTATGCGAAACAATTTGTAACATTTGTTAGTCAAGATGAATTACTTGCTAAGTCTGACATTGTATCAATTCACGTTCCATATTTCCCTGGACAAAATGATAAGCTGATTGATGCCACTTTTTTAAGTAAAATGAAGAAATCAGCCGTGCTAGTTAATACGGCAAGAACGCAGCTGGCAGATTATGATGCAATTATTACTGCTGTCAAAAATGGGACAATTGCTGGCTTTGCCTCAGATGTTTTGCCCAATGAGACCAAAGTGATGGGACAGAACTTTCACGGTCAAATTACTGATCCACAAACGAGGCAACTGCAAGAACTCTATCCTCAAGTCTTGCTCACACCGCATATTGGCTCTTACACCAGTCCGGCCCTAACTGATATGATTGCGGTTAGTTATGAAAACTTTCATCAGATTTTGCTGACTGGGCACACTGATAATGATGTTAAGTTAGAATAATTGCTAAAAAGCACAAGTTTGCAAAATAAAAAAACTTCCTTAAAAGGAAGCTTTTTTATTCTTAGGACTAATCTTCGACCTTCTTAGCCTCATTCATCGCCTTCATCAATGAAGGGTTCTTTGAGTGACAGTCCTTAATCATTTGCCAATCTTTTTCGTCTAATTTAACAACGTATTTGCTCATGATAATTTTCCTTTCATTAAAAGTACAATTTAACTATAGCACTTTTCGCAATAAGAGAAGAATAGAGTTCACAACAATTTTTGCAATTGTGTTGCAAAATTGATTGCTGTCTAGACCATTTGTTATGTGCAAGTCTAAATTTTTAATGGTAAACAATGCTTCAAGTGCTGATTCTAACAAGATTGTTAATTTAAGAAAGCGCTTTTGCAAAATATTACAATTGTTACATAAAGTTGTCATTGGGTAATCAATTCTTAAAGCCTGAGAGATAGTTCTGTTATGGTTCTGACATTTTAACACTGTAGTATAGAGACAATCAAATTGAGTAAGTCGTTTTTGGATTTGTTCAATTTTGGAAAGAAAATGATATGAAATTTTTTTATTAAGGAGAGAAAATTTTTGAAGGTAAAATCTATCTTAGTTAAATCAGCAGCAGTGGCAGCATTAACAGTTTCAGGTGCAATGGTGATGAATAGTGCAAAGACAAGCACTGTTCACGCAGCAACGGTTGCTAATGATGCAGCAGTTGTTACAGTGAACTACGTTGACGGCAACTTAATTCACGTTTGGAATAATTACGAGAATCCAGTAGCTACCGGTCAAGTTTTACCAAGTAATTCTTCTTGGAAAGTTATCAAAACCGCTTACGATGCTCAAGGTCATAAATGGTACGACCTTGGCAAAAACCAATGGGTTAGAGCTGCATACGTTAACAAAGGCTACTACCCAGCTCAAGATACACAAGTAACAACAAATAATGCAGCTACTACTAATAACACTGCTGCTACTAGTCAAAATGTTGTTGCAACTGCTTCTGATTCAGAATCCAGTGCTAAGGCATGGATTGCTGGACGCGAATCAGGCGGCTCATACAGTGCACAAAATGGCCAATACATCGGTAAATACCAACTTTCTTCTTCATACCTTAACGGCGATTATTCTGCCGCTAACCAAGAACGAGTTGCAGATAATTATGTTGCTGGTCGTTACGGCTCATGGGCAGCTGCTAAGGCTTTCTGGCAAGCAAATGGTTGGTATTAATTTTTAAGACCACCAATATCATAAAACTAAATAATCTAAATAGGCGTTAGTCAAAAAATTGGCTAACGTCTATTTTTTTGTAATTTTTTCACTAAAAGCTCAAGTATTTTTAAAGAAATCGTTTACATTTTATTTAAAAATAGTATACTTGAATTAAAGATTATATAAGATTATATAATCAAGCATAATTTAAGGAGCAGATATTATGAAAAAAGAACATATTGATCAAATCAATAGAGCGATTGAGGAAGTTAAGAAGCGGGATATCAAGAGTATTTATTTTGTAGCTTGTGGTGGTTCACAAGCAGTATTAATGCCAGGTAAATACATGATGGACAGAAATACTGATTTAATCAGCCAAGTATATACTGCAAATGAATTCGTTTATGATGCACCAAAATCCTTAGGCAAGAATTCAATTGTTATTTCGATATCACATTCTGGTACTACCCCAGAAACTGTTAATGCTACTAAATTAGGAAGAGAAAAAGGTGCCATCACCATTAGCTTTTCTCATGCTGATGAATCACCATTATGGCAAGCAACTGAATTTCCAATTCACTATGATTGGGGAACAGATGCTGATGCCAGCGATTTAAATAAGCCTGTAGTATATGGTTTAGTATTTAAGTTGTTAGAGCATTTTACTGGTGATAAAAAGTGGGCTGTTTGCTTTGACGAATTGAATAAGTTACAAGACTTAACAGTTAAGGTAAAGAAGGATCACGCTGAATCCGCTGAAAAATGGGGCCAAAGCTATAAACGCAGTGCAAATATTTACACTATTGGTAGTGGTATTAACTATGGTGAAGTTTACTCAACTGCAATGTGCTGGTTTATGGAAATGCAATGGATTAACTCAGCAGCAATCAATTCTGGCGAATACTTCCATGGTCCATTTGAAGTTACAGACTATGATGTACCGTTTATTTTAGTTAAGAGTATTGGTAATACTCGTCACCTTGATGAACGAGTAGAAAAATTTGCTAAGCAACATACTAAGTGCTTAGAAGTTCTTGATCAAGCAGATTTGCCATTAGATGATGTAAAGCCAGAAGCTAAAGAATTTATTGCAGCTATTTTATCTGGTGTTGTTATTAGACAAATGGTTGAGGCAATTGCCTACGAACGCGGTCATTCATTGGATGTTCGTAGATATATGTGGCACCTTGATTATTAATTAAGAGTGGGTAATTAAATATGATTAAACTTTTTAGAGTAGATCATCGTTTAATTCATGGACAAGTTGTTTTTTCATGGGTTAAGCAATATTCTATTAATCGAATTATTGTGGCAGATGACATAGTTCCAAACAATCCAATGGCTAAAATGGCATTGTCAATGGCTAAGCCAACAGATTGCGAATTGGACATTGTGCCGATTAATCAAGTTGCTTCTGTAGTTGAAGCAAATCCAAAAGACCAAATTATGATTTTGGCAAAAGGACCAGTTGAAGCATTAGCAGTAACAGAGCAATTACCAGAAATAACAGAAATTAATTATGGTGGCGTTGCTAAAAAAGATGGTTCAAAGCAATATGGTAAAACTATTTTTCTAAATGATGAAGAATTAGAAGCAACCAGAAAAATTATTGCTAAGAACGTTAAGATTGTGGTTCAACAGGTTCCAGCAGTTTCTCCAGAAAAAGTGGACTTTAATAAATAATAAGTAAGGAGGATGAGTTATGTTAATAAAAGCAATCCTGCTAGGCTTCGTGTCAATAGTTGGCGTTATCGACTCAAGGCTGATTGGTAGACAGAATCTTGGTCGACCATTAATTTTGAGTATGCTGACCGGATTAGCGCTAGGTAACTTAAAAGCCGGCATTATTTTAGGTGCTTCGATGGAATTAATCTCAATGGGATTTGTTGCCATTGGTGCCGCAGCTCCGCCAAACATGCAAATTGGTAGTATTGTAGCTACAGCGTTTGCAATTATTTCTGGTGCTAGTAAAGAAACAGCTCTAGCCATTGCGTTGCCAGTAGCTGTTGCAGCGGAATTTATTGATATTTTAATGAGAATGATTATTGCGCAATTTGGTCACGTAGCCGACAAGGCGATTGATGAGGGCAAATTTAAAAAGGCCCAGCATATTCATGTGATTTGGTCATTTTTATTAAACTCAATACTGTATTTTGCCTTGATTTTCGTTGCCTTTTACTTTGGTGCCAATTCGATCAAGCCGATCGTTAATAGTATTCCTACTGTAATAACTCATGGATTAACAGTTGCGGGTAATCTGTTATCAGCATTGGGATTTGCTATGTTACTGAGTACAATGCTTAGTAAAAAGCTATTTCCATATTTCTTATTCGGCTTTTTAGTAGTTGCATATTCAAATTTGAGTCTGATTGGCTTAACCTGCTTCTCGGTTTTGTTAGCCTTTATTATGGATAAAGTCAATTATGGTGGAAAGAAGGCGGCGAAATAAAAATGGAAGAATCTGAAAAGAAAAGTATCATTACAAAGAAAGACTTACGTAAGGTTTTCTTTAGATCAATGACCATTATGTGTTCGTGGAACTATGAGCGGCAAATGCATATGGGGTTTATGTACGGAATGGCTCCAATTTTAGACAAATTATATGCTAATGATTTGGAAGAAAAGAAAAAGGCCTATAAGCGTCATATGCAATTTTATAACTGTACACCGCAATTGACTTCCTTTATCATGGGGATTGCTGCTTCGATGGAAGAGCAAAATGCTCAAAATAAGGGTGAATACGATCCTGAATCAATCTCAATGATTAAGACCAGTTTAATGGGGCCATTTGCTGGGATTGGTGATTCGTTTTTCCAAGGTACAGTTAGAATAATTACTTTTGGTATTGGGCTTTCATTTGCCAAGCAAGGCAGTATTTTAGGTCCATTGCTAGCAGTTGGATTGTTTATGATACCTTCATTGCTGACTTCATATTACGGTACATTTTTAGGTTATAATTCTGGGAACAAGTACTTAACTAAGATGTATCAAGAAGGTTTAATGGACCGCATAATGGAATTTGCTTCTATTATTGGTTTGTCAATAGTTGGTGGCATGGTTGCTAGCATGGTGGATATTACGACGCCGATTAAATTTGCTGCAGGTGGTGCTAAACTAACTTTGCAGTCAATTTTAAATCAAATGTTTCCTAAAATGTTACCCTTGTTGTTTACTTTAGCAATTTATTATTTGATTAAGAAAAAGATTAATACAAATGCCCTCTTAATTGGTATTATCATTTTCGGTATAATAATAGGTGCTTTGGGAATTTTGTAAAAATAAAAGTCCATTTTCAGCTTAATGTCTGATAAATGGACTTTTTTATTGCTTTATAGTAGGATACACGTATGAAAATGCTGAAAAATGACAAACCATTATATTTACAAATTGCTTCTTTGATTAAAAGCAATATTTATTCTAATAAGTATTATCCCACACAAAAATTACCAACTGAAAGCGAACTTTGTGTTTTGTATTCAGTTAGTAAAATAACAGTTCGTAAAGCAATAAAAATTTTAGAAGCTCAGGATTTAGTTAAAAAGATTCGTGGTAAAGGTACTTTTGTAAAAGTTAAAAAAGAAAGTTTACAAATTGGAAA